>JAIFND010000195.1 GCA_020047915.1 bacterium | reverse complement strand
CGACGCTGATCTCGCCGCGCGACGGCTTGTCCAGCGCCCCGATCATGTTGAACAGGGTCGATTTGCCCGAGCCTGACGGGCCCATGATCGCCAGGTACTCGCCGCGCTCGATGGTCAGCTCGATGCCACGCAGGGCATAGACCTCTTCCGCCCCGCTCTTGTACACCTTGTCGACGCCGGTGACGGTGACGATGGGATCAGGCATTGATGCTCCATTGCCCCGAGCTTTGAGCTTGGAGCTTTGAGCTTGGAGCCCGCAGATCCACCCTGAGACGCAGGGCCGGAGGTTGAGGTAGGGTACTCATGCGTGCTGTGCTTGTCATACTCAAAGCTCTAAGCTCAAAGCTCTAAGCTAATAGGGCAGGGCGTTGGCGGACTTGGCGAGGAACACGATGCCGATGCACAGCATCGACACGAGGCCGAAGCCGCACGACACACCGGCCGCCAGCACCGGCACGTACTGGCCCCAGCTCAGGCCGAGCTTCTTCTCGAAGTAGTAGCGGCCCAGGAGGGCGCCGATGATCTGCGGGATGATGACGTGTGGCAGGGTCTGACCGAGGCCGCGCACCACGCCGTAGCACAGGGTCACCGGGGCGGCGATCGCGGACAGCGCGCCGAACACCGCGGTGCCGGCGACCAGGCCGATCAGCACCACCGGTCCGGACAGGGCCTCCTGGAACTGGCTGTAGCCGCCGGCGGTCGAGCTGAACACCAGGCACGCGTTCTTGGCGTCCAGCTCCCAGATCTGCTGGGCGTAGGGATAGACCGCGCTGGGGATCTCGGCCAGGCCCCAGATGAAGCTCGCGAAGACCAGGGTCAGGCCGACCATCACCGGGAAGATCACCGCCTCGGCCTTCCACAGCGAGGTGAACTTGGTGCCAGTCAGTTCGGCCTGGCGGTAGAGCACGGTCTGCGTGCCGTAGTTGGCCTGCGGGATGGGGATGAACCACACCGCGATGCCCTGGTAGCCCGACATGATGAGGGACAGTTCGCGGATGAAGGGGATCTCGACCACCTGGCCGGCGATGCCTTCGAGGCGGGCGGTGACGTAGCTGATCAGCGGGGTGTAGATGAAGCCGAAGAACACCAGCACCGCCATCACACCCATGTGGAAGTCGACCAGCCAGCCGGACAGCGCGATGTAGAGCAGCGTGGCGCCGATGTAGCAGATCAGGATCCAGCGGTTGGGGATGTCGCCGCGCCCCTCGGGCACGGCACCCGTGGCCGGCCGGCCGCCCGCCTTCTCGATCGCGTCCAGCTCGCGCTTCTTGCGCAGCATGCGCACCATGCCGAGGATGCCGACCACTGCCACGGCCAGCGAGATGCCGATGCCGAAGGACAGGTAGAAGTCGACGTTGTTCTTGAACATCGTCTCGACCGTCGAGTCGCCAGGCGTCCAGCTGCGCAGCACGCCTGCGTGGTAGAGGATCGGGTTGAGCACCATGGTGACGACGAAGCCGATCGCGCTGCCAACCATGGCCCAGAACGGCAGCACCATGCCGATGATGAGCTGGGTGAAGTCGAAGCTCATGCCGGTGGCGACCGCCGGCAGGATGTCGCGCGTGTACTGGGTGAAATCGACGAAGGGGATGGGCAGGATGCTGAACTTGTGCGCCTCGCCGAACAGGTTGGCGGTGAGGGTCGGCAGGCCGAGGTAGATCAGACCGAAGACCAGGCCGAGGGCGCCACCGATCGAGAACACGCGCCAGCGCCAGCCGCCGCTGCGATCCTGGCCTTCAAGATCGTCGGCCAACGCCATCATGCCCTGGGCGCCGATCGGAGCCATCGGGAAGGGCAGCTTCTCGATGTCGGAGGTCAGGCGGAACAGGCCGTAGCCGGCGACCGCGGAATCCAGGCGTGTGAACAGCGACTTGAACACCAGGAGCCCGAGGGCGGGCAGCCAGGCCGAGCTCATGAAGCTGCGCGTCTCGTAGGCGGCCGGGTCGCTGGGGGCGTACCATTCCGGGAACTGGCCAACCAGGCCGAAGGACAGGGCGGCCTCGCTACGCACCAGGAACTGCGGCCACAACGGCGTCGAGTGCTGCACCGACTGCCAGGCGAAGGTGCCCGCCATGTAGAACAGCACGAAGATCTGCGCCCGGCCGATCTTGGCGTTGGCGCGCTTGGCGACCTCAAGGAAGAGGATCAGCGTCACCCACTGCGCGGCCGAGCCGACGCCCTGGCCGGCAAGCAGCTGCATGTACAGCGCGCCCGGGATCAGGATGAGGGCGACGAGGATGACCCCGATGACCGAGCCGATCGAGAAGCCCTCGGCATAGGTGCCGGGGGCGACCATCAGCTGACGGTACTTCTCCAGTTCGGCATCAACTCTGGCCATCGGCGCCTCCTGGGATCCGGTCCACCTCGGCAAGCACACGCGCAGATTCCGCCTGGTAGTGCGCCACGGCATCGGCCGGCAGCGAGCGCCAGATCAGGAACTGCTCGCGCAGATCCTTGATGAATGCGCGGTTGCCGCGCAACCAGGTCGACGGCGTGCCGTTGATGCGCTCGATCTCGACCACCACCTCGTCGATGCCGGCGATGTCGCTCGGCCGGGTGCGCATGCTGAAGCGCTGGTACACGCCGAGATCGAAGGGCGCGAGCGCCACCTCGGCACGGATGCCCACGCGGTGCCCATCGACCCGGAAGAGGCCGACCTGCTTGGCGGCGAAGACGTCGAGGGCGGCGTCGCTGTGATTGCCGAAGTGCTCGCGGATGAAGGCGACGATGCCGCCGAAGCTGGCCTCGGGCACGGTGAAGGGGAAGGTGAAGACCAGCTTGTCGCCGTCCGGCTTGGGCATCTTCCACGAGCGGTTGACGCCGGGGTTGGCGCTGCGGCTGGCCATCAGGGCGGGATAGATGGTCGAGAGCAGGACCATCGCCATGACGATGAGGATGGTGACCAGCGACGACATCGAGGAGAAGTTCATGTCTGGTACCGCCACCAGACCATGGTCATTGAGCAGGGTGAGCAGCTTCGAGGCAAGCTGGCCGAGTAGGTAGCCACCCATGCCGCCGACCACTGCGATCACCGAGCTTTCAGCGAAGAACAGGGTGCCGACATCGCGCGGGCTGAGGCCCAGGGCGCTGTAGGTGAAGATCTCCTTCTGGCGATCGACGATCGAGCCGAGCAGACTCGAGAAGATGATCAGACCGCCCAGCAGTAGCGGCACGATCAGATCGAGATAACCCGATCCGGTGACCTCGCGGGTGTAGAAGTAGCGTTTTGCACCGTCTCCACTGGTCGCATAGATCGGTCCGCTGAAAATGCCGGCGATTTCACCGGCGGCCCGGCCAAGGTCAGCTCCGGGCTTGGGGTACAGCACCAGGGTATTGACCATGCCGCCGAGCTCGCGGATCGCCTGGTTGGTGGTGATCGCGGTGAGGGCTGGGCTGGAAAAGATGAAGCTGGTCACATCAAGGGCCTGGACCGTCTCATTGAATGCACTTGTGTTGCCCAGGTTCTGGTTGCCGGCGGCGGCGAAGGTCTCCTCGAAATCTGGCGGCAGCAGCCGCGTGCCCTCGATGTTCTCGACCGACTTGAGCAGTTCCTCGTCAAAGATCCCGGTCAGGCGGAAGGCCTGGCCACGGATGCGCAGCTCGGCACCTGGCGTGAGGCGCAGGCGGGCGGCCGAGGCCTTCGACAGCAGCAGTGGCGCCGGTTCACCGGCAGCCGGTTCGGCCAGCCCATCCAGCAGTCCGGCCGGCAGGCGCGGAGCCTCGCGCGGATCCAGGCCGAGCAGTGCCGCCAGCTTGAGCATGCGGCCGGTCTGCGGATCGACCACCACGTCATTGATGTTGCGCTCGTACTCGCTTGCCAGCGGATTGCGGAAGCTGGCACTGCGCCGCAAAACTTCGTAGCGCTCTCCGTGAAGCTGCTCGATCGCACCGGCCAACCGCTCGGGGACACGCAGGAAAGACGGCTGGTGCACCTCAATGCGGTCGGAGCCGCGCCCCTTGCCGAGATAGGTCTCGACCACGGCTTCTCCGCTCTCGAAACTGGCGAAGACCAGGATGGTGAAGGTCAGCAGGGTGACGGTGGCGGTGGTCAGGAAGGTCTTGAGCGGCCGGTTGCGCATGCCGGCGATGCCGATGATCACCGCCGCCAAGGTCGTCGAATCGCCTGCCGCAGCGCCGTGCGATTTCTGGGACAGGCCCTGCAATGCCTTCAGTTCGTGTTTGAACTTGCCCATGACCACCGAGATCACGAAGGCCGACAGCAGGATGATGACGAAGGCCAGAAAGATGATCAGCGGCGCATTGGCCAGGGCGAAGGCCGGATGGGTCAGGTAGAGGACAGCGAAAGTGGCGAGGAAAACGCCCAGGAACCCGAGGATCTGCCGGTAGATAGACACTGCGCCCAGCACCAGACGTTCGAGGGCGAAGGCGAAGGGGATGGAAAGGATCAGCAGGATCACGACCGCGCGCAGCAGGTCGTTGGCGCTCTCGCGCAGCGGATTGTGTGCACGGTAGGCCAGCGCTGCGGCGGCGGTCTCATGTGCTACGGCGCGCTGGATCTCGCCAGCGGCCCGTGCTGAGGCGGCCTGCTCGAGGTTGTCGGTGCAGTCGGCATGCACCCGCTCGATCGGGCGGCTGATCAGGTTCTTGTCGCGCAGCACCTGCAGGCGTTGCTGGTTGAGCGTCGCGATATCCACGGCGCTCTGCCGCACCAGGTCGAGGGACAGCAGGCCGGCAGCGTCTGGTTGTAGGCCATGGCCCTGGGCACGTTTGGCGGTGGCATTGAGAGCGAACAGTCCGTTGCCCATCAGTTTGAGGGAGCGCTCCTCGTTGCTGACCGCAAACAGTCCGCCCGGCGCAGAGTACGCGAACTTGCGCTTCACCGCCGAGTCGGTCCGCCCGACCAGCAGGTCGTAGGGCGTGGACAGGCTGTATTCAGCCGGGGTGAACGGCACATAGACACCGTTGCCACGTCCCGTCCAGAGACGGATGTTGAAGGCCATGGCGGCAGTCGCGGTATTGCCCGCAAACCACGAGCGCGGGGCGCCGGTCTCGTCGAAGGCGACGGCATTGACCCGCGCGATGGTAGTGTCGTCGATCACGTTCGGAGCGAAAACATAGCCCTGCGGATTGACCCGGGTGATGATCCCGTTGCTGCGTCCGCAGAGCTGCGCGCTGTCGGCCGACGACGGGGCCCAGTAGCCGTTGCGTACCACCACCAGTGCCCCGGCCGCCGGACCATCGACCTCCTCTGAACCCGGCGCCAGCTGATCGACGCGCAGACCGGTCCAGCCGTCGGCATAACGGTAGACCAGCTTGTCATTATAACGCGGGGCAACCTGCATGCCGGTCTTTTGCGGCAGCTCAGCCGCCGCCAGCTCGCGCATCCAGGCGGCGAGGGGCGAGGCGAGGGGCAGCAGGTCGGGGGCGCCGGCCACCGGCAGCTCATCGAGGTCGAGGGCATCGCCCAGGGTGACCAGTTGGGCCGCCATGATGCCCATGCCCAACGGCACGATGCTGCCCACCTGGCGTTGGCGGGGGGTGCTGACGAATTCATAGCCGAAGGTCGCAGAGGATTCGGGGCTGCGCATCGGCGCGGCCCCAGGCAGCTGTGCCTCGACCCGGTTCCAGGCCTGCTGCCAGGCATCGACATGCTTGACGAAGAAGCCCACCTGAGGCTTAGAGGCGCCGCTGGCATAGACCGACATGCAATCGGCGCCGAATGGGTTGGGCAGCCAGGGGCGGTCGATGCGTGCCAGATCAATGCCGACATGCGCAAGGATCGGACGTCCAGCCAAGGCCGTCTCAAGTTTGCGCCACCCCGCCAGGTTCCGCAGATCGGCGGAGAGCCAGCGGTGCATGCTCTCGATCTCTGCGTGCAGGGCAGCGCGCAATTCTCCAAAGGTCGCCGCGTCGGTGATACGACGTTCGTAGACCTGCCGCCGCATCTCGTTGATCGTGGCTATGCGCGCCTTCACCGTGGCGGCTTCGGCCTTCAGTCTTTCCGCCTGTGCCGTGTCACCCCGCACCGTCGCCGCACGCAGATCGAGATTCAGGGAGCGGAAGACGTAGTTGCGATCGTTGACCCAGCCGGCCAGCAGCCTGCGCATGCGCTCGCGCAGCCAGAAGGCCTCATCCCCAGCTTGGGTCAGGACATCATCGGCGGCGAGCACCTCCAGCCGGCGGGCGTTGGCCGCGATCTGCCCGGCGGTCCAGCCCTCGCGATCCACCAGCGGATCACTTTCACGAGAGCCTCTGTTGGCCTTGGCTGCGACCCAATACAGCAGCTTGGCCCCATCCTGGCCGGCATAGTGGCTGCCAAGAAAGCAGACCAACACATTGCGTCCGAGCGGCTGCGCAGCAATCCGCGCGGCGAGTTCGGCTAGCAGGGCCGCATTGGCGGCCTGACGGCCACCCGGGCAGCTGTCCGGCACCGCACCCGAAGTGGCCAGCTCGGCGGCAAGGACCAATGTCTGGGCCGCCCGCTCGGGGGGGGCGTCTGGGTCGGCGGGAATCATCGCCCATATGTTCGCCGTCTCGGCGTCTTCCCAGCGTACATCAATGGTCAGACTAGCCTGGCGCAGGGTCGCCGGGTTGGAGGTCAGGCCATGAGCCTCGGCGGCAGCACGCGACAGCCAGGCGCGCGGCGAGGCGACTGGAGCCTCGGTGAACATGCGCGCCACCTGCCATTGCGTCGTCTGCTCGCCCACGGTGATGACTGCGGCTGCACCCTGGCTGAAGAGCTGCGGCAGATGCGGGCTGCCGAGACGCACCAAAGCGATGCAACCGGCAATCGGCAGTCCGCGCATCTCCTCAAGGGTGCCATCGCCCAGCCATAAGGCCGGCCCGCTGATCGGCCGCCCCCAGGTGGTTGGTGGGATCGCGCCGTTTGGCCCCATGGCCAGGACCCCGGACACCTCAGTGCCATCGACGGTCAGTCGGCAGATGCGTGTGCGCGGCACCAGGGTGCCATAGGACATGCGCATGGGCTCGAGGCCGGCATCCCGCAGCGCCCCCTCGACCGCCTCGGCCGCTGCCGTCCAGCCGACGGAGCCGGGCTGGCGGTGCGGGTGGTCCTGCATCGCCTGCATGACCCTACGGTAGGCGTCGCCCTCGGCGGCCCACCCGACGGTCAGCAGCAGCAGCGCAGCCAGGATGCGTGGTACGTCACGCATGGTCTTCGTCTCCCAGGCTGGCCTTTTCGATCGTCACGTCCTTGGTCACCACGACGCGTTCGATCAGACCGCCGGCGATCCACACCATGCGGCTCGACACCGCCAGCATCTCGTGGTCGTGGGTCGCGCAGATGATCGTCACGCCCTTGTCGTTCAGCTCGCGCAGGATGCGGTGCACCTCCTTGCCCGAGGCGAAGTCGAGGTTCGCGGTCGGCTCGTCGCACAGCAGCAGCGACGGCTGATTGGCTAGGGCGCGCGCGATCGCGGTGCGCTGCTGCTGGCCGCCCGACATCTGCTTCGGCCGGTGGTTCCAACGCTCGCCAAGCCCGACCTGTTCGAGCAGCTTCATGCCGCGCGCGCGCGCCTCATCGGCGTGCACCCCGGCGAAGGTCATCGGCAGGGTGACGTTCTCCAGCGCGGTCATCACCGAGTTCAGGTTGTAGCTCTGGAAGACGTAGCCGATCTTGCGGCAGCGCAGGAAAGCGAGCTCCTGCGCGTTGAGCTGCGCCATGTCCACCTCGTCGATGAACACACGCCCGGCGCTCGGCGAGTCGAGGCCGCCGACCATGTTGAAGAAGGTCGATTTGCCCGAGCCCGACGGACCCATCACGCAGATGTACTCGCCGCGGTAGATCTCGAGGTCGATGCCTTTCAGCGCGTGCGTCGTCTCGGCGCCGCGCTGGTAGGTCTTCTTCACCCCCTGGGCGCGCACCAGGATGTGCTTGCCGGCGGCGTAGGCGACGGCGTCGAAGGCGGGGGCGGGGGCGGGGGCGGGCGTCATGGCAATTGCCCCGAATGGCAAGGCGGAAGGCGGAAGGCGGAAGGCGGAAGGGTTGCTGCGCGCTGCGCGCGCCTGCGTGACGGCGGCGGCGACACGCCTGCGGGCATTCCTTCCGCCTTCCGCCTTCCGCCTTCCGCCTTCGTTGCCATGGTCTGCATCATTCCACCCGCATCGCTTCCATGGGCGCCATGCGCGAGGCCATCCATGATGGGTAGATCGAAGCCAGTGTGGCAAGCAGTAGGCCGGCGACGATGCAGGCGATCCCTGCGACCAGCAGTTCGACCGCCGGGAAGTACCAGAGCAGATGGCCACCATAGAGCCAGCCGCCCTTGATCAGGGTGAGCATGAGGCCGAGAACCATGCCCATCGCCCCACCGGCAGCACCCTGGATGCCGGCCTCCATCAGGAACTGCGTCAGGATAAAGCCATCGGTGGCGCCCAGGCACTTCATCGTCGCGATCTCGCGGAAACGTTCGGTGATGGCCATCAGCATGGCATTGGCGATGCCGACCATGCAGACCAGGAAGGAGATGGCGACGAGCAGGGCCTGGCGGGTCGAGACAAGGCCGCCAGCAGGATCGATCTTGCCAGCCAGCGCCGCCTCGCGCTGGGTCAGATCACGGGCCGCGGCGACACTGTCAGCCACCTGCTGCAATTCTTCAGGGGCGAAGCGGCCGGCAAAGACGCTCTGGGCACGCTGGTCACCGAGCAGCAGCAGCTTCTCCTCGAGCGAGGGCTGGGTGCGGAAGGATGCGCGCCAGCGTTGCCGCCCCTCGTCGGACCCGAGAATGGTCGAGACCTCGTCACGCAAGCGATCGAGGCGTAGATCGCCCTGCAGGGCGACCACCTGTTCGGGCGGGCTCAGTTCGGCGAGACCGGTCTGGGCCAGCAGCCGGGAGAATCCGGCCAGCCTTTCCGGCTCGGCGGCGGACAGCCAGGCGATCCACCCCGTGCGATCGGCGGCGCCGGTCAGCAGACGCATCCCGTCTTCGCGTTCCGCCACCTTGTCCTGCCAGATGGCCACCAGCGCGTCCAGTTCTCTCCGCGTGGCCGGAGCCTCTGCCACCGTCCGCCGCAACTCGTCGAGCGGGATAGTCAGGCGTTGCGAGCGCAGACGCGCGGCCGCAATCGCGAACTCATCCCAGCGCTGCGCCTCGGCCAGCCAGGCGAAGACCCCTTCGTTGCGCACCCGGCGGATCAGCATCGCCCGCGTGCCGCTATCCAGGCCATCGAGCCAGGAAAGGAAGCGGCGCTCGCGGGCGCAGGCGCTGGCCAGTGCCGCCATCCGCTCGGCCGGCCACCCGGCCAGGGCGGCATAACCGGCAACGGGGGCCCCGGCGTTGGCGAGACGTCCTGCCAGCAGGCTGGCCCCGGGATGGCCGAACCATAGGTCGGTGGCGACTGCCGAACGGCGGTTCAGACGGAGTTCCTCGCGCACACCGACATCGACAGCCCGCGCCACCACGCTGTCGGCCAGCAGGTTCATGAAGAACGCCACCGCCAGGATGATGACCATGGTGGTCAGCACGCTGCGGAACAGGCGATGGCGGATGCCCTTGGTGCACAGCCCGAAGGTGCGCACAAGGGAGAGGTGGGCCTGATTGCGGACGTCGATTGGCTGCATCGTCATCCCGCGAAGATCCACATGGTCTTGGGCATCAGACCGGTGCTGAGATGGTAGATCCACCCGGTCGTCAGGGTGACCAGGACGGCGATCAACTCTCCGGCGATCAGACCGATGAACAACGGCTTCAGATTCTGGTAAACGCGACCGCCGCCAAAGCGCACGATGAGCTCCTTGGCGATCCAGCCGATCAGGAACGACAGCCAGACGCGCGCCGCCGGGTAGGTGTCCCAGACCAGGAACAGCACAGGGTGGAGGTAGAAGCCGGCGAAGCGGAAACGGATGACGGCCAGGGTGACGACAGCCAAGAGGCCGAAGGCGATCCAGCCCAGTTCACGGCCCTTGCCGGTATTTTCGGCGATCAGCGGCAGCTTCTCCAGGCCGCTGGCCGCTGCGGTGGCCGCGTATTGGCCGGTGTCGACCAGCATGCTGAGGTCGCGCGTCCCCTGGTTCAACGCCCCGGCAGCGACTTGCTGCGCATAGCCGTCGCGGGTCGAGCCGAAATTGTACATGCCCCAGGTGATGGCGATGAAGCCGACGATCAGTGCGATGGCGATGACCACGAAGCCGGTGATGGCCAGGCGGAAGCGTTTCACCCCGGTGTTCTCGGCCACCTTCATGGCGTTGGCCGCGTAGGGCATCAGGCACTCGCGCGGATCCTGCGACATGACCGTGGACAGGTAGTAGAGCAGGACCAGCGGGCCAGGCCCCACCGCCGACATCCCCAGGGTGTTGATCAGCAGGTTTGCCGGATGCCAGGCGGCCTGCAGGAAGGGCACGCCAGTCTCGCACACCACGCGGGTGAAGACCAGGAACAGGATCATGAGCGTCAGCGTGTAGGCGATGGCGATGAGCCAATCGAGGCCGAAGGCCGCCACCAGCACGCTGACGAAGCCGGCTGCACCGAGCAGGAAGAGGCGCGCCGCCCACACCGACTCAGCCTGCTCGTCGCTCGCTCCGCCACGCAGGCCGAAGGCTTTGACCGCGACCGCCCAGTAGTAGGTACGGCCGGTGTAGAGCAGGATGAGCGCATAGCCGAGATAGGCCCCGCTGCGCGACGCGCTGAGGTCGGCCGTGGTGCCGGACATGGCATAGAATTGGACATTGAACAGGACTACGGCGATGCCGGCGATGCCCATGGTGAAGGACACCTCGGAGCTGATGAAATAGGCCAATCCGATGATGGTGAAGAAGATGTCGCCCTGAGCGAGGGCATAGCTGTTGCCGGCCTGGCTGATGGTCGGGAACATCTGCAGCACCAACCCCGCCTGGCCCCAATGCAGAGTGATCTGCGGCACATAGCCCGGGAACCACACCGCGATGTAGTTGAGCAGGTGCAGCAGCAGGATGGGGATGAGTCCGGCCCAGAACAGACGCGAACGCATGACTCCGGGCAGCACCCCGCCCTGGTCGCGCTGGATGAAGGAACTGGCGACAGCAGCGATCGGGTAGTTCAACTGCTCGTGATGCGACCACTGACGATGCACGATCAGCGACAACATCACCACCATCAGCACCAGGAAGAGCACCAACGGCATCCAGAAGGCCAGCGCCGGCAGCCAGGCCGACCACGGCACCCCGCTCAGCGGCAGGATCTCGTCACCCACCGGCAGGCCCTGGGTCATGCCGGTATAGACCCGTTCGTATTCCAGCCGTGCCGCTGGCAGACGCTCGGCATAGGAGGCGCCAAGGCGCTGGCGCACCAGCCGCCAGGCAGCCGGACTTGCTGAATCGGCCGCCAGCGTGCCCGGCAACCCCTTGAGCAGTTCACCCGCCGAAGCCCAGCGCTGGGGATCAGGCCCAGCGGCACGTAGCAGGGCCAGTTCGGTGACTTTGCGCGCCGCGATCTGGTCCTCGTCGCGCCACATGCGGGGCGGCACCAGACTGGCGAGATCAATGGCTCCGGCATAGGCAGCCGCATCAGTCCCCGCCGCGGCCAGTTGCTGGTCCAGTCCCCCATTGGCCAGGACCTGACGTTCGGCCAGGATCGCACCGCGCATCGCGACGAGTTCGGCACCACCACCCGAGGGGAACAGACCCGCCGGCAGGTGTCCCATGGTGTCGGCCTTGCGCCAATCCGGATTGTTGTCGGCCTGCACCTGCGGGGTGACCAGGGCGCGCTGGAAATAGCGGAAGAATCCCGAGACCGGCAGCCAGCTGACCATCAGCACAAAGCACAGCACCACGGCCAGTTCGCGCACCGAAAAGAGCAGACCGGAGATGCGCCCGAAGGTTGGATTCCAACCCACCGCCAGCAGGACGGCCAGCCCGATGGGCAGGGGCGGGAAGAAATTGCCGATCGCCGGCGACTGCCACAGGTACTGGTCGTTGAACCAGGCCCCGACAACCACGATCAGGGCGCAGACCACACCGAAGATCAGCGCCTTGGCGGTGAACGCACGTTCTCCGTTCTCGGCTGCTGGCGCTGAGGTGGCGGGGTCCTGGGCCATGGAAGGGGGCAGGGTCACAGCCGTCCGGACCGACTCAAGCAGAATGACATCATATCGTCGAGCCGTGTGTATAAATCATGCTTTGGACAGATGAAACGGAGCGAGGCCGGAATGTGACGAGGAACGAGGTCACGTAATCGAATTTTCTGTCATCGGGCGCGCGGGTGGGCGCGCCGATAGGCCTCGCGCAGGTCATCGATCGACAGATGGGTGTAGATCTGGGTGGTGGCCAGCGAGGCATGGCCGAGCAGTTCCTGGACGCTGCGGATGTCGGCGCCGGCGCGTAGCAGGTGGGTGGCGAAGCTGTGACGCAGGGTGTGCGGCGTGGTCCGGCCGGCCAGCCCGGCCGCCGCGATCGCATCGCCGAGCAGCCGACGCACCTCGCGCTGGTCGAGCCGCCCCCCTCGCGTCCCGCGGAAGACGGGGGACTCGCGCCCGCTCCGTCCGAAGCCCCCATCGCGCAACCTGCGCCAGGCCTCCAACGCGCGGATCGCCGGCGCCCCGAGCGGTGCGAGGCGCTCCTTGCGCCCCTTGCCACGCACCGTGATCACGCCACCGATCAGATCGAGGCGGGCTTCATCGAGGCCGCACAACTCGCCGACGCGCATGCCGGTGGAATAGAGGGTCTCGAGCACCGCCCGGGCGCGCACCGCGGCGAAGCCGTCGCCCTGCGGCGCGGCAAGCAGCGCCGCGATCTCCTCGGGTTCGAGCCAGCGCGGCAGCTTGCGGCCACGACGCGGTGCACGCAGCAGGCCGGCCGGGCTGGCGCCCAGGCGGCCGGTGACCGCCAGCCAGCGGCCGAAGGAGCGGATCGCCGCGACCAGCCGCGCCACCGAGGCGGGGGCGAGACCGGTCGCAGCCCGCGCCTCGACGTGCTCGCGCAGCCGGCGGGCCTCGAGCATGGTGATCGAGGAGGCTGGTCCGAGGGACTCGACCACGCCAGCCAGATCGGCGGCATAGCCGCGCAGGGTATGCGGACTGGCATCACGCGCATCGCGCAGGGTGGCGAGGAAGGCCGCGACGCAGGATGCCAGCGTCCCGTCGTCGGCGTTCATCCGGCCGGGATACGCTGCAGCTGTCCGCAGTGCACGCACACCGTGGTATAGGCCTCGGGCTTGCGGATCGCGACGAACTCCTGGTCGCAACTGGCGCAACGCACCGGCATGGGGGTGGATGGTTCGGCGGCCGGTGGCCGGGCGAAGCTGCCGGTGCCATCGACTCCACGCCGCACCCGGCTGGTCGTGGTGGTCTGCGGCAGGGGCGTGCGCATGCGCTCCATGCGCGAGGTCGGCCGGGGGAAGTTCCCGGTTCCCGGGGCCAGGCTCGCCGGGCGCGGCTCATAACCACTCGTCTGGGGAGACGGCTGGCGCGGTTGCAAAGCACCACCCGGATCAGCCTGCCTCTGGATGCGCCCCGTGCTGGGCATCTGCCGTGGTTCGTAGGCGGCCGCCGGACGGCGCGGTTCGAGGGCGTCCGAAGCCGGAGCGACAGGCGGGGCGACAGGCGGCGTACCGCGACGCATCACCCGCGACGTGCCGAAGAACGGTTCGGCGCCTTCGTGCTCGGACTTCCGCCGCTGGTGGTGGGCGGTGGCCTGGCTGAGCACCCCCTCGACCAGGCGCAGGTCGATCGGCTTGTCGAGGATGGCGAGGACGCCGTGGCGCTGCGCCTCGCTCTCCAGGGCCGGATTCAGCGCCCGGTAGCCGGTGATGAAGACGAAGGGCGTATCATCCTGGCGCAGGCGCAGGTCGCGCAGCAGGGCGAGGCCGTCCGCCTCGGGCATGACAAAGTCGCTGATCACCAGCTTGTACGGTTCGCCGGCAGCCTTGCGCCGGGTGATCACCGTGGTCGCCTCGCGCACGCTGGTGGCGACGTCGACGCGCCGGCACCGGCCGAGCAGGAACTCGGTCAGGAAACTGATCGACTCGGGCCGATCATCGACGATCAGGACATCAAGCGGTCCGCTCATGGGGGCGTCAGTGTGTCACTCCGTCCTTGCCGAGGCAAGCCCGTATTGTGCTGCCTAGCGCGCACCCAGTTCGCGGCCGCGCGCCTCGGCGGCGGCCAGGGCGCGGGACCAGAGGTCAGCAAAACACCCCTCTTCCAGCACCGCCAACGCCGCCGCCGTGGTGCCACCCGGACTGGTGACAGCTTGGCGCAACGCGCCAGCCTTGCCGATGCCCTGCTGCATCAGGTAGGCGACCGAACCGGCCAGGGTCTGGCCGACCAGCAGCTCGGCCTCGGCGCGGGTGAAGCCGCGCGCCTCGGCAGCGGCGATCAGCGCCTCGGCGGTGCGGAAGATGTAGGCCGGACCGCTGCCGCTGACCGCGGTGATCGCGTCCATGCGCGCCTCGTCGGCGACGCGCAGCACCTGGCCGGACGGCGCGAAAATCGCTTCCGCGGCGGCGAGATCCGCCTCGCTCGCGTGACGGCCGCGGCACAGCCCGACCATGCC
>JAIFND010000241.1 GCA_020047915.1 bacterium | reverse complement strand
GGCGTTGGGCGGATATAATGGGCGCAGCCCATCCGCCCACGTTTTTCGAGCGCAGCGAGAAAAGCGAGCCGCGGCGCCGGCCGCGAGGGGGGCCTGGGGGGACGTAGTCCCCCCAAGCTTCAGCGAATCAAGCCGGCCAGTTCCTGCAGGATCTGGTCCGTCGTCTGGATCACGCGCGCGTTGACCTGGAAGCCGCGCTGGGCGGTGATCAGGCGGGTGAACTCGCTGGCGATGTCGACGTTCGAGCCTTCCAGCGAGCCGCTGGTGATCTGCCCCGAGCCGCCCTGACCAGGCGTGCGTGGCGTCTCAAGACCGCTGTTGCTTGATGGCGTCCACAGGTTGCCGCCGGCGGCGAGCATGCCGGCCGGGTTGCGGAAGGTGAATACCTGGAGCGAGGCGATGGTCTGGCTCTGGCCATTGCTGTAGAGACCCTTGATGTCGCCATTGGAGTCGACGCTCATCGAGTCGAGCGAGCCGTTGGCATAGCCATCCTGGTTGACTGCGGCTGCGGTCGAAGCACTGCCGAAGCCGGTCAGGCCGTTGGTGCCGTTGGTGTCCCCGAGATCGACCTGGAGCGAGCCGGGCCCGCTGGCGTTCCACAGGACTTCCAGGCGGTTGTTGTCGGGCTGGCCGCGGAAGCCGTTCGCATCAAGGCCCGAGCCACGCGCCGTGGTACCCAGGGTGCTGTCACCGACATAGCGGCCGAACTGGTCGAACTGCACACCGGTGATCAGGTCGCCCTGGATCGTGCCCTCGATCGGGCTGACGTTTGCGATGGCGTCCCACACGTTGGTCCGCGCTCCGGTCTCGGGATCGACCTTCGACCCCGACTTGAAGTAGCGCGATTCGACGCTGTGCTTCGTGCCGTTGGAGTCGTACACGTCGATCGACGTCGTGACCACTTCGGCGGCGAGGCGGATCTTGTACCAGTCGAAGTTGACGTTGGTGGTGTTGGCATATTGCCAACGATTCACATCGGTGGTCGTGGGATCGACCGGGGCGTCCTCGAACAGGTCCGGCTGGCCATTGGGGAGGCCGGTGGCGCCGCGATCCTGCAGGATCGAGGTGGAGTTGTTGTCCTCGACCAGGGCCGTGCTCCAGCGCAGGCGGTTGATGATCGGGTTCAGCGGGTCGGTCTCATCGACCCCGAGATCAAGCGAGCCCGACAGGTCGATGGAGACCACATCGCCGCTGGCGACGTGCGGCAGCGAGTTCATGTCGAATATCTTGACCGCCCCACCGCGATAATCGGCAGCGGGGATGGACAATGACGCCCGCTCTGCTCCGTTGATCTTCACCGAGACCTTGAGCGAGCGGCCGACCTGGTCGCTGAGATCGACGGCTGGCATGGTGAAGGTCGGGCTGACCAGTCCGCCACGGGTCATGGTCGCTGACGCGACCTGCGTGGTGGCGCGGCCCCGGTAGTTGAATCCCGTGCCATTGGTCGATTCGCTGAGGGCGCCGACGGTGCTGAAAGCACCGAACTCGAGGGTCGCATCGTCAGCTGGATTGACATCCAGGTCGCCGGCGAATTGGTAGCTGACCTGGTCGGTGGCGCTGACCTGGGTATAGCCGCTGAGGGTGAAGGTCCGGTCGGCAAGCGTGGCGCTGGCATAGTCGGCGGCGGGGATCGAGATGGCTCCGACATTGTTGCCGTTCACCTGCACGGTCACCAGCATGTTCTTACCCACCTGGCTTGACAGGTTGACGGCAGGAACGGTGAAGGTGGGGCGCAGGGCGCCGGCTGCGCCGACCGCCACCGGTCCGATGTCTTGTGGCTGGTCGAGTGCGCCGCCAACCCCGTCATCAAGGGCGAATGAGCCCGGATTCAAGACGCTGGCGGCCAGAGGGTTCGAGGATGGTTCCGGAGGTCCCAGGGGCAGACGATCGTCTTCACCGATGAACAGGCTGAAGCCTTCTCCGGTCTCCAGGGCCTTGGCGGTCAGATTGCCGTTGGTCACCGAGACTGACGCAAAGGAGCGCGTGCCCTGGGTGAGGACGCTATTGATCTTTTCGACCAGGTCGGCCACGGTTTCAGACCAGGGATTGACCGTGATCTTGCCGCCGTAGGCCTCGCCATCGGGCTTGGTGCCGAACACGGTCAGATTCGTGGCGACCTCGGAGGCGAAGGAGAACGCACCGGCAGGGACGTCGACGGTGGTCGGGTCGCCGCGTTCGGCGATCAAGGTCAGCATGTCAGCGGCATTGACCTGTGGTGATTCCAGCGTGAAGGTGCGGGCGCTGATGTCGCTGGCGAAGCCGCTCAGGTCATCGCTGATCGTCAGCTGCTGGATCGTGACACCGTTGCGCTGCAGCTTGAGCACCAGGTTGTCGGCGGCTGCGGCTGAATAGTTGCCCGCCGGCACGGTGATGCGCGAGATCATCTGCCCACCAGTGGTCAATTCGGTCTCACCTTTCAGGGTGAGGGTCGCCTGGGTCCCGGTGCTGGTGACGGCACCAGTGAAAGCCTGGCCTGGATCTGCCGCATTGCCGCGGAACAGGGTCAGGTTCTTGAGCAGGGTGGACTCGCTGCCGGTCGAGAAGCTGGAACGGTCGTCAGAGGCCTCGACCAGGGGCAGGACCGCTTGCAGCGAGGAGCCGCGCAGGCCCTGGGCGTTGGCGTTGAGATTGCCCTGGAAGGTGACGTTCGAAGTCGCCTGCGCGTTGATCGAGCGGTACTGGGTCAGCGAGATCGAGCCCTGCAGGCCCTGCTGGATGCCGTTGACGCGTAGGCCGCTGGCAAGATCGACCAGATCGTCATTCTGGTCGAAACCAAAATTGCCGACCCGGGAGTAGAAGGTGCCATCGGAGGGATTGACCCGGGTGACCTTGAAGAATCCCGAACCCTGGATGGCGAGGTCCAGCGAACGTCCGGTCGCCAGCAATGAGCCCTGCCGGGTATCCACATCGATGGTGCCGCTGGTGACGCCGAGTCCGACCTGGCGCGGGTTGACGCCGCCGGTCTGCCCGCTGGGGGCGCCGCCGGCGCTCTGGGTCTGGGACATCGCAGTGGCGAAGCCGATGCGGCTGGCCTTGTAGCCAGGAGTCGAGACGTTGGCCAGGTTGCTGGCGGTGACGTCGAGGATCGACTGGTGGTTGGTGAGACCCGAGACACCGGCATAGAGGGAACGCTGCATGACTTAGGCTCCTGGTGCGGCTGGACGTCGTTGGAGGGGAGTACGCGAAGGGTGTGCCAGTTCAGGCGAAGGCATCGACGGCCCGGGCGGATACCCGTCCGCCCAGCACCGGATCGATGCGGCGCGGGGCGGCCTCGTGCAGCGGTGCGGCCTCGTCGAGGGTGAAGTGCTCGTCACTTTCGCGAGGCCGGCCCTGGCCGCCCTGCGGATCGTGGCGCTGCTCGTGGCGCGGATTGCCATCCTGCCAGGATTGACGCTGGTCAGAGCGATCGACCGTGATGTCCACGGTCGGATGCTCGGTGCGCACCTCGTTGCGCAGCTGCGGCAGGGCCCGGTCGAGGGCCTGGCGGACGCCATCGTCCTCGGCCAGCAGGCGGGCGGTGACCGTTCCGTCACGCATCAGGAATTCGATGCGCACGGTGCCGAGCTCGGGCGGGGTCAGGCGCATCACCATGCGTGCGCCGCCGTCCGGCAGGTGCTGGATGATGGCGCGCGAGACCTGATGCGCGACGGCGCGCTCGACCGGATTCGGCTCGCTGCGTACCACCGGCTCGCTGCGCGGGAGGCTGAAGGGTTCGCTGCGCTGGCTGGTGGCGCCCAGCGGCTGGGGCGCCAGGGGCTGGTCTTCGCTGCCGGTCAGGGCCGCGGACGGGCCCTCGGCTGATGCGAGACCCGCCGGCTCGGGGCGTGGGCCGTCGCTGTTGCGCATCGGCTTGGCCACCAGCGTGGCGGCAGGCGTCGCAGGTGAGACCGCCGACTCTGCTGGTGGCACCATCATCTGCGGGGCTGTGCCGGGGGGGGCAGTCGGCAGTTCGGTGAGCGCTCCTGCTGGTGTGGGGGAGTCCGTGATCGGCACGCCCTGTGGATCCTGGCTGGTCTCGACGGTGGGAGCCGACCTCGCGGGACGCAGCGGGGTGGCGCCGACCAGCGGCCTGGCGAGGGGCTGTACGGGTTCGCTGCTGGTCAGGACGGTGGTGGGCTGGAGCGGATCCGTCGTGGCCGATGGCAGGGCTGCCGGGAGCGGAGTCAGGCTTTGCGGCGGTTCAGGCTTTGCGTCGCTGTGCACCGGCATGGTGGCAATGGGGTGCTCCGTGACGGCGAGGACAGGCGGCATGGAAACCGCTACAGCGTTCGCGAGCAGGGTGGCTGAAGCCGGGCTGGTCGGCATGCGCGGATCGGCCGTTGTCGTTGGGCTTGCAGCGGCTTGCCCGTCCAGGAGGAGGCTGGCCAGCGGCAGGTCTGCGCTGGGCGCGGCTGTGCTGGCTGAGGCGGGCGTCGTGACGGGAGCCGCCGTGGGCGAGGGCGCTTCCGGTGGGGCAGCCCAGAGCGCGGCCGCAGGCGGCGCGATCGCCTCAGCGGGGAGGAAGGGCATCGCTTGCGGGGTCAGGCCGCCCTGCCACAGCGCGGGCGCAGCCGCTTCGGGCTGCTCGACAGGCTTGGTCTGCGCCGGCCCTACGGGCAGCAGCGCACCCAGCAGAGCGAGCAGTTCGGGATCCTCGCTGGCGGCGGCAGGGTCGATGGGCAGACCCAATCCGGCCCACCCGGCCCACCCGGGCTCCGCGGGTGCTTCGCCGGGAGCTACCGGCAGGGCGCTGGGGACGGCGGTGGGCAGCAGCAGAAAAGCGAAGGGGGAGCCTTGCGCAGCGCTCGGCGTCGCGGCTGGAACGAGCAATCCATCGCCGGGATTGCCCTGAACGGTGGACACCAGGGCGGTCGGCGGCGGGGCGCTGATGGGTGGCATGCGGGATCTGAACGCACGCTGCGGGCCAAATCGCTCCTGGACCGATGCACCATCGCCAAGTCATGTGCGAACAAGGTGTAACACGGACCCGGCGGAATGATGACGGCTCTGCTCTGGCAGCGGATCCACCTTTCCGTAAGGTGCCGCGCGTGAGCGATCCCCGATTCGACATCCTCCGCCACCCTGATGGCACCCTGGAAGTGGTGCTCGGCTCGCGTGGCTCGATCGACCTCGACCTCGCCTCTGGCTGGTCGGCCCATGTTGTCGCCGAGATCGAGCGTCAGCGTCCAGCCCGCATCGTCGTCGATGCCAGCCGGTCGGTGGCGGTCGCCTCGGCCTTCTTCTCAGGGATCATCCGCATCCGCGACCGCAGCGGGCTGCCGCGCGAAGCACTGATCATGCGCCTGGGCTCTGACCGCATGCGCGAGGCGGCCCGGCTGCTTGGTGTCGATCAACTGGTGGCTGTCGAGGTGGCCGGCAAGTAGTCAGGAGGGTCGAGCGCCAGCTCGACCTCGGTCGGCAAGGTCGAGCTGGAGCTCGACCCTCCCGTTCAGTCTTCCGTGCTGTCGGGCGCCGGCGCCACGGTCTGCAGACCCTGCAGGCGCGGATCGTCCTTGGGCAGCAGCACCAGATCGAAGCTCTCGCGGGTGCCCAGGCGCAGGGCGCACACGCCCTGGACCAGATCGACCTCGGTCGAGCCGGAGAGGTGGTCGCCGTTGACGAAGGTGCCGTTGGTGGACAGGTCCTCGATGCGCGCGCGGCTACCGTCCGCCACTTCGACGCGGGCGTGCCGGCGGCTGACCGTGTTGAAATCGTGATCGACGTCGCGCTCGTCGGACGGCGCCTTCAGGTAACCGGCGGTACGGCGCAGGCTGATGTCGCACGAGCGGCTGCGTCCGATCACCACCGGGGTGCCCGGGGCGAGGACGAAGCTCTCACCCTGGACGATGCCAGCGGTGCCGATGAGGACGGGAACGGTGTCGGCCATCGGCGGCGAGTGTAGTGTGGCGGAGCGGGTGGAGCAACGGTCTGCTCTCCAGCCTCTCCTTCTTGTTCCCGGCCGCTCGCCTGCGACCGTGGCGGCATGCCCGACCAGGGTTTGCCTCCCCCAGCCCGGTTCCACCACGGCATCGACTTCACCCGCGCCTTCGACCGCGGCCAGAAAGCGGGCGGCCGCTTCTGCCAGGTGCTGCTGCGCCCGCGTGGCCGGACCCAGGACGGCGGCGGCCGCTGCGCGCGCCTCGGGGTGATGGTCTCGACCAAGGTCGCCCCGCTGGCGGTGCGCCGCCACACGTTGAAGCGCTGGGTGCGCGAATTGTTCCGCCTCCGGCTCAAGGAGCGTCTCGACGGCTGGGACTGCGCGGTGATCTTCCGCAGCGACCCGCCCGACCATGTGCAGTGCGACGCCGAGGTGCTGGCCCTGGTCGAGCGCGCCAGCCAGGCCAAGGCCGAAGGCCGGCGCCGGCGATGATCAGTCTTGACAGTTCAGGGGCTCTGCCCCTGCGGCCCTGCGGGCCTGTCTCCGCAGCCTTTGTCACATCTCGGTTTTGTCGCTGCTGCTCCAAAACCGTGGGCGGATGGGCTGCGCCCATTGTATCCGCCCACCGCTGCTCGGCGGCAGCCCCACCGCGTGCGCGGCGGGGCCCCGTACGGGGGCGTCAACGATGATCAGCCGTCTGCTGCTGGCGCTGATCGGCTTCTACAAGCGCTGGATCTCGCCGGCGCTGCCGCCGGCCTGCCGCTACACGCCGACCTGCTCCGCCTACATGGCCGAGGCGATCACCGAGCACGGCCCGGTCGCCGGCGTCTGGCTCGGCACCCGGCGCCTGTGCCGCTGCCATCCCTGGGGCGGCCATGGCTGGGACCCGGTTCCTCCGCGCGGCGGGACGGCGAAGGCCGAACGCCGAGGGCCGAACGACGGGCCGTAGGTCAGCTCCCCGCCTCGGGCAGGTCCTCGATGATCACCGGATCGAGTTCAGGCGGCGGTGGGGGCGGCGGACTGTAGGCCGCCGCCAGACCGCGCAGCACGGTATCGACAACCTGGCCGGGGTCGGGCGCCTCGCGCGCGTCGATCAGCACCTGCCAGGCCTCCTCACGGGTCAGCCAGCCCTTGGCCTGGGCCTGCCACAGGCGGTCGGTCCAGCTCACGGCAGGCGCAGTTCCAGCTGCAGCGGCACGCGGCGGCGCAGCTTCCAGGCCGCCTCGCCGCTGCCTGCGGGCAAGATCAGCGCGAGGGTTCCGTCATCGCCGACCGTCAGCAGTTCTTCGGCGACGGGCTGTCCGCGCAGGGTGTCCCAGCGCTCGGCCGTCCAGGCTCCGGGGGCCAGGCCGGCCAGGGTCAACGGCCGGGCGAGCGGGGATGCCGCCGGCACGCCGGGCCGCGCGGCGGCAGGATCGGCGGCATAGATCCAGGCACGGTCGGCAGCGGCCAGGGCGGCCACCGCCAGCGTCGCGGAGCGGGCGACGAGGGGGCGCAGCTGCAGACCGCGCGGATCCTCGCCGGCAATGAAACGGGCCAGAGCGGCGTGATGCCGGGTCAGGCCGTGGTTCTGCACCTGGGTGTCCCACCACCACGCCCAGCTCGACGCGGCGAGGCCGTGCGTCCAGCTCCACCACAGCGCCTGGCGCAGATAGACGCCTTCGGGGTCGGCCTGCTCGCCGCGCGGTTGCCAGTCGCAACCGGCCTCCGCCGCCCAGCCCGGCTTGCCGGCCGCGGCGACGTCGCCAGCGACCCCGGCGATGGCGACCAGCGGGTCGCGCTCGTAGCGGTGCACGTTGACCAGATCGAGATCGTCCAGGCGCCACAGTTCGGCGAGCCGGCTGGCCACCGCCACGCTGGTGGTGATCGGGTGCCGGCGGCGATCGACGCGCGCGAGATGGCCGGCCATCTCGCGGTGCCAGTCGATCAGGTCCTCGTCGCGGAAGCGCGGAGCGAGATCGACCTCGTTGACCAGCTCCCAGGCGAGCAGGGCCGGGTGATGACCCCAGCGCGCGCTGGCGTAGTCGAGCAGGCGGCGGAAGCCGGCCTTGGCCTTCCAGTCGGTCCAGAATTCGCGCCCGTCCACGATCGGCCCGCCGTTCTTCACGTTGAAGGGGTTGTCGGCCCAGTTGGCTTGGAACCAGCCGTGGTAGGTGAGGCATAGCTGCACGACCAGGCCGCGTTGCAGCGCCTCGTCGAGCAACCGGTCGATCGCCGTCGCCGACTCCTGGTTGACGGTCTGCAGGTCGCCCTCGACGTCGAGCCGGTTGCCCCACGGGCACAGCCACACGCGCAGGGCGGTGCAACCGTCGGCCTGCAGGCGGTCGAGCCACGGGATGTAGTCACCGGCCCAGGCCACGTTCATGCCCAGCGGCCAGATGAAGCTGCCGTCGGCGCGTTCCAGCCAACGCCGGTCGGTGCGACTGACGCGCACCGCCCCGCGATTGGCGGCGGTTGACGAAACCGCCACGCTGGCTTCCGTCCCGGCCAGCCAGCCGCCGCGGCCATCCGCCACGCCCGGACGCAGCGACCAGAGGCCGGCGCGGTCGGGGGTGAAGCGCACCCCCTGGCGCTGCACCGCCTGCCCGTCGCGCACCTGGCTGGCGAGGCAGGCCGCAGCCTGGAACCAGCGTTCGCCGTCCGGCGCGGTGATCCACGCCCCGCCCGCGACCATGCGCTGCAGCATGCGCTCGGGGTTGCCCTTGGCCGGCGCGGCGGCGGCGCGCAGCGGGTCGGGCCAAGCGATCTCGCAGACCAGTTCGAGGGGCTGGTGCAGCCGCGCCTCGCTGGGTGGGGCGGTGGTCTGCAGCAGGCGCGCCGGTTCGCCGCGCCAACGCCAAGCGCCTTCGCCGCGCAGATCGTCGAAGGCGACGACGCAGTCGCCGCCTTGCGGCCAGACCAGCAGGTTGATGCGTTCGATGCCGGGCGCCGCCTTGACCCAGGCCGGATCGCTGCGCGGGTCCCACGCCAGGTCGCGGTTCCAGCCGGGCTGCAGGGTGACGGCGGGCGATTCGATCCACGCCCCGCCGGTGCCGTTCACCGCGAAGGCGATCTTCGGCGGCGGCCCGCTGACCGTGCGCACGGCGACCAGCACTCGGGTCAGGGCGCTGGCGTCGAGCGCGACCTCTTTGCGGACGATCGCCTTGTCCTTGGTGCCGGCGCGCACGTTGACCACCAGGGCGGTGGAGCCCTGCACCGCCTCCTCGGGACGGCAGGCCATCTCGGCATGGCAACCGGCGCTGTCCTGGGTCCACAGCGGATCGTCCTCGAAGCCGTCGAGCAGGTTGCCGGCCGCGGCCTGCGGCGTCGGGCGATCTGCGCCGCAGCCGGCCGCGAACAGGATCGCCGCGAGAAGGGCGAGCTGGCGCATGGCCGGCTCAGGCCTTCCGCAGACTGACTTCCAGGCAGAACTTGCCGATCGGGCTGTTGAACATCACCACGATGCACGGCACCGACTTGTTCTGAGCGGTGATGTAGTTGCGCCCGGTGACCATCTTGGGCAGGCCGATCTCGAACTTGTAACCCTTCTGGATCAGGCGGTTCTTGGCGTCACCGGCGATGATGTTGGTGAGTTCACCGACACCATCGACCACCGACGAGGTGATCGTGCTGTATTCCTCGCCGACGAACTTGCCGACCGCGGCGATGGCCACGCTCTCGGGGAAGTTCAGCACCACGGCGCCGGTGGCCTCGCCACCCAGACCGATGATGCCGCTGACCCCATAGACCTCCTCCCCGTCGCCCTTGAGAAATATCTTCTCGCGGGTCGGCGTGATGTTGGCCATGGTCGAGAACGTGTTGATCGTCGCCTCGATGAAGGGGTTGATGTAGTCGACGTTCAGAGCGGCCATGGGTGCCTCACGGCCCGCAGGCTACTTCTCCGGGGGGGAGGGTGCAAGGTCCGGCGCAGGCAGGCGCTTGGGTCGGCGTCCGCGGGCCCGAGGATGCCTCCATGGCCGTGGTACTTGCCCTGGAGACCTCGTGTGACGACGCCTGCGCCGCCCTGGTGGCGGACGGGCACGTGGTTTTGGCCGAGGATCGTGCCAGCCAGGAGGACGACCTCGCGAGCTGGGGCGGGGTGGTCCCGGAAATCGTCGCGCGGGGCCATATTGCCGCCCTGCCCGGCCTGATCGAGCGGGTGCTGCAGCGGGCAGCAATGCGCCCCGAGGCCCTGGCCGCCGTCGCGGTGGCGGCGTGGCCCGGACTCGGCGGCAGCCTGCTGTCCGGGGTGACCGCCGCCAAGGTGATCGCCTTGCGCCGTGACCTGCCGTTGATCGCGGTGGACCACATCGCCGCGCACCTCGCCGCCGTCCATCTCGGCCGGCCGGTGGTGGCCTATCCGCTGGTCGGCCTGGTCGCCTCGGGGGGGCACAGCCACCTCTACCTGGCCCACGCCCCGGGCGAGGTCGAACTGCTCGGCGGCACCATCGATGACGCGGCCGGCGAGGCCTTCGACAAGGCGGCGCAGATCCTCGGCCTGCCCTACCCGGGTGGTCCGCAGATCGATCGGCTGGCTGAACAGGGCGACCCCCGGGCCGTACCCTTGCCGCGTTCGTTCCTCGGCGATGGCACTCTGCGTCTGAGTTTCGCCGGACTCAAGACCAAGCTGCTCTACCACGCGCGCGGCCCGTATGGCCGCGATCCGCTGGGTCTCGATGCACGCGGCATCGCCGACGCCTGCGCGTCGTTCCAGGCCGCCGTGACCGCCGTGCTGTGCGACAAGCTGGAGCTCGCGGCGCAGCGCCATGGCGTCCGCGCCATCGCGGTCGGTGGCGGGGTGGCGTGCAACCGCGGCCTGCGCAGCGCCCTGGTCGGACTGGCCGCCCGCCACGGCTGGGAGCTGCTGCTGCCCGAGCCGCGGCATTGCGCCGACAACGCGGCGATGGTCGGGGCGTTGGGCTATTTCCGTTGGCAGGCAGGGCGCCTCGCCGGGCCGGACCTCGCGCCGCTGCCGACCGGGGTGATGGGACCGAGGAAGGCGGCGGGTCAGCTGTCCCGCCAGGAGCCTGTCGGATAATCTCCGACAGGCTCCTAGGCCCCGCTCCACAGCACCCGGATCGTCCAGGTCGTCACCAGCATCAGGCCGAGGACGATCAAGACGAAGGACAGCGGCCGGGTGACTTTCACCAGATCGGCCTGCTCACCGCTGATGTTGATGCGGACGTTGTGGTACAGGGCCTGCAGATGGGTGATGAAGAAGAAGGCAGCGGCCCCGCCCAGCACCTGCCGCCACGGTTGCGGATCGGTGATGATGAACTGACGGACAAGCAGCACCGGGGTGAGCAGCAGCGGCAGGGTGTAGGGGGCGATCTGGATCAGGGTCGAGCGGATCGGGTCGGTCTCGACATGCTCGACCGCCCCGCCCTTGCCGTTGCTGATCGAGATGCCGGTCGGGCGGACGAAGACCAGCAGGCAGACCACCAGATGGCAGAGTTCGTGCACCGCCGTGTGGATGAACCAGTTGGGCTTCTTCCACAAGAGGAACAACACCCCGGCCCCGGCCCCGCCGATCAGTGCCGGAGCGTCCGGAGGGGGCCAGCGCAGGCCCTTGCCCGCCCACTGCAGCAGATCGAAGCAGATGGGGCCCAAACCGACCGCTAGGGTCACTGCGACAAGCCAACGGACGACGGTGCCGATCATGCAAGGCTGGAGGCTGGGGGCTGGGCGTGGGAGGCAATGAAGATGAGAAAGGCGGAAGGAGGAAGGCGGAAGGCGGAAGGCGGAAGAATCGTGGCGCGCTGCCGCGCGCTGGCCAGGGAGGGCGGCGGGTGGTGCCGCGCTGGCTTGGCCAACGCATGCGAGCAACTCTTCCGCCTTCCGCCTTCCGCCTTCCGCCTTCCGCCTTCCGCCTTCCGCCTTCCGCTTTGCCCCCCCGCCGTCCTCCCATTGCCCAACCCGGCGATGCCCTAAGATGCCGCTCCGCAGCCATGATCGACCTCGCCGCCCTCCGGAAAGACCCCGCCACCTTCCGCAAGGCCTGGGGGGACCGTGGTGCCAGCGTCGATGTCGATGCCCTGCTCGCCCAGGACACCCAGGTGCGCGAGCTGAAGACGCGCACCGAAAGCCTCAAAGCCGAGCTGAACGCCGCGAGCAAGGCGATCGGACCCCTCGCCAAGGCCGGCGGCGCGGCCCTCGACGAGGCCAAGGCGAAGGCGCGGGCGCTGGGCGACCAGGCCAAGGCCCTCGACGCCGAGCGCGAGGCGGCCGAGAAGGCGCTGAGCGACGCGCTGCTCTACCTGCCCAATCCCTGCTTGGCCGAGGTGCCGGTCGGCAAGGATGCGGCCGATAACCGGGTCGCTGCGGTGTGGGGCGACGAGCCGCAGTTCGCCTTCAAGCCCAAAGCGCACTGGGACCTCGCGCCCGCCCTCGGCATCATGGATTTCGAGCGTGGCGCCAAGCTCGCCGGCTCGGGTTTCGTCACCCTGCGCGGCGCCGGCGCCCGCCTGTCGCGCGCCCTGGTGTCGTGGTTCCTCGACTGCCACCTCGCCAATGGCTACACCGAGTGGGCGGTGCCCTACCTGGTGACCCCGCAGATCATGCAGGGTACCGGCCAGCTGCCCAAGTTCGGCGACCAGCTCTACCGCTGCAAGGACGACGATCTGCTCTTGGTGCCCACCGCCGAGGTGCCGGTGACCAACCTGCATGCCGGCGAGATCCTCGACGGCGCCACCCTGCCGCTGAAGTACTGCGCCCACACCCCGTGCTTCCGCCGCGAAGCCGGAGCGGCCGGCGTCGGCACGCGCGGCATGACCCGCGTGCACCAGTTCGACAAGGTCGAGATGGTGTGGTTCACCACCGCCGAGCGTTCGCGCGCCGACCTCGAGACGATGCGCGGCCACGCCGAGGCGCTGCTCAAGGGCCTCGGCCTGCGCCACCGCGTGCTGCAGCTATGCACCGGCGACACCGGCTTCAGCTCGGCCTGCACCTTCGATCTGGAAGTGTGGAGCCCCGGCACCGGCACCTGGCTGGAGGTCAGCTCGTGCTCGTCGTTCACCGACTTCCAGAGCCGCCGCGCCGCCATCCGGGCGCGCGGCGCGGACGGCAAGCCGCAGCTGATCCACACCCTCAACGGTTCCGGCCTGGCCCTGCCGCGCTGCCTGATCGCCGTGCTGGAGACCTGGCAGCAGGCCGACGGCAGCGTGATCGTGCCGCCGGTGCTGCGGCCGTACCTGGGTGGCATGGAAAGGATCTGCAAGTGAAGGCGGAAGGCGGAAGGCGGAAGGCGGAAGAGATGCTGCAGCGCGTGCACAGCGCCGTTCGTTCCGCGAAGCGTCCGCAGGACGCCGCCTTCCTTCCGCCTTCCGCCTTCCGCCTTCCGCCTTCATGGGCGGCCGGAGACCGCCCATGAGCGACCCCATCAAGCACGAGTGCGGCATCGCCATCGTGCGGCTGAAGCAGCCGCTCGCCCATTACCGCCAGGCCCATGGCTCGGCGTTGTGGGGTCTGCGCAAGCTGTACCTGCTGATGGAGAAGCAGCGCAACCGCGGTCAGGACGGCGCCGGCATCGCGGTGCTGCGCCAGGGCACGGCCTATGGTCAGCAGTACCTCTCGCGCCACCGCGAGGGCGGGCCGACCTGCCTCGACCGCCTGTGGAAGCACGTCCACGAGGAGCACGCCCGCGCGATCAAGGAGCGCCACCTCGCGCCTGACGACCTCGCCGGGCTCAAGGCCGCCTATCCGTTCCTCGGCGAGGCCTACCTCGGCCATCTGCGCTACGGCACGCATGGCGGCTACGGCATCGACAACTGCCATCCCTTCATCCGCCACTCGAACTGGCCGAGCCGCACCCTGTGCGTCGCGGGCAACTTCAACCTGACCAACACCGGCGAGATCTTCCGCATGCTGGTCGATATGGGCCAGCACCCGGTCGGCGAGGCCGACACTGCGACGGTGATGGAGAAGATCGGCCACTTCCTCGATGTCGCCAACGAGGCGATCGTCAGGAAGGGCGAAAGCGAGGAGCTGAAGGCCGACGCCCTGCGCGCCGCCCTCGCCGACCAGCTCGACCTGTCCAAAGTGCTGAAGCGCGCGGCGCGTGCCTGGGACGGCGGCTACTTCATGGCCGGCATCGTCGGCCACGGCGCGACCTTCGCGCTGCGCGACCCCAACGGCATCCGCCCCGGCTACTGGTACGAGAACGACGAGGTCGTGGCGGTCGCCTCGGAACGCGCCGCCCTGGTCACCTGCTTCGACGTCGCCCCCGAGGAGGTGCGTGAGGTCACGCCCGGCTGTGCCCTGATCATCGACCACAAGGGCCGCGCTGGCGAGGTCGAGATCCTGCCCAAGGCCGAGGCGCGCCACTGCACCTTCGAGCGCATCTATTTCAGCCGTGGCAACGACGCCGACATCTACCGCGAGCGCAAGGCGCTGGGCCGCGAACTGGTGCCGGCGCTGCTCCAGGCGGTCGATCACGACCTCGCCCACACCGTCCTGTCCTACATCCCCAACACGGCGGAAAGCGCCTACTACGGCCTGTGCGAAGGGCTGGAGGCCGACTGGAAGGAGAAGCAGATCCTCGATCTGCAGGCCCAGGGCCAGCTGACCCCGGACCGCCTGCGCGAGATCCTGGCGGTGAAGCCGTGGACCGAGAAGGCGGCGCAGAAGGACGCCAAGCTGCGCACCTTCATCACCGGCGAGGACGATCGCGGCGACCTCGTGGCGCACATCTACGACGTGACGCGCGGCATCCTGCGGCCGGGCGTCGATGGCATCGTCGCGATCGACGACTCGATCGTGCGTGGCACCACCCTGCGCCAGTCGATCCTGCGCATGCTGGCGCGGTTGAAGCCCAAGCGCATGGTCATCCTGTCCAGCGCGCCGCAGATCCGCTACCCCGACTGCTACGGCATCGACATGAGCGAGCTCGGCAAGTTCGTCGCCTTCGAGGCGGCGGTGTCGCTGCTGCGCGAGCGCGGTCAGACCAGCGTGCTGGAATCCGTGCTCGCCGACTGCCGGGCGGTGAAGCCGGGTGTCGAGACGCCCAACCATGTGAAGCGCATCTACGCCCCGTTCACCGACGAGGAGGTCAGCGCGCGCATCGCCGAGCTGGTCCGCCCCAAGGAATGGACCGGCGAGCTGCGTGTGGTCTATCAGACCGTGCAGGGCCTGCGCAACGCCATCCCGCACAGCACCGGCGACTGGTACTTCACCGGCGACTACCCGACCCCCGGCGGCACCCGGGTGTGCAACCACGCCTTCGTGAACTACATGGAGAAGAAGGCTGGCCGCTCGTACGAGGCCAACGCGTAG
>JAIFND010000178.1 GCA_020047915.1 bacterium | reverse complement strand
GCGCGTTTCGCCCGCGTCACCTTCAACGAGATCACCAAGACCGCCATCCAGGAGGCCTTCGAGCACCCCGGCCAGGTCAACGAAGACCGCGTCCACGCCCAGCAGGCGCGCCGCTTCCTCGACCGCGTGGTCGGCTTCCAGGTCAGCCCGCTGCTGTGGGCCAAGGTCGCGCGCGGCCTGTCGGCCGGCCGGGTGCAGTCGGTGGCGGTGCGCCTGATCGTCGACCGCGAGCGCGAGATCAAGGCCTTCAAGCCCGACGAGTACTGGGAGCTGCATGCCGACCTCGGCGCCAAGCTGCCGCTACGCGCCCAGGTCGTGCGTCGCGCCGGCGCCAAGTTCGAGCCGACCAGCAAGGCGCACATCGACAGCGCCCTGGCGGTGCTGAACCCGGCGACCTTCCGCGTCGCGCAGACCGAGCGCAAGCCGCAGCGCTCGTTCCCGTCGCCCCCCTTCATCACCTCGGATCCGCCTCGGCTTCTCGGTCAAGAAGACCATGACCCTGGCGCAGCGCCTGTACGAGGCCGGCCACATCACCTACATGCGTACCGACAGCGTGAACCTGTCGGCGGGCGCGGTGACGGCGGCGCGCGAACTGATCTCGGCCCGCTTCGGCGCCGCCTACCTGCCCGACAAGCCGGTGTTCTACAAGTCGAAGGACGGTGCGCAGGAGGCGCACGAGGCGATCCGTCCCTCCGACGCCAACCTGTCGGCCCAGGCGCTGGAGGCCGAACCCGATGCGGTGCGCCTCTATCGCCTGCCAGATGCCGCCCGCCGAGTTCGACACCACCACCGTGACCATCGCCGCCGCCGACTGCGAGTTGGCGGCGCGCGGCCGCGTACTGCGCTTCGACGGCTTCTTCAAGGTCCAGCCGCCGGCCAAGTCCGACGATGTGGTGCTGCCCGAACTCACCGACGGCGAGGTACTGAAGCTGATCAAGCTCGACCCCAGCCAGCACTTCACCAAGCCGCCGGCGCGCTATTCGGAAGCCTCGCTGGTGAAGGAGATGGAGAAGCGCGGCATCGGCCGGCCTTCGACCTACGCCGCGATCATCTCGACGGTGCAGGATCGCGGTTATGTCCGCCTCGATGCGCGCCGCTTCCGCGCCGAGAAGCGCCGCCTTCCCCGACCTGCTCGACTTCGGCTTCACCGCCGGCATGGAGGAGGACCTCGACGAGATCGCCGAAGCCAAGGCCGACTGGAAGCAGACCCTCGACGGCTTCTACAAGCCGTTCAAGGCGCGCCTCGGCGAGGTCGAGAAATCGCTCGATGCGGTGCAGCCGGTTCCGACCCCGATCCCCTGCCCCGACTGCGCCCGGCCGATGGCGGTGAAGTTCGCGCGCACCGGCGTATTCCTGTCGTGCAGCGGCTACAGCTTGCCGCCCAAGGAGCGCTGCGCCAAGACCATGAACCTGGTGCCCGGCGCCGAGTCCGAGGCCGCCAAGCCGGCCGAGGAGACCGAAGGCGAGGAAGCGCAGGCGAGCGACGCCGAGGTCGCCCAGCTGCAGGCCCAGCGCCGCTGCCAGGTGTGCGGCACCGCGATGGATGCCTGGCTGCTCGACGAGAAGCGCCGCCTGCACATCTGCGGCAACAGCCCGAACTGCCCCGGCATCCAGGTCGAAGAGGGCGCGTTCAAGATCAAGGGCTACGACGGCCCGTCGATCCCGTGCGACAAGTGCAGCAAGCCGATGCAGCTGAAAACTGGCCGTTTCGGCAAGTATTTCGGCTGCACCGGCTGGCCCGCGTGCAGCAATACGCGCAAGCTGATGCGCAACGGCCAGGCCGCCCCGCCCAAGATCCCGCCGGTCGCCATGCCCGAACTGAAATGCGTCAAGGCCGATGACCACTTCGTGCTGCGCGACGGCGGCAACGGCCTGTTCCTGTCGGCCTCGACCTACCCCAAGGTGCGCGAGACGCGCAACCCGACGGTCGAGGACCTGCAACGCCACCGCGCCGCGCTGCCCGAGAAGTACCTCTACCTCGCCGACGCCCCGGCCAAGGACCCCAAGGGCCGCCCGGCGATCGTGCGCTTCGCGCGCAAGGAGCGCGAGCACTACATCGCCAGCGAGAACGCCGAGGGCAAGCCGAGCGGCTGGAGCGCGCGCTTCGTCGATGGGGCCTGGAAGGCGGAGTGATATCCATGCAACAGTTCGGCGTTCGGTGTTCGGCGTGCGGCGATGCGATGGATCGGACGACCGATGCCGCCAAGTCTCTTGCGGAATGCCGAACGCCGAACGTCGAACGTCGAACCGCGACATCCAAGTAGACGCATGGCCATCCCCCCGCCGCCCGGCCAGACCTCGAACCATTTCCTCGGCCGCTGCCTGCGCGGCGAGGTCAAGCCGGCCGACATCGTCGATGAGATCGTGCGTTGGAACGCCGGTGACCGCCGCCAGCCGATCCATCTGCATCTCGGCATGACCGAGGCCGAGTGGTCGCTGTACATGCAGGCGGAAAGCAATCTGGAACGCATCCTGCAGGAGCGCCGCACGCGTCACCTGCACAAGCCGCAGCCGCAACTGCGCGGACGACGGTTCTAGTCGCTCAGGGGCTCTGCCCCTGCGGCCCTGCGGGCCTGTCCCCGCTGCCTTTGTCTCAGTTCGGTTTTGTCGCTATCGCTCCAAAACCGTGGGCGGATGGGCTACGCCCATTCTATCCGCCCACCACTGCTCGGCGGCAGCCCCACCGCATGCGCGGCGGGGCCCCGTAAGCGGCTACGGCGCTTCTACCGCTGGTCCGGCCAGACCTTGCGGATGCCGAAGCGGCGCACCAGGTCGCAACCATCGATCAACTGGTTGACCGCGGCGTGGCCGTGGGCGCGCTGCACATCGATGAGGATGCGGTCGATGACCATCGCCGGGTAGGGATGGTCGTCAGCAAGGTTGCGCAGGATGCGGTCGGCTTCGTCAGGGGACATGCGGGGCGGGTGCGGGGGGGCGGGGGTGCGAGAAGGTGGTGGGATGTAAGGCGGAAGGCGGAAGGCGGAAGGCGGAAGGCGGAAGGCGGAAGAGTTGCCAGGGTGCGCGATCATCGCCGACGGCCCCATGCGCGCGCCGGCTCGTGAACGGCGTCGACGCCGATGGGACTCATCAGCATTTCTTCCGCCTTCCGCCTTCCGCCTTCCGCCTTTCTACAATACCCTCCGTGGCGACCGCATCACATGCATGCAAGCTCCGACAGGTGTCACTCGCCTGGCGTGAAGAGATGCCATCATCCCCGCCCATGCGCAGCCTGGTGCCTGATGTCCCCCTGCCGATGTCGCGTGCCGAGATGCACGAGTGGTGGGGTTGGGATGAACTCGACATCCTGCTGGTCAATGGCGACGCCTATGTCGATCATCCTAGCTTCGGCATCGCGTTGATCGGCCGCGCCCTGGTCGATGCCGGCTTCCGCACCGGCATCGTCGCCCAGCCGCAGTGCGATGACGAGTTCCTGGTCATGGGCCGCCCGCGCCTCTTCGTCGGGGTCAGCGCCGGCAACATCGACTCGATGCTCAACCACTACACCGCCGCACGACGCCCGCGAAGCCAGGACCACTACTCGCCGGGCGGCAAGGCAGGCCTGCGCCCCGACCGCGCGACGATGGTGTACACCAACACGGTACGGCGGCTACTCAAGGGCCTGCCGGTGGTGATCGGCGGGGTCGAGGCCAGCCTGCGCCGCCTGGCGCATTGGGACCACTGGTCGAACACCTTCCGTCGCTCGATCCTGCTCGACAGCAAGGCCGATCTGCTCGCCTACGGCATGGCCGAGCCGCAGATCCTGGAGATCGCGCACCGCCTCAAGGCCGGCGAGCCGATCCGCAGCCTGACCGACATCCGCGGCACCTGCTATGCGGTCAACGCCGGTGCCGAGGTCGCCGATGCGTGGAACCGCGGCCAGGTCGCCACCCCGGCCTACGATGACATGGTCGCCGACATGGCGCGCTTCGCCGAAGGCGAACGGGTGCATTTCCTCGAACAGGACCCGCAGCGCGGGCGCATCGTCACCCAGGCCACCGGCACGCGCGTGGTGGTGCAGAACCCGCCGATGCGCGCACTGGAGGAAAGCGAACTCGATCGCATCTACGACCTGCCCTACACCCGGCGCGAGCATCCCGCCTACGTCGCCGGGGTGCCGGCCCTGGAGACGGTGCGCACCACCATCGTCACCCACCGCGGCTGCGTCGCGAACTGCAACTTCTGCTCGATCGTGTACCACCAAGGCAAGGACATCCAGAACCGCAGTGTCGATTCGGTGGTGCGCGAGGCCGGCCGCATCGCCAGCCTGCCCGGCTTCCACGGCACGATCAGCGATGTCGGCGGCCCAAGCGCCAACATGTTCCGCATGAAGTGCGGCAAGATGCGCAAGTTCGGTTCCTGCGTGCACCGCGACTGCCTGCTGCCTGAACCCTGCCCGTCGCTGGAAAGCGGTGCCGGCGAAAACATCGTGGCGCTGCGCAAGATCAGGGCCATTCCCGGCGTGAAGCATGTCTTCATCCAGAGCGGCATCCGCTACGACCTGGCGCTGCGCGATGGCGACGCCTACATCGACGAGGTCGCCCGCCACCACGTCAGCGGGATCATGAAGGTGGCTCCGGAATCGACCGACGACGCCGTGCTGCAGTTGATGAACAAGCCGCGTTTCGACGTATTCCGGCGCTTCAAGCAGCGCTTTGCGCTGGCCAGCCGCAAGGCCGGGCGCAAGCAGTTCATGACCGAGTACCTGATCGCCGGCCATCCCGGCACCTCGCTCGACAGCATGGTCGGCACCGCCGCCGCGCTCGCCTCCGAAGGCATGCAGCCCGATCAGGTGCAGGAGTTCGTGCCCATCCCGATGACCATCAGCACGGCGATGTACGTCACCGGCCTCGACCCCTTCACCATGCAGCCGGTGGCGGTGGCGCGCGGCGACCGCGAGCGGCGCATGCAGAAGGCGCTGATCCATGCCGGCAAGCCGGAGAACCGCAAGCTGGTGCTGGAGGCCTTGCAGAAGACCGGCCGCATGGATCTGGCCGACCGCCTCACCGAGGGCGGCCTGGCGCCCAGCGGCCACCTCGAGGCACGGGCGCGCAAGGGCGGCTACGTCGGCCCGGCCTTCCTCAGCGGCGGGGACGCGGTGGTCGATGCCGACGAGGCCGCCCTCGACGAGCACG
>JAIFND010000093.1 GCA_020047915.1 bacterium | reverse complement strand
TTGAGGATCTGGTAGGCCTCGCAGATCAGCTGCATGTCGCCGTACTCGATGCCGTTGTGCACCATCTTGACGTAGTGCCCGGCGCCGTCGGCGCCGACCCAGTCGCAGCACGGCTCGCCGTTGTCCGCCTTGGCGGTGACCGACTGGAAGATCTGCTTCACGTGCGGCCAGGCGGCCGGCGACCCACCGGGCATGATCGACGGGCCGCGGCGCGCGCCCTCTTCACCGCCCGAGACGCCGGTGCCGATGTACAGCAGGCCCTTCGACTCGATGTACTTGGCGCGGCGGATAGTGTCGGGGAAGTGGCTGTTGCCGCCGTCGATGATGATGTCGCCGGGTTCGAGGTGCGGCAGCAGCTGCTCGATGAACTCATCGACCGCCTTGCCCGCCTTGACCAGCATCATCACCCGGCGCGGCCGCTTGAGCAGCTTGACCAGCTCGGGGATCGAGTGCGCGCCGACCACCTTGGTGCCCTTGGCCTCGTTGGCGAGAAACTCATCGACCTTGCTGACCGTGCGGTTGTACACCGCGACGGTGAAGCCGTGGTCGTCCATGTTGAGGATGAGGTTCTGGCCCATCACGGCGAGGCCGATCATGGCGATGTCTGCGACTGCTTCGGTCATGGGGTGTCCTTGCGGGCTGGAGGCTGGAGGCTGGAGGCTGGAGGCAATGCCCAGCGTCGCCTAAATGGTCTGCGACAGGAAGCCGCCATCGACGCGCAGGTCGATGCCGGTCACGAACGAGGCGGCCTTGGGGCTGGCCAGGAAGACCGCGGCGCCGGTCAGTTCGGCGTCGGTGCCAAAGCGGCCCATCGGCGTGTGGCCGAGGATCTGCTGGGCGCGGGCGGTCGGGCTGCCGTCCTCGTTGAACAGCAGCTTGCGGTTCTGCTCGGCAGGAAAGAAGCCGGGAGTGATCGAATTGACCCGCACCCCGCTCTTGGCCCACTCGCGCGACAGGAACTGGGTCAGCGACAGCACCGCCGCCTTGGCGGCGCTGTAGGCGACGACGCGCGACAGCGGGATGTGCGCCGAGACCGAGGCGATGTTGATGATCGAACCCTTGCCGGCCTTGACCATCGCCGGACCGAAGGCCTGGCAGGGCAGCAGGCAGCCGCCGACCAGGTTGAGGTCGTAATTGGCCATCCAGTCGGCCTGCGCGACGTCCTCGAACTTCTTGTCGCCGACCACCGTGACCTTGGGGTCGTTGCCGCCGGCGGCGTTGACCAGCACGCTGACCGTACCGAAGGCCTTCTCGACCTCGGCCCGGGCGGCCTGCAGGCTGTCCTTGCTGATCGCATCGCAGGTCACGAAACGCGCCTGTCCGCCCGCCTTGATGATGGCGGCGACGCACGCCTCGCCGCGTTCGCGGTTGCGCCCCAGGACCGCGACCTTGGCCCCGGCTGCGGCCAGGCCGCGCGCCAAGCCACCGCCCAGAACACCGGTGGCGCCGATGACGGCGGCAACTTCACCATCGAGACGGAAGAGGTCGGACATGGGCTATCTCCTGACGGGTTGCTGATGATGCAGGGCGGACCGCAGACTCCAGTCCGGAGCGTCGCACAGGACTACATCGCCAGTCACAAATGTCCCGCCACAGCGGCCCTATGCCCCCTGCCACACCTGCCCGCCGAACCATCCGCCCGGGGTTGCCACCCCCACGACGTCGCCAACCGTTGCGGCATGGTGGAAGCCCCCCTCCCAGACAGCGACGCCCTCTTCGCGGCTGGCGTGGATTTGCGCGCCCAGGGCATCACCGCCCAGCGTTCCGGCGACTGGCATCGCGCCAGTGACCTGTTCACCGAGGCCGAGAAACGCTTCCACCAGGCCGGACTGGGTGCCCAGGTCGCCTGGACAATGCTGCACCAGGGCCAAGTCCAGGAGCGACTCGGCGAGCCGGTGCAGGCGATCGCCCTGTTCACCGGCGCCGAGGCCATGCTGCGCTATGCCGGCGACCGCAGCGGCGTGCCGCTGTGCTTCCGCCGTCGGGGTGATGTGCTGCGCCGGCAGCGACGTCAAGAAGCGGCCCTGGCACAATACTGCGAGGGCGAGGCGCTGTACCGCACCCACCACGATCCGCTCGGCATGGTCGGCATCCTGGTTGGCAAGGCGCTCAGCTACCTGGCGATGGGCCGGCGGATCGAGGCGCACGCCGCGGTCGCCGAATCACTGTGGAAGCTGCAGCAGCAGCCGCCCAGCCAGGGTGCCGACCTCTTCCTGATCCACGCCATCGCCGCCCGCGTGCTGGGCATGGCCGGCGAGGCCGACGCCGCCCAGGCCAACCTCGCGCGCGCCGCGACCCTGGCGAACATGGGCAACCTGCGCGCGGATCGCAGCGATCCCGACGTCGAGTCCGAGTTGCAGGTGATCCCGGCGGGGTGACGCCTCACCCGCGCTTGCGCACCGCCTGCCATACCGCTTCTGTCAGAAATTCGGCGGTGAAGGGCTTCTCGAGGACCACGGCATCGGGGAACTCGCCACCGAGATCGGCGTTGTCACCGTAGCCTGACATGAACAGCACCTTGAGATGCGGCATCAGCTTCAAGGCGCGCATCGCCAGTTCACGGCCGCCGATGCGCGGCATGACCACATCCGCCAGCACGACATCGACGCTGTCGCCCTGCTTGCCGAGGATGTCCAGCGCCTCGTGGCCGTTGCGCGCCGGCAGGACGCGGAATCCGTCGATCGACAGCATTTCCCAGACCAGTTGGCGGATCTGCTCGTCGTCATCGGCCACCAGGACGGTGTAGACGCGGCGGCTCTGGCGCTCGGTGCGGGGGGAAGGCATGGCTTCAAGACCCTAACCCATCCCCAGGCGCACCGCAACCCGGCGCTGCCAACCGCCAGAGGCCGGCGCTGGCACCAGCCGGCAGGGCCGCGAGCATGCCGCCGTGATCGAATCCCAACGCCGTCTGCTTGGCGACCGCGTGCGCAACGCGGCTTTCGCCGCCGCCATCGCCAAGGCCATCCAGCCCGGACGCACCCGCGTCGCCGACCTCGGCACCGGCACCGGCTTCCTCGCCATCCTCTGCGAACGCGCCGGCGCCAAGAGCGTGTGGGCCTGCGACCTCGATCCGGGGGTGGTCAAGCTGGCCAAGCGGACCTGCGCCGACAATGGCGCCAAGAAGGTCAAGCTGGTGCACGGCCACTCGACCAACCTCGCCCCGCCCGAAGCGGTCGATCTGATCGTCTCCGAGACGCTTGGGCATTTCGCCGGCGAAGAGCACATGCTGGAAAGCCTGGCCGACGCACAGCGCTGGATGGCCCCTGGCGGCCGCACCATCCCGACGCGGGTCGAGCAGTTCCTCTGCCCGGTGACCGGCGATGCGGTGCAGCGTGGCATCGACTCGTTCGCCGATCACCAGGGCGTCAACCTCGGCGCCGCCCGGCGCATCGCCCTCAGCAATGGCTATGTCCGCACCGTGGCTCCCGCCGATCTGCTCGAGGGCGGCCGGGCCGCGCAGCGCATCGACCGCATGGACTTCCCCGGCGACACCCAGAGCCGGCGGCGCGGCACGGCGGCGTGGACGCTGCCCGGCGGGGCGGTGCACGGCCTGGCCTTGTGGTGGGAGGCCGACCTGTGGGAGGGCATCATGCTGAGCACCAGCCCGCTCGCCCCCGAGACGCACTGGGAGCAGATCTACCTGCCGCTGCAGCAGCCCCTCGCCGCCAAGGCCGGCGACCGCCTGGAGGTCGAACTGCGCCTCGACACGCGCTTTGAAGCCGGCTGCACCGCGCACTGGAGCGGCCGCCTGGTGCGCGGCGGCAAGGCGGTGGCGTCGTTTGCGCAGGATAACCGGACGGGGGCGATGCTGTAGTTTGCCTGGGGTGCCCCCCCGCGCGCTGACGGCCAAGAGCCGCTCCTCGCCTACGGCTGCGGCCAGGGCGGTGCCCTGGACCCCAATGGCGTTGCGTTAAGGACTCTTGGGGACGCAAGGCGGAAGGCGGAAGGCGGAAGGCGGAAGGCGGCATTTTCGACTTCACGACTGGGCCGGCAGTCCAATCCGCATTTCTTCCGCCTTCCGCCTTCCGCCTTCCGACTTCCGCCTTTCCAAGGTCACTGCCCTTAACGCAACGCCATTGCCCTGGACCACCTCACTTCCGGTTTGGAGGCAAGGCAGACACCGCGCAGCCGGGCATCTGGCGCGACGGGCGGCATCGGCTAGCCTGCCAAGCCATGCCCGCACCCGTCATCCAGCTCCATCCCGACCGCATCCCCCGCCGCTGGTACAACCTGGCGGCCGACCTGCCCAAGAGCCTGCCGCCGCCGCTCGGCCCCGACGGCCAGCCGGTGCGTCCCGAGCAGCTCGCGCCAGTCTTCCCGATGAACATCATCGAGCAGGAAGTCAGCACGCAGCGCTGGATCGACATCCCCGAGGAAGTCCTGCAGACCCTGCTCAAGTGGCGCCCAACGCCGCTGCGCCGCTGCCTGGCGCTGGAGAAGCACCTCGGCACCCCGGCACGCATCTACGTGAAGGATGAAAGCGTCAGCCCGGCCGGCAGCCACAAAACCAACACCGCGGTCGCCCAGGCCTACTACAACCGCGAGTTCGGCATCCGCAGACTCACCACCGAGACCGGGGCCGGCCAGTGGGGCAGCGCGCTGTCCTACGCCTGCAGCCAGTTCGGCCTGACCTGCAAGGTGTACATGGTGCGGGTCAGCTTCGACCAGAAGCCCTTTCGCAAGGCGATGATGCAGGTGTGGGGCGGCGAGTGCGTCGCCAGCCCGTCGCAGGAGACGGCGGCCGGCCGCGCGGTGCTGGCGCAGCACCCCGACAGCCCGGGCTCGCTCGGCATCGCGATCAGCGAGGCGGTCGAGGCGGCGGTGTCGGACCCGACCGGCGGCACGCGCTACTCGCTCGGCAGCGTGCTCAATCACGTCTGCCTGCACCAGACCGTTATCGGGCTGGAGGCGCAGGAGCAGCTCGTCCTCGCCGGCGAAAAGAATCCCGACATCGTCATCGGCTGCGCCGGCGGCGGCTCGAACTTCGCGGGCATCGCCTTCCCGTTCATCCGCGAGAAGATCAACGGAGCGCAGATCACCATCATCCCGGTCGAACCCGCCAGCTGTCCGACCCTGACCAAGACCCCCTACACCTACGACCATGGCGACATCGCGCGCATGACCCCGCTCATGCCGATGCACTCGCTCGGCCACAGCTTCGTGCCCAGCCCGATCCACGCCGGCGGCCTGCGCTACCACGGCATGGCCCCGACCGTGTCGTGCGCGCAGGAGCAGGGCCTGCTGGCGCCGGCCGCCATCGACCAGCTCGAATGCTACGCCGCCGCCGTGACCTGGGCGCGGGTCGAGGGCAACATCCCCGCCCCCGAGACCAGCCACGCCCTGGCGGCGGTGATCCGCGAGGCCGAGAAGGCCAAGCTGGAGGGCAAGGCCAAGGTCATCCTGGCGTGCTACAGCGGCCACGGCCTGATGGATCTGGTCGGCTACCAGAAGTACCTGGCCGGCGACCTGCGCGACGTGGCGATGCGCGAAGAGGAGATCGCCGCGTGCCTGGGACGCATCGCGCACCACCCCAAGCCGCAACTGTCCGCGCGCTGAGCGATCCCGCCCGACTGCGGCAGTGCATCAGGGCGGAGACGCTGGCGCATCGACAGTCGGGCATCAGCCTGCTTGCGGAACCAGACGGCATCGCCTCCTGCCGGATCGACCAGGGTGAAGTCCGCAAACTCGAATCCCGGCGCCACGGTACAGCCGACCAGGGCGTAGGCCTCCAGCGGAATGGCCGCCTGCCACCAGCCGGCGGGCACGACGCGCTGCGGCAGCGCACCGCTGCCGGCGGGCCCAAGGCGATGCCGGATGACGGCCTGGCCGGGCCGCTCGCACATCAGCAACTGCAACGGGCCGCCCTCGTACCAGTGCCAGCACTCGTCGGAGAGCACGCGGTGCCAGCGACTCACCTGGCCGGCTTTAAGCAGGAACCAGATCGCGGTCGAAGCGGCGCGGTCGCCGCGCGGGGTGGGCACGCGCTGTGCGGATCGCAGGGTCTCGCGGTACCAGCCACCCTCGGGGTGCTCCTCGAGACGCAGTTCCTGGATCAGCCGATCGGCGCGATGCATGCCCCCGTTTACGCCGGCGCGGCCGCCGGCAACGGAGCGGAAGTCCGCAGGTCCAGGCTGCTGGGGTGCCTTGGGTGGCTTGGATCATCTCGACTTCCGGACTTTGAGGCAAGCCATTGGAGGCACTATTCGGCGTCAAGGCTGACAAATACGATGAGACATGGAAGCTGACGGTCGGTGCGCTCAACGACAAGCATGCTGACGCCATGGCAGCGCAGAGGATCGCCGAGGGGGCCATGGCCGCCATGAGCCAGCGGATCGCCTCTGCTGCCGAGGTCGCCGCCGAGGTGGACTACACCCTCTCTGCCGATGGATGGGCTGGGGCCAGCAACGAGACGAAGCGTGGCCTGGTCCAGGCCATAGCCCAGTATGCGTTCATCGACGAGGTGCCCGCCCGGGACGGCAAAGGCAAGCCAACCCCGAGGGACGCCCCCCGTCGCTGCACCATGGCCCTCTGGACGCAGGAGGCCTTCCGTGGGCTCCTGGGGCGCGCAGCCGATCTCCTACAGACCGCTCCGCAGGTCACCACACAAGCCAAATCAGCGGATTATTCCAAGCCTGCGGCTAGATCCCGCAAAAGCCGAAAACCCGCCCTTGCGGGCGGGTTTGGGCTCTGGTTCTTGGCTCCCCGAAGCATATGCCCAACAAACTGTTATGCAGCGACGGCTGGTGCCGGTGGATGAAATCATGATCGCGGTCTGAAATCGGTTGTGATAGCGGACGTCGATATTCGCTATCACGGACCCTCATTCCCGTCCCCGCCAGGGGGACGGCCTCATCCCGTCTGCCCCCCATGGGTGGCGATCGCCGTCTCCTGGCCATAGGCGCGCTCTGCCCGCACCCTCAGGCGCGCGACGGCGGTCTCCCAGGCGTTTTTAGCCTGTTTTGCTGCTACGATCGCTGATGTTGCGGTGGCCATAGCCCATTGGTCCATGCTCTGTGCCTCGGCGATAGCCACCTGCGCCTTGGCCAATTCCACTTGGTAGGCCAACCGCAGTCGCTCAATCTCATCCATGTGTCGCTGCCACGTCGCCATGTTTTGCTCGCCCTGCTGTCGGGCGGCATCGATGGCGGCCGCCTCCTGCTTGGCTGCATGCCACGCAGGCCTCATGGATGAAGCCGGTATAATGGATGGATCGATGATGATATCACGCATGATCACGCCCCCGCACAGCCGGACAAATGTCTGATTTGCAGATGGAGCATCGTCTGATCCCTGCCGCCGTAGGACCGCTTTATGGCCCACACACCAGCATCGCCAACGGGACGCGCTTCGCGTCCAAGTCGCTCCATCCAGGCCTGGTCTTGGAGGGGCAATGCAGAGACTTGGCCAGTGTGCAAATCCTTGTATTTCGCGTATAACTGGCCGTTTTCCAACAGTTTCCAGGATTCATGGAGCTCTTTGTCTATGGGCGCATTCATCTTCAGGACATCGCCGCTCGCATGATTATCCCAGCGCGCCCGCCCTGCGGTCATCGCCAGTTTGCTGTGCTCTCCGAGCCATAACTGTCCGTCATCGCGGATCTTTGAGAACAGCGTATGGAGATGTTGCCCGTTATCATGGATCCATGTGATGGTTCTATGGCGATCCGGATCAATGCCTACGGCCAACATCATATGCCGACTGGCCGTTGCAGCGGTGGCGTCGTCCCACCGCTGCCCATCTGGCAGGGATGCGATAGCCGATCCAACCGTGCGCGAATTGCCGTGTATTTTATCGCGCCTTTCCAGCAGCCTGGTGCGATCATCCATGGGCCGATCAAGCGCGATTTGGATGTCGCGCGACATGGCTATGATGGCCTTGTCGGCCGCCTGGTCGCGATCCATCGGCTGCAGGAGGGCTGGCAGCGCACGCGGCAGATAATCCGATGCCCGTGCCGCGATGGCGATATCAACAGATGCGCCTGTGGCATCTGGCCGCCGCCCTTCGCGATGGCGCTCATAGATCCCACACAGTGATCCAAGCGACCGCGCCTCTTCCTCCAGGCATAGGATTGGAGCCAGCGGCAAATCCATGTTTTCATCCAGATCGCGATCCATCGCCAGGAGCCGCTCTGGTTTCAGAGGGCGGAGATAGCCATGCTCACGGAGATCGCGAATGGATGCATTATCAGGCAGATCCCGTTCGCGATTGATTGGCTCAATACCCAATCGCCAGAGATCATCCTGTTGAAACGGAGTGAGATCTAGAGCCCTGTCTTGCTCCCACGGGATGACCCGCAACGACTCCGCCAACAGGATTTCATTGCACCGCACCTGCCGCTCATTCAGGATGGCCATCGGCCGCTCTAGGCCCTGTTCGCGCTCCTGCTTTCGCTCCAGCCGCGTCATCCGATCCCGCTCCCGCTTCAGCCGCATCTCGGACATCCGTCGCTCGTCGCCGTCCTGTGCTGCCTGGACACGCTCTTGCTCCCGCTGAAGCCGTTTGGCGGCATTCTCTCGTCTGCGCTCGGCCCTCTGCTCGGCCGACATGTCGCGACGGCGTCTGCGCTCATTGCGCGGCTCGGGATCCATCTCGCCGATGGCCCGCTCGGCCATCTCACGGGGCAGGCCCCGTGTCTGGCAGCGATCTATGACTGCCTGCTGTGCTAGTACCGGCCTCTGCCTCTCATGATCGTCAATCATGCGTTTGGCATCCCGCTCCATCGCCAGGTATGGCTCATCGCCGCCCTGCTCCAGGGTGGCCATCTCCCGCTCCAGGGCGATGATGGGGGCACGCCGCGCCAGTTCGGCCTGTTCCCTCGCCCGCACCATCTCTGCAGCCCGCTTCCGCGATCTAGCGATCGCAATCTGTCGCTCGCGCTCCATCTCCTCTTGAGATCCAATGCCGTTGACTTTGTGCGGTGTGACACAGCTGTGATGTCGCGTAAGATATTGCGGTAAAAACACTTGACACTGCTCGGGAGTCCGGC
>JAIFND010000067.1:14930-16043 GCA_020047915.1 bacterium | reverse complement strand
GGCGCATCAGAGGGCCGGGGACAAGGCCAAGGGCGGCAAGGGTGCGCCCGGTGCGCCTGGTGCTGCTGGTCGGCCTGGTGCGGCTGGCGAGGCGAGGAAGCCGCCGAAGAGCCTGAGCGAGTCGTGGGGTGAACTTTCGGATCTCATGCGGCGCGGACTTGAGGAAGGATGGTTGCAAGCCCCCGGCGCTGCGCCTGATGGTGTGCCTGCTGACCCTTCTGCCGACGATGGATTAGACCTTGAGGGTGATCCGGGTGTCCCGACTGATCTGGAGGGCGAACTTCCAGACGGCGGCCAGGAGTCGTTCGCGCCCGAGGCATGGGCCGTGCCGCCGGCAACGGCCACGCCCGCACCGGCGTCATGGAACACACGGCGGCCGGCACGGAAGACATGGGCAACACCGGCGTACCACCTGGCCGGCGTCAATGACGCGATGCACGATGCGGCGTCAGTTGAGCCGATTGTTGGCCGGGTGCTGGCCGAGCGCATGGCAAGGCGGCGCGCATGACTGCGCCCTAGAACAGGGCGTGCTTCTGCAGGCTTTCGGCGAGGTGGCGACGGATCAGCGAAGCGATCCGCGCTGCCTCTGCTGCACGCTGGCGCTTCTCAGCGTCGGTTTGTGCGTGGCAGAGTTGGATGGTGGCATTCTGCAGATCCTGGATCAGGCGATCCGCGAGTGCGATGTAGTGGTCTGATGTCATTGGAGATTCCTTGAGGATCGCCTGCGGCGCCGACCAGTGAGGCCGACGCCGCAGGCGGAGGTTTCACATGTCGAAGCCGATGGTCGGCAGCTTGCCCTTGCAGCCCCGAGCGATCCAGCGCACGGCGTTCTGTTCGCCGCGTTGGTATTCGCGCCACCAGAGCGCCCGTTCACCAGCGGTTTCCGCCTTCGCGGCCTTGGCGCGCAGCGCGCTGACGGCTTCGATTACGATCTGGATGCGATCTCGCATCGGCAGGCTTTCGATGCCGTGTCGATTGTATTGCACGGCGTTCTCTGACGGCAGTTCGAAGATGCCGCCGACGCCGTCGGTGATGAGGTGAGATGGTGTGGCGATGTGGGTCATGGGTGACTCCTCCGACGAAGGAGAGGAGTCGTCCATGGCCCCACGCCCA
>JAIFND010000067.1:0-14903 GCA_020047915.1 bacterium | reverse complement strand
GAGGGCGCGAGACGCTGCCAGGCCGGGCCAGGCCCGTCGGAGCGCACTGACGAGCGAGAGGTGGCGTGGTGTGGTGCACCTGGTCGTGATGGTGCAGGGCCAGCGTCCGGAGGGTGGGAGCGCGAGAACCCTACGCCCGAGGTGCGAATGAGGGTGGCCCCCGCAGGGGCGCCACCACTTTAGCCGCCCACCGGGCCGAGCGAAGCGAGGGCCGCAGGGGGCGGCGCGAGGAGGCACGGATGCCGACGAGCGGCGTGGTGGGGGCGCAAACAGCGGCGAGCCAGGACGGCGAGCCACAACTTTAGCTTTGTTGGAACGACACCGTGCCCCAGAAATACCGCCAATGCACGGTGCACCACGCTCGTCGCGATCTGCTCACCGGCAGGCCACGGCACCGAGTCCCGATCAGGGACGGCGGCGGAACGCAGGACGCTCGCTGCTCACGGACGAGACGATCGGTGCTCACGGATAGGGTGCTCCAGCGCCCTGAGTGCAGAAACGCGAAGACCCAGGCAGCGCGGGCGGTAGCCCGCAGGACGGCGGCTCTGCGGGGTCGTCTTCCCCCGTCGTTGGCCCTTCCGTCTTCGCTGCTGGGTCTGCTGGGCTTGTATGTGTGTCCAGCCGCAGGGAAGAGGTGGCGGGACTGTCAGGTTAGCCCCACCCCCCGGTACCCCTTTTGAACATCCTCATATCATCACATGGCCACATGGACCCCAACTCGTTTTTCGGTATTGTCCGTGGCCAGCGACCGAGCCGCCGGGCCGAGGCCGCGTGGCGGTGAGGGCCGGTGGCGACCGAGCGGACCCGGAGCGACGGCGAGCCCTGGCGCGACGGGCGCGGCGAAGGCTGCGTGGCAGCGAGCATGCGCGCCCTGCGTGACGGGGCGGACGTAGTGAGGTGCGGTTGTTGCTCAGCTTGGGCACGCAATCTCATCGTCTGTTTCCATGTGGTGGGCATTGCCCTTGATGGTCATCGCTGCGCTTGCTGCCTCCAGCGGACCGCGCAGCGCATCAACCCTGATTCGGGCATAGGTTCGCGCTGTGGTGCTGGGGTCGGCGTGCCCCAGGACGCTTCCCACGGTGAAGATGCTGACCCCCTGTTCTGCCATCACTGTTGCCAGCGTCCTTCTCAGATCGTGGAATGTCAGGTCTGGCAACTGCGCACGGCGGCGAAGCGTCCCCCAGGCGGACCACAGGTCTGTCATGGGCCGATCTGGATTGGATGGCGATGGGAAGACCCATGGACTCCCCGTCGATTTCCTGTGCGCCAACATCTCACGGACAACGGACGGCAGGGGCAGCACGATCGGGCGCCCGGCCTTGGCTGCGTGGCCTGGGATGTACCAGACCCCATCCTGCAGTTGATCCCAGCGCATGCGCTGCGCGTTTCCTCGTCTGCATCCTACATGCAGCAGGATCGTCACCAGATCGCGCACATGGCTGGGCGCCATCGCCAGCGCCTGCTGGAATCGTGGAAACTCGGCATCGGTCAGCACCCTGCTGCGCGGTTCGGAGGCGAATGGGTCAACCGACACCCACGGATTCCGCCCCGCGTATTCCATGTGCTTCGCTGCGTGATTCCAGATTGCCCGTGCCAGTGATCGGACTGCGTTGCTGGTGGCGTGCCCAACCTCGCCACCGATGCGATTGGCCATGGCCTTGGCATCTGTGACCCCGATCTGTTCCAGCCCCTTATCGCAGATCGATGCCAGGTGGTTTCGGTAGAAGCACCGTGCCGTCCTGATCGTCTCGCCCCTGCATCTGACTTCCAGGTGCTGCGCTTCGTAGTGGTCCCATGCGCCGCCCACCGTCAACCTGTGCGCTGCCTTCTTCTGGCGCCGTTCCTTGGCGCGTTGCTTCGCCTCGCGCATGTCGGCAAGCGGGTCGCCGCCCCTGGCGATCTGCAGCGCCCAGCTGCGGGCCAAGGCCCGCGCATCCTCTACCGGCAGCGAGGTGCCGCCGAGCGACATGCGTACAAGCGTCCCGTCCTTCGTTCGCTTCGTGAACCGCCAGGACCTGGCGCCTGTTGCCGTGACGATGAGCGACAGTGCTGGCATGGCCGTGTCGTAGTAGGTCGCCCTGCCTGTTTTCGGACACGGCAGTAAGGCGGCCAGAGAGTCTGTCAGATGGTGTCTGTGACCCGCCAGGTGAACGCCGGGTGAACAAACCGGGGTCAGTTTCGGCATGCCGCCACTCTATCATGGCGGCTTCGTAGTTAGGAGAGACGGCGCGTTATCATCTGATATTTACAGGGTAAAACCATCAGCCGTGATGAAATCCATCGTCATACACGGCGTTGGTCAGGTACGGCGCCCAGTTCTTCTCGAAGAAGATACGGCCTGGATCTTCCATCCCGCGCAGCGCCTCGCGGCCGACCACCTGGGTCGTCCCATCCCAACGCACGGTGATCTTCTCCTGGCGGTGCGCGGAGACCTCGTCGCGGAAGCGCCAGGCCGTGCAGTCCACCGCCCGCGCCGCCGGGGTGCGCGTGCCGGCCGCATCGCAGTAGGCGCGTGCACCGCGGCTGCCGCCGCCGGCGGCGACATAGCTGTCGAGCGTGGCCAGCACCGCCTCGGAAAGCAGCGCCATGTGGCGCCAGCGGAATGGTTCGGCCGAGCGCTCGGGACTGGATATCTGGAAGCCCTCGGCGAGGACGCGGCCGCGCAGGGCGGTGGCCGCGGCCTTCGCCCCAGCGATGCCGGCGACCGGGCAGATGAAACCGGCGTGGTCGCTCATGCGCGCCTGGATCTGGTCGCGCACCGAGGCCACCGCGAAGCCCGCACGGGCGCCACGGGCGATGGCCAGCGATTCGCCAACCGCCGCACGCGCCGCCTGCGCCACGCCGGCATCGGGACGCGCCGGGACGACCGAGGCGAGGTGGCGCGCCACGCGCACGCCCATGACCTGGCCGGCATTCAGCGCCGCGCCACCCGGGCGGGTGACGCCATGCGTGCCGGCGACCTCGCCAAGCGCGTACAATCCTGGCAGACTTGCACGCCCCCAGGTATCGACCGCCACGCCGCCATTCATGTGCTGGTTGTTCACGTTGAAGGGCAGCGGCTGGGTGGCGATGTCGGTACCGTGCATGCGGTAGAGTTCGATCGCCAGCGGATTCATCCGGCGCAGGCGTTCGATCGGCGTGGCGAGCAGCGCCTCGTTGTTGACGAGATAACTGCGCGCGTCGTCATCGAGATCGTCGAGGCTGAAGCCGGTCGGATTGCGCGTGAAGTCCAGGCACACGGTGCGGCCGAGGCGCGACTCGTGGTGGATCGCCAGATCGACCAGGCTGCTCTTGTAGTCGAGCATTCGGCTGGCGTGGAAGGGCCACTGGTAGCCCTTGCGGAAGACATTGCTCGACGCTTCGCGCACGCTGCGGAACCAGTCGTTGAGGAACTCGCGCTCGGTGCCGGCGGCATCGACGCTGAACACGCGCGGTACGACCTGCACATAGGTGCCCGAGAGGTTCCACGGGAATTCCTGCCGGCGTGTGCCGATGCCGAACTGGCTCTCGCCGAGGTTGACCACCTGCACGCCGGCCTCGATCGCCATGCCCAGCGAACCATAGCAGTGGCGCGGATAGACGCTGTCGCGGTACAATTCGCCAGGGCCGCCGGTCGCCAGCACGGTGGCGCCGGCGAGGATCAGGCACAGGCCCTGCGGGTTGGCCACCTCGCCCAACTCGCGGTCGATGGCAATCACGCCCAGGCAGCGTCCGCCATCCTCGATCAGGCGCACCGCCTCGCAGCGGCGGCGGAACGGCACGCCCAGGCGCAGGGCCTCCTCGACCAGCACCTTGACCATCAGGCGCGAGGTGCGCGGACCGCAACTGGTGGCGCGGCCGACCTCGTCGTGGTCGGTCTGATAGCGCAGCACCGCGCCGAAGCGGTCGGTGGGCAGCGGCAGGCCGAGGTACTGCAAGGCCGAGAAGGCGCCGATCGAGCCGACCGCCTCGACGTAGGCCTGGTCGAGATCCATCGCCCCACCAGCGCCGATCGCCGCAGCCAGGTTGACGAAGTCATCGCCTTTGTTGGAAGTGCCGGCGGTGTGCAGGGTCTGCTTGTCCGAGCCCGAGCACGCCGAGGTGCCGCCGAAGGGGCTCATCGTCGCGACGCAGACATCGAGACCGGCGCGCTTGGCCTCGATCGCAGCGCGCAGGCCCGCCGCCCCGCTGCCCACCACCAGCACGCCATGACGGAAGACCGGCACCTGAGCTCCGGCCACCTCGATCATCTCGCGTCCCGGCGCCGCCGGCGGCACCGCCGGCATGTCCACACGGGTCAGCGCGTCGAGGATGTTCTGTGGGACGGGGAGGGGCTGGAGGCTGGAAGCTGGAGGCTGGAGGCTGGAAACACGCCGATCAAGGGTCATGGGGGCTTCAATCCTGTTATTGATCTTGTTTTTTCCCGCGAATCACCGCAAGCATCCAGCCTTCAGCCTCCAGCTTCCAGCCGACCGCTACAGCCTTCGCATCTGGAACCCGCCGTCCACGTCTATCGCCGTCCCGCTGCTGAACGGGAAATCCCCCGTCACCAGCGCCTTCACCGCCAGACCGACGTCCTCGCCGGTCCCCCAGCGGTTCTGAGGCACCAGACCCTTGGCGATCAGGTCATCGTACTTGCTGGTCACGCCAGCGGTCATGTCGGTCTTCATGATGCCGGGACGCACCTCATAGACCATGATGCCTTCCGGCGCCAAGCGGGTCGCCCACAACTGCGCCGCCATCGAGACGCCGGCCTTGCTGATGCAGTAGTCGCCGCGCATCGTGCTGATCGTGTGCACGCTGATCGAGGTGACGAAGACGATCGAGTTGTAACGTGCAGCCGGGGCCGGCTTCTGCGTCAGCCAGTGACGGGCGACTAGTTGGGTTAGGAAGTACGGTCCCTTGGTGTTGATCGACACCAGGCGGTCGAAGCTCTCCTCGCCGGCCTCGACGATGTCGGCGCGCACGTTCGGTGCGACGCCGGCGTTGTTGACCAGGCTGTCGATGCGACCGAACTCGCGCAGGCAGCCATCGACCAGGGCCTGGCGCTGCGTCGCCTGGCTGATGTCGCCTTGCAGCGGCACAAAGCGCTGCTCGGGCGAGCGGGCGCTGGCCAGGCACAGCGTGGCGCACTCATCGGCTGCCGCACGGTTGCCGGCGTAGTTGATACCGACACTCCAGCCGGCCTTGGCGAGTTCGAGGGCGACACCGCGGCCGAGGCCGCGCGAGGCGCCGGTGACAATAGCAACAGGGATAGTCATGCGCATTCCTTGGCGATGGCGACGGCCTCGGCGGTGAGGCGGGTAATCTCGGCCCAGTTGCCAGCCGCGATCAGCTTGGGCGCCACCATCCAGGTGCCGCCAATGGCGAGAACGCCGGGCGTCTTCAACCAGTCACGCAGGTTGCCTGCCTCGATGCCGCCAGTTGCGACGAAACGCACACCGCGGTGCTGGTACGGCGCATGCAGCGACTTGAGCATCGGTATGCCGCCGGCAGCGACGGCGGGGAAGAACTTGAGCGCGGTGCAGCCCAGCGCCAGGGCGCGTTCGACATCCGACGGGGTGCACACCCCGGGCCAGAAGACCAGACCCTGGCGGCCGGCCTCGCGCACGATGTCGGGATTGCAGCCGGGGGCGACGGCGAAGCGCGCGCCCGCCTGCACCGCCGCCGTCACCTCCTCGGGCGTGGTAATGGTGCCGGCGCCGAGCACGAAGGAGGGGAACTCCTTGGCCACGATGGCGATCGCCTCGCGCGCGGCAGGAGTGCGGAAGGTGATCTCGGCGACCTGCAGGCCGCCGGCGGCCAGCGCCCGGCACAGCGGCACCGCGTCGGCGGCGCGCTCCAGCACGATGACCGGGACGATGCGGGCCGAAGCGACCGCGGCGAGGATGTCTGCGCTCATGCCGGGGTCCTAGCACAGCCGGGATCCAAGGCAAGGAATCATATATGATATATGATCTCATGGGGCTTGCCCCGCTCCGGGGCGCGCCACCCTGCCGCGCCATGCCCGACATGCCCGCCCCCGGTCGCCGTCTGCGTTGGTGGCAGGTCCTCGTCGCCATCGCCCTGCTCTTCGGCATCCTGGTCTGCTGCCTGGCGATGTGGCTGCGCACCACCGGCGACCTCGACGGTGCCGATGCCCGGGCCCGCTCCCTCGGCCTGCCGGTAGGCCTCAGCGATCTCGGCTTCGCTCCGGCCGACGCGGCACGCGGCACGGACTGGGCGCGCCTGCAGGCGCTGGCCGGCCAGTTGTCGGCGTATGCCGACAGCACGACCGGCATCGGGTGGAGCTATCGCCCTGGAACCGAGCCGCCGGGCGAACTCGTGGAACACCACGCTCGTCTCGATCAGGCGCTGATAGACGAGTCAGCCAACATCCTGACCCGGCTCGGCGATGAACCGATCGACGCCAACCAGGACATCTCGCCAGCCGCCCGCATCGAGGACGCCACCGCCCTGCGCCGCCTGATGCGCCTGTGGGGCGAACGCATCCTGATCGCCCCCGCCGAGCGCGTGGCACAGGACATCGAGACCGCCAGCCGGCTCATCCCGCGCCGTGAGCCGGCCGGCCTGCTGCGCGTGATGGTCATGCAGGTGCTGGCCGAACAGTGGTCGCTGGCGGTACTGGCGCGCAAGTCCGACCTGGCCGGCAACACCGAGGCGATCGCCAAGCGCGCCGAGCTTCTGGCGACCCTGCTGCCCCCCGCCTTGCAGTCGGCCTGGCGCAACGATCTCGCCTCGCTGCGCGGCTTCGTCGGCTCGGCCGATCCGTCACGGGTGTGGAGCCAGCTCGGCCGCGAGGGCGGCAGCTTCTCGCTCGACGCCTGGGGCTTCGCCATCGCCCTGCGCGCCGGCCGCGCGCGCACCCTGGAGCTGATGCAGGACATCGCCGCCGCGCACGCCGATCCGTTTGCCGCAGCGCAGCAGTACAAGGCCGCTGAGGCGGCCGGGGTTGCCGCCTCCCAGACCTCGATGTGGCGCCCCGGCACCATGCTGGCGGCCATGACCATGCCGGTAGCCCCGCTGGTCATCGTCAACGCCCACACCGGCCGGCTCAAGCTGCTGGTGCTGTCCGCCGAACTGACCGGCGCCGCGTGGCCGGTCGACCCCTTCGATCCGGCCGGCAAGCCGGTGCGCCGGGTCGAACGCGACGGTCAACTGATTGGCGCCTACAGTGTCAGCGGCGACGGAATCGATGGCGGCGGCGACCAGAAGCTCGACCGCTGCTGGCCACTTTACGGCGTGCTGGGAACCGACAAGGCCGCCGACCAGCCCGCAGCCATCAAACCCTGATCCCGCCTTCTGGAGACCCCATGCCCGTCCGCGCCATCAACCACGCCGGCTTCGCCGCCGTCGAGCTGACCACCCCCGCCCTGCGCCTCGTCGCCGTGCACGGCACCGGCCCGCGCATAGCGCTGCTCGCCCCGACAGGCGGCGACAATCTGCTGCTGTGGGACGAGAACAAACCGCTGACGTACGTCCGCGAGGCCCCAGCCAAGCATTGGAACCTGCGCGGCGGCCACCGCGTATGGACGGCGCGCATCGGCGCCGACGAGGACGAGACGACCTACCAGAATGACGACGCGGCCGGCGATTGCGCCATCCAGGGCGAGGGCTTCACCGTGCGCGGCGCCTACGACGCGGCCACGCGCAGCCGCCGGGCGATCACCGTCCGCACGCTCGCTGCCGATCGTCTGGAGGTCATCAACACGATCACCAACGAAGGCGACATGCTGCTCGGCTGCGGCCTGTGGGCCCTGAGCTGCACCAAGCCGTCGGCGCGCACCAACTACGTCATCCCGCTCGGTGACGGCACCGGCTGGGACACCGCGACCATCACCGTGTTCCGCTGCTGGGCCGGCCACGGCACCAACAGCTTCCGCGAGGAGCAGTTCGAGCTGGTCGACGACGCCTATGTCCTGACCCCGCGCGGCCGCGAGACCAAGCGCATGATCAGCAGTCCGGCCGCCACCATTGCCATGGTCGATGCGGCGCGCGACCTGACCTTCGCAATCCAGGCCGACTGGCAGCGCAACGCCACCTACCCGGCCGTCGCCAACCTGGCGATGTACGTCGGCCCCGAGAACTTCATGGTCGAGATGGAGACGATGGGCCCGCACGCGGTGCTGAAGCCCGGTGAGACGCTGAGCCACCGCCAGGTGTGGACCCTGCGCCGCGGCACCATCCCGCTGACCGGCGCGGCAGTGCGTGAGTTCACCGCTTGAGCCAAACGGACGGGCTGCAGCCCGTCGCGGCGCGGAAGCGGTGGTTGAAGTGGCTCTGGCTGCCGAAACCGCAGCTCAGGGCCACGTCGAGCAGGCTCTCGGCTCCCTCGTCGAGCATGCGCTGGGCTGCGGCGATGCGCACCGCGAGCAGTTCGTCCGACACCGATCGGCCGCAGCGCGCCTTGAACAGTTCGAGGAAGCGCGAGCGGCCGAGTGGGCCGAGAGCGATCAGTTCGGGCAGCCGGAGCGGCGTCATGTAGGAGGTCGCGATGTAGCACCGCGCCTCGTCGATGTGGCGTTCGCCGCTGGCGCCATCCGGGACCGCTGGTCGCCCCGGATCGCGGGCGATGGCGATCAGTACCTCCATCGCGCGGCAGCGGGCGGCGCAGCGCGCGCCAGGCGAGCGCGATTGCTGCTCGGCCAGCGCGCGGCGCAGCAGCGAGCCCACCTGCTGGCGGGTCGCTGGACGCAGCGGCAAACGGTTCGCCCCGCCGGCCTGCTCGCTGATGCGCTCCAGCAGGTCGGCCCCACCGTCGCCTGGACGACCATCGGCGAGATCGCCCGGCTCGGTCTGTAGCACCAGGCAGGAGAAGCGCTGCCCGGGTCCGGCGAAGCTGAGATGCTGAACGCGCGAAGGGAAGACGAAGACATCGCCGGGGCGGCACGGCTCCTCGCCATGCTGGGTGAGCTGGACTCCCTCACCCTCCTCGACCCACAGCAGTTCGGGACCGTCGTGACGGTGGCGGTTGCGCCGGGGATTACTCCGTTCGTCGATCTGGGCCCGCAGCAGGTGCATGTCGGACGATAACACAAACTGAGGCGTCTGCGAGGGCAAGTTGCCCCGGATCGGACGCTAGCATCGCAGGCATGACCACCCCCCTCCGCCTCCTCATCACCGGCTGCGGCGGCATCGCCGGCGCCTGGCTGAAGCCGCTGGCAGCACGCCAGGATGCCCGCGTCGTCGGCCTGTGCGATCTCGACCCCGCCCGCGCGCAGGCGCGCAACGCCGAGTTCACCCTGGGGGCCGAGACCGGCTCCGACCTCGCCACGATGATCGACCGGTTGCGACCCGATGTGGTCATCGACCTGACCATCCCCGATGCCCATGCCGAGGTCGCCTGTCTGGCCCTGAGCAAGGGCTGCCATGTGCTCGCCGAGAAGCCGCTCGCCGCCTCGATGGCCGACGCCAGGCGCATCCAGGCCGCCGCGCAGGCCTCTGGGAAGACCCATGCGGTGATGCAGAACCGTCGCTACCTGCCGCAGATGCTGCGCTTCCGGGACAGCCTGCGTGGTTCCATCGGCAACCTGGCCGAAGTGCATGCCGACTTCTTCATCGGCGCGCACTTCGGCGGCTTCCGCGACCAGATGCAGGATGTGCTGATCCTCGACATGGCGATCCACACCTTCGACCAGGCACGCTTCCTGACCGGCCTGGATCCGGTCGCGGTCAACGCCATCGCCTGGAATCCGAACGGCTCATGGTACCGGCATGGCGCCTCGGCGCTGGTCGTCGTCGAGATGGCCGGTGGCCTGCGCTTCACCTATCGCGGCAGCTGGTGCAGCGAGGGCGGCAACACCTCGTGGGAGGCGTCCTGGCGCGCGATAGGCACCGGCGGGACCGCCTTCTGGGACGGCCGTGAGGCGGTGCGCGTCGAGGCCATCGAACCGTGGAAGCCAGGGCAGTTCATGGCCACCGCCCGTCCGGCCATTGACGCTCCGCCCGCCCCGGCCATGGAGCTGCAGTCCCATGCCGGCTGCATCGACGAGATGCTGACCGCGATCCGCGCCGGCCGCCAGCCACAGACCTGCGGCGCTGACAACATCAAGAGCCTGGCCATGGTGCATGCCGCCATCGCCTCGGCCGATGCTGGCGGCGCCCGTGTGAAAATCTCAGCCCTCATCTGACAAGGAAATCCATGCGTTCTCTCCTCGACATCCGCATCGGCACCCTCACCGGGGGCAGCCCCACGACCGCCGAAACCATCCGCTCACTCCTGCCGCACGGCTTCGAAAGCTTCCAGATCACCTTCTGGCAGACGCTGGGCGACACCGACCTGGCTCGGCTGGCCGGTGAGGTGCGCCAGACCCTCGACGGATCCGGCGCGGTGATCTCCTCGCTCGGCGTGTTCGGCAATCCGCTCGAGAACGAGGAGAAGGACAAGTTGACGCTGCACGCCTGGGAGCAGGCCATCGACCATGCCAAGGATTTCGGCTGCGACATCGTCGCCGGCTTCGCCGGACGAGTGCGCGGCAAGCCGCTGCCTGAATCGATCCCGCGCTACCGCGAGGTGTTCGGCCGACTGGCCGACCGGGCGGCAGCAAAGGGCGTGCGCCTTGCCTTTGAAAACTGCTCCATGGGCGGCGACTGGCGCAGCGGTGATTGGAACATCGCACACGGTCCAGACTCTTGGCAATTGATGTTCGACGCCCTGCCGGCCAAACATCTCGGTCTATGCTGGGAGCCCTGCCACCAGTGGGTGCGCCTGTGCGACCCCTTCCCGCAGCTCGATGACTGGCACCAGCGCATCTTCTGCCTGCACGGCAAGGATGCCTCGGTGGACAAGGCACGCATCGCTCGCTACGGCATCGGCGCCTCTCAGGCGTGGGCCTGGCACCGCACGCCGGGCTTCGGCGACAGCGACTGGACCGCCATCATCAGCCGCCTGCGCATGCACGGATTCACCGGCTCGATCGACATCGAAGGCTGGCACGACCCGGTGTACCGCGAAGAGCTGGAAATCACCGGGCAGGTGCATGCCCTGCACCACCTGCAGCGCTGCCGCGGAGGGACGCGGCAGGTGTAGCCGCAGCCTCTTTTGAGGAAACGCAGTGGGATTCACAGGGAGGAACGGAGGAAACGGAGCAACACATCTTGGGTCACTTGCCAAATCTCACCTAATGGTCATCCGCGTAGCCGCACGCGACCCTCTCTTACAAACTCCGTTGTCTTCGTTCCTCCGTGTGAAAAATGGGTTTGATGCTTACTTCTTGCGCTTTCCGGTCTTCGGTTCGAGAGCGGCAGGCTCGGCTTCGGGCATCACCACATCGACCTTCTTCTTATGCACCGAGGTGGCGCTGATCAGGTCGCCAGGCTTCACATCAGTCGTGATGATCTTGACCTTGGCCTTCAGACCCTTGGCGGTCGGCTTGTTCCAGCGGTCGATCAGACCCTTCTTGAAGTCCTGGTAACGCTGCATCGATTCAAGGATGGCCTGATGGGCGGTGAGACGGTCCTCCCAGCCGTAGGTGTCGCTCTTCTTCCCCTCCAGTTCCTTGTAGATGTTGAAGAAGTAGTCGATCTCGGAGAGGTAGTGCTTGGCCAGGTGCTGCAGACCGTGCACTTCGCGCAGGCGCGGGTCGTTGATCGGCACGGCCAGGATCTTGTGGTCGAGGCCGGCGTCGTCGCGCATGACCAGCACTCCGACCGGCCGCACCTCGATGAGGCAGCCGGGGAAGGTGTCGTGCTCGACGATCACCACCACATCGAGCGGGTCGCCGTCTTCGGAGAGGGTGCGCGGGATGAAGCCGTAGGCGCCGGGATAGTGCACCGGGCTATAGAGCGTCCGGTCGAGCCGGAAGACGTTCAGTTCCTTGTCATACTCGTACTTGTTCGATGACCCCTTGGGGATCTCGATGATGGCGTTCAGGACATGGGGCAGGTCGCGCCCGGTCGGGATGTCGTCAAGATAGCTGTGCATGGAGGGCTCCGCTGCTGTTCTTGTAGGGGCTGGTTGGCCCCAGGGCAACCGCATCCGTTGCATGATTCCCCCGCCGATGATGACATGCGAACATGCCCCGGACCGCCGCCCTCCTCGTCCTCGCCGTCCTTCTCCAGATCACCGCTGCCTGCCAGCCGCGCATGCCGGTCACGCGCATCGAGGCCGCCTCGGCGGCGCGCAACTGGTGCCTGCGCGACGGCCATCCCTGGGGTGATCCGGTCGAGACCACCGGGCCGGGCGAGCCGGAAGCCGATGGCCGGCGCTGGTGGACGGTGCGTTTCCATGCCGAACCCGGTGAGAAACGCGTCGTGCAGGTCAACGCCGACACCGGTTGGGTCCGCCTGGCGCCCTGATCATGCACCCGTTGCTGCGCTTGCTGGCGCTCTATCGCGCCCACCTGCGGCTGGCGGTCGTGGTCATGGCCGGCTTGGCGCTGGTCAACCTGGCGCAACCGGCCACCGCCTGGCTGGTCGGCCTCGCGGTCGAGGACCTGCGCAGCGGCCAGGCCGTCGCCCGCTTGGCCGACGGGTCGCTCGACGCCAGCGGAGCATGGCGATGGGTGTGGATCCTGGTTGGCGTCACCCTGCTGCGCGGCGTGCTGCAGTACGGCGCCACCATCGTCGCGATGGTGCTTGGCCAGCGCCTGCTGCACACTCTGCGCGCGCGCATCCTGGACGCGGTGCAGTCGCTCGATCTCGCCTGGCACCGCCGGCACGGCGCCGGCGAGGTGATCAACCGCACGACGCGTGACAGCGATCTGGTGCGCGATGCGGTGGTCGGCGGGACGCGCAGCCTGTTCGAACTCGCCATGGTGGTCGTGGGCACCCTCGGACTGCTGCTGTGGTACCACTGGGCCCTGGCCCTGGTACCCGCCCTGCTGGTCACCACCGCCATCCTGATCATGCGTAGCCACGCCGGCCGACTCGTCGCCCTCGACCGGGCGGCAGCGGAAAGCTACGATGCGGTCAGCCAGGAGTTGTCCGAAGGCGTGCAGGGCGTGCGCGTGATCAAGGCCTTCGCCCTCGAACGCAGCCGCGTGGACCGTTTCTCGCGTACCGTCGATGCCTTCACCGCCAAGGCCCGCGCTGCAGTCTCGTACACCGCCGCGCGCCTGCCCCTGCCGCAGTTGATCGTCGCCACCGGCCATGTCTGGGTGCTGGGCTGTGGCGGCTGGCTGATGATGCATGGTCTGATCACGCCCGGCGACCTGATCGCCGCGATGATGGTGATCCAAGGCCTGGTTTTCCGCGTCGAGGCGATCGGTTACCTGGTGCGGCTCTTCGCCGACGCCTCCTCGTCGGCTGGCCGCATCATGGAGATCCTCGACGCCAACCCGGCGATCAGGCGCCCCGCGAGCGCACCGGCCATCCCCGATGGCCCACTCGAACTGCGCCTGGCCGCCGCGACCGTGCGGATCGACGGCCGTCCTGTCATTGATGGCATCGATCTCACCCTGCACCCCGGCACCATCACCGCCCTGGTCGGTGCGACCGGTTCGGGCAAGACCACCCTGGCGCAACTCGTCCCGCGCCTGCGCGACCCCGACTCCGGAAGCGTCGAGATGCGCCGTCCCGGCGGGACGTGGATCGCGCTGCGCGACCTCGACCCGGCGGCGTGGCGCCGGCGCTGCCAGCTCGCCTTCCAGGAGGCATTCCTGTTCTCGGACACGCTGGAGGCGAACCTGCGCCTGGTGCGTCCGCAGGCCACCGCCGACCAGCTGGCCGAGGCCCTGCGTCTGGCCGCCGCCGACGAGGTCGCCGCAGCGATCAGCGATGGCATGCATGGCCGCATCGGCGAGCGCGGCGTCACCCTGTCCGGCGGGCAGCGCCAGCGCGTGTGCCTGGCCCGCGCACTGCTCGCCCGCCCCGCCATCCTGGTGCTCGATGACGCGACCAGCGCCCTCGATGCGCTGACCGAGGCGCGCGTGCTCGACGGGCTGCGCCGCGGCCTGCCTGACACCGCCGTCCTGATGATCTGCTCGAAGCCGGCAAGCTGCGCCGCCGCCGACCGCGTGGCCATGCTGCGCGAGGGCCGCATCGCGGCACTCGGCACGCATGCCGAACTGGCCGAGCGCGATCCGCTCTACCGTGACCTGCTTGGCCTCGACCGGGGCGCGGCATGAGCGGTAGCAACGACCTTCGCGATGAAGAAGAGCAGGCCCGCGCCCCGCTCGACCGAGCGACCGCCACCCGCCTGTGGGAGCTGACCCGCGGGGCGCGCGGGCCACTGCTCGCCCTCGCCGGTCTCGAAGCGTTCATGGTCGTGTCGATCGTGCTGCGCCCGTGGTTCCTCGCCGACATCATCGACCACAGCTTGGCCGGCACCGCGACGGCGGCGGTCTTCGTCCTCGCTCTCGGCGGCCTGATGGCCACCTGGCTGGTACGCTTCGGTGGAGCCGGGGTCGCCCACTGGCTGGCTGGGCGCATCGCCCTGCGCGTGCTGTCCGACCTGCGCCGCCGCCTCTACGACCACGTCCACAGCCTGTCGATGCGCTATTTCGACAGCACGCGCGCCGGACGCATCGTCGCCCGCGTCGATCGCGACGTCGAGGCGTTGCAGCCCGCCCTGGTCAATGCCGTGCCCGAGACCCTCGGTGTGCTGCTGCGCTTCCTCGGTGCCGCCACCGCGATGCTGCTCATCGACCCGTGGATGTGCGCCGTGCTCGCCCCGCTGCTGCCGGTACTGATCATCACCGCGATGCTCTTCCGCAAGGCCGGGCAGAAGCGCTGGGGCCAGGTCGCCGAGGCCAAGAGCCGGGTGACTGCGCACCTGTGCGAGACGATCACCGGCGTCGGCGTGCTGCAGCAGTGCGCCGCCGAGGACGGCAACCGCGAGCGCTACGGCCGGTTGCTGACCGATCTCGACGGCACCGCCATCCGCGCCTCGTATGCCTGGGGCTGGTTCCAGCCCTTCACCGCCCTGCTCTCGACCATCGGTATCGCCGCCCTGCTGCTGGTCGGCGGCCACCACCTCGCGGATG
>JAIFND010000016.1 GCA_020047915.1 bacterium | reverse complement strand
CGCACCTCGCGCGCCGCCGAGCAGGCGCTGGCCCGGCTCGATCTGTCGCCGCCACGCGGCGAACGCGAGCGCAAGGAGGTGCAGCGCAGCACATCGGCGGCGTGGGACCGCGAAACCACCGGCGAGGGCGGCCCGGTGGAGCACCTGGCGCAGGGTGTCATCGTCATCCCCGAATCCGGCCGCTACGAGTTCGCGGTGCGCGGAGCCGGTCGTTGCTGGGTGATGGTCGGCGACCGTCTGGTGGTGGAGAAGGAACGAGACGAGGCCGACCAGGCAGAGGCCGAACCGCGCTGGCGCGGTGGGCTTGATCTCGACTACGGCCAGGCGCGGGTGCGCATCCTGAGCAATTCCGACCGCGGCCTGAAGGGCGGCACGCTCCTGTGGCGCCGGCCAGGACAGAAGGTGTTCGAGGTCATCCCATCCACCGCGCTGGACAGCGAGGTGTCGCCCAAGGACCTTGCCGCCTTTGTCGGCGGTGCTCCCGCCACCGCGACGGCGCTGACCGCCAGCCACGGCGCCAGCCTCGCCTTCAAGCCTTTCCAGGCCCGCTTCGTGCGCCTGGTCATCGATGCCTGGGACGATGGCGACGCCCCGGCCATCGCCGCGCTCACCCTGGGCGGCGGCGGCAAGCGCCTGCTGCCCGCCCCCGGCGTCGATTACGCCGCGCTGGCGCGCAACGAGGTGCTGGAGCTGTCGGCCGGCGACGAGGTGACGGCCAGCTACCGGGATGAGAAGACCAAGCGCAAGGTCGCCGAGGTGCTGCGCTCGCGGCTGACCGCGACCTATTTCGACGGCAGGATCGAACCGTTGGAGGTGCGCACGGTGATGGAGGCCGGACGCATGCGCGAGGAACTCTACCCGCGCTACCGCTTCCGCGCCGGCGAGACCATCGCGCTGCGGGTCAGCGAGTTCGATGCCGACACCACCAACAAGCCCGACACGGTGAAGGTCCGCGTCACCTCCAGCGCCGGCAGCATCGAGCTGACAGCGACCGAGACGGGCAAGGCCACCGGCGTGTTCCAGGCCGAGGTGAAGACCGTCGCCGCCGGCGGTGCCACCGCGCCCGGTCCCGGCGTGCTGCCGGTCAAGCCTGGCGAGCAGGTCCAACTCAGCTACCGCGACCAGAGCAATGTCAGACCCGGTGGACCGGTCGAGCGCACCGCGCTGCTGCGCGAGGTGGTGGCGAGCGATGGCACCCTGGCCATCCTCCCGACCACTTCGACTACAGACCCGGCAACGGGCAAGTCGGCGTGGACCACCGGTGCACCGGTCGCGAAGGCCGAGGTCGTGCTCGCTCCGCTGCATATCGAGGTCAACGACCCGGATGCGATGGTCAGCGCCGGTTCGCGCGTGCGCGTGCGCGTCGCGACGGAGCGCGGTGCGGTGCAGGATCTGCTGCTTGCCCCGAACGGCGACCCAGCCGGCGGCCTGTTCGCCGGCAGCGTCGCGCTGGTCCTCGGTACCCCGGCCGATGGCACCATGCCGGTGCTGCCGGTCGGTGTGCCACGCGGCAGCGCCGCCCCCGCCCAGCCCGGTCCGCTCGGCGCCGTGCCGGCGATGCCGGTGGTCGGTGGTGAACGGATCACCGTCACCTACCTCGAAGGCGTCGCGCGCAACGCCGCCGACGCGGCGGTCGCCGAGGTGGCGGCCAAGCCGAGTCTGCCCAGTGGCGAGGCACGGCTGGTGACAGCGGGAGCGCTTCGCCTGACCGAGGACGATTTCGCCACCCCGGTCGCCGGGCTGCATGTCGCCGGCAAGCTGTGCTTCCTGGTCGTCGATCCGGATGCGGATACCAGCGATGCCCGCGATGCAGCGGTGGTCGAGATCAGCGCCGCGAGCGGCGACCGGTTGACCATACAGGCGGGCGAGACCGAATTGCACAGCGGCGTGTTCACGGGATCGATCCCGCTCAGCCAGGGTGCGGCGGTGGCCGATGACCTGCTTCAGGTCGCCCTTGGCGATACCCTGACCGTGACCTACCGTGAGGCCGGGCGAGCCACCGCGCCGTCGGCCACGCTGCCGGTAGCGAAGGGGCATGACGCCGCACTCAGCGTCTTCGCCAAGCGCTTCGCCGACGACCAGCTCGCAGCGCGCACCCAGCTGCGCCTGGCCGAGAGCTGGTTCGAGATCTACAAGCGGCAGCGCCAGGACCTCAAGGCGATGGAGAAGGCCAAGGGCCGGCCGCAGGACATCGCCGCGCTGAAGGCCGCCATCGCCGAGTCCCTGTCTGAGGGCACCTCACTGCTGCAGCGCACGGTCAGCGATGATCCCGACGGCGCGCAGGCCGATCAGGTGCTGTTCCTGCTCGGCAACTTCGAGCAGGAGTCGGGCACCTACCTGTCGGCCATCGACCGCTACCGCAGCCTGCTCGGCCAGTTCCCCGACAGCCAGCGGGCGGCGGATGCGCAGTTCAAGATCGCGCAGTGCTTCGAGGAGCAGAAGCGCTTCGATGACGCCTGGGAGGCCTATGTCCGCCTCGCCTACCGCTGGCCCGATCATGAACTGGTCGCCGACGCCATGGCGCGCATCGGCCTGTATTACGACGATCGCGGCAAGGGCCTGGCCAAGGCGGCGCGCGAGGCGTGGCTGCAGGCCAACCCCGGGGCCGAGGCCTCGGCCGCACCGATGCCCAAGGAGGCGGTGGTCGAGTTCACCCAGGCCGCCGCGGTGTACGCCAAGCTGGTCGATCGCTTCCCCGACCACCGCATCGCCGACCAGATCATGCTGGCGCACGGCAACAGCCTCTACCAGTGCGCCCGCTGGCTGGAGGCGCAGCGGGTGTTCGATGCCTTCCTGCTCAAGTACCCGGGCAGTCCGGCCCTGCCCAAGGGCCTCTACTGGGCCGCATCCGCCGCTCTCGAAGCCGGCGACGCGCGTGGGGCCTATCTGCGCTTCGGCAGGCTGACCCAGGACTTCCCGGATTCCAACGAGGCCAAGTTCGCACGTGGCCGCTTGATGACCGACAAGCGGCTCAAGGGCGTCACCATGGTCGACGAGAAATAAGAAAGAAGGATTCCTCCATGCTGCAATTCATGATCGATGGTGGCTGGTGCATGTGGCCCATCCTGGGCTGCTCGGTCATCGCCCTCGGCATCTTCCTCGAACGCCTGGAGGCACTGAAGGAGGCCGAGATCGACACCGATGCGCTGATCGACGGCATCTCCTCGCGCGTCCAGGAGGACGACATCGACGGGGCGGTCGCGGTGGCCGAGGAATCGCCCGGCCCGGTGGCGGCGACCCTGGCGGTCGGTCTGCGCAAGCTGCGCTTCCTCACCGGCCTGGGCAAGAGCCCCGATGAGATCGAGGCCGGGGTGACCAAGGCGATGGAGGACCACGGCGCCAGCGTGGTCGATCACCTCGAACGCAACCTGCCGATGCTCGCGACCATGGCGGCGATGGCGCCGCTGATCGGCATGCTCGGCACCGTGGTCGGTCTGATCGATGCGTTCAGCGCGATCATGCAGGCTGGCAACGTGCGGCCTGACAAGGTCGCGGGCGGCATCTCGGTGGCCCTGCTCACCACCGCGGCCGGTCTGATCGTCGCGGTGCCGGCGACGCTGTTCTACAACACCCTGGTCGCCCGGGTGAACCGCGTGCTGCTGCGCGTGCAGAGCGCCGGCACCGAACTGACCGAGGAGCTGACCGCCATCCGCTCGCAGGGACCGCGCGGATGAAGCTGCCGGTGAAGCGCGGCCGCATCCTGGCGGATTCGAACCTGGTGAGCATGGGCGACATCGCATTCCAGCTCATCGTGTTCTTCATGGTCGCCGCGACCTTCACCCGGTCGATGTCGATGAATGTCGAACTTCCGAGTGGCGACGACAATGCGGTGCAGGACGACAGCCGTTCGATCACCGTGCAGGCCGGCGCGAAGGCTATGGCGGTCAACGAGCAGCCCCTTGAACTGGACCAGCTCGAAGGCCGCCTGCGCGAACTGCTCGCCGGCCGTGCCGAGGGGGCGGACCGGGTCGTGGTCCTGGTGACCAGCGACGACATCCCGTTCCAGCGCCACGCCGCGATCATGCACATCATCCGCCGTTCCGGTGGCGTCGTCGCGGTGATGTACGAGGAGGAGGGGGGATGAAGCTCAACCTGCGCCGGGCGACCCTGCTGCGCGATTCCAGCCTGGTGAGCATGGGCGACATCGCCTTCCAGCTCATCGTGTTCTTCATGGTCACCACCACGTTCATGCGTGACAGCACCCAGGTCGATCTGCCGCGCCTGCCGCTCAGCGACAAGACCGAGTCGCCGATCAGCGTCGCCATCGATGCCGGCGGCAAACTGCACCTCGACGGGCAGCCGGTCGATACCAGCGGCTCCCTGGAGGGCCAGTTGCGCACCCTGCTCGCCGGCCGCAGCAGCGCCGAGGAACGCCAGGTGCGCTTCCGCTGCGCTGCCAGCCTGACCCAGAAGGATTACCGTTCCGCGATGGAAGCGATCAGCAACGCCGGCGGCGTGATCGCCGTGATGCACGACCCCGAAGGCACCCCATGAGCCAGTCCGAACCGAACCCATTCAAGCGCCTGATGCGCTGGACCCTGATCAGCCTCGGCATCCATGCCGTGCTGATCGCGATCACCTCGATCGGCTATGTCCTCGGCCTGGGCAAGGATCCCGCCCCGGCCGAACCTGCCAAGGTCGAGGCCAAGCCGCCTGGCGTCGCCGCCCCCGCACCGGTGGCCAAGCCGGCCGCCGATGCCCAGGCGGCGGAGGGCTTGCCGCCGGTGCCCAAGGCCAAGGACGCGGACGCCGCCTTCTTCGGCAAGCCGGAGACCGACGCCAAGAAGCTGCAGGATGGTCCTGACAGCCGTCCCGATCTTGATGCCCTGAAGTAACGACGCCGCCGTGATCCACGCCCATCCACCCGCTCCCGACTGGTCGCGCCGGCTGCTCTACGCGGCCCCGGTGTGCGCTGGCGCGGCGTGGGGCGTGGCGTGGTGGTTGCTGAAGGGCGCTCCGGCGGCCGAGCGCGATGTGCTGGCTGCTCTGGCGGCGATGCTCGCTGGCGGGATCCCGCTCGCTGTCGCCTGGTGGTGGCGGCAGATCGCGCGCCTCCGCTCGCGCCGTCATCCGCGTCCGGGCGAGCTGCCGGCACGCACCGCGCGTCGCCTCGATGAGGACCGCCGCCTGCGTTACGGCATCATGGGCGCCTATCAGGCGCATCTGCTGCTGTTCCTGCTGCCCTTCATCGTGTTCAGTTGCGCCAAGCGCCTGGGCCCGCCAGGAGGTGGCGGAGGGATCGTCGGGGCCCAGCCGCAGGAGGAGCAGGTCGAGGTGGTCAAGGTGCTGCGCAAGAAGATGATCGTCAATCCGTTCAGCGCCATCAAGCTGAAGAAGCCGAACGAGGTAGACATCGACATCAAGGAGCAGACCCAGCGTCTCGCCACCGCGCAGCAGGCCGGCGGCGATGGCCAGGGCAGTGGCGGCTATGAGGGTGGCGAGGGCAGCGAGCTGAACTTCGTCATCCTCGACCACGGCGCCGCCGGCTGGGACGAGGCGGTGTCGGCAGCCGCCCCCAACCTGCTGCGCGAATTGCGCACCCGCCTGTCCGTGCCCACCGCGCGCCGGCCGGTGACGGTGACGCTGGGCGATCTGATGGCGCAGAAGGACGATGCCCAGCAGCCGTCGCTCATCTACCTGTGTCTGGCGCGCAACCCGCCGAAGCTGGGCGAGCGCGAGGTCGAGTGGTTGCGCCGCTATCTGGTCGAGCTGCACGGGCTGCTGCTGCTCGACGACACCGGCGGCGGACGCGGCCATGCCGAATCGCTGGCCCGTCGGGTGATGCCGGGCCGCCCGCTCGTCGCCATCCCCAACGACGATGCGCTCTGGCGCATACGTCAGCCGATGCGCGAGCCGGATCGCGCCCTGGCGCGGCACGGCGGCGATCGCGTGCTGGGGGTGCGCGAAGGCCAGCGCTGGAGCATCGTGTACCATCCCGGCGATCTGGTCGATGGCTGGCGCGGCGCCTATGGTCCGCAATGGCAGGAGATCGCCTACCAGTTCGGCAGCAATGTGTTCGACTACGCCACCCGCCAGTTCACCCGCCGGCTACGTTCGCAGACTGCGCCGCCATGAAGCTGCCCCTCGCTCTCCTGGTCGCCCTGGCCGTCTGGCTGCCCGGTGGCGAGCCCAGGCTGACGCCCGATCCGGCGGCGCTTGAGAACCTGCCGCAGGCCGAGCGCTGGCTGCTGCTCGAAGCGCAGGAGGCCTATGGCAAGGGACGCTATGCCGCTGCTGCCATCGCCTGGGAGAAATTCGGACGCAAGCATCCCGACAGCGCTCTGTGGGCTTTCGCCGGCTGGCGCCGGGCGGAAGCGCTGCGCCTCGACAAGAAGCAGGACGGGGCGATCGCCGCACTCAAGGAGTTGATCGATCTGGCGCCCGAGGCGGCCGAAACGGCCGAGGCCCTGCTGCTGCTGGCCGAGTGCCAGGCCGAGGCTGGCCTGGTGGCTGAAGCCGTCGCCACCGCCAAGGACCTGCTGGCGCGCTTCCCTGCCTCCAGCGCGGCATTACCGGCCCGTCTGGTGCAGGACGACGGTCTGGTCAACCAGGCCAAGCAGCAGAACCTGCCGACCGACCGCCTGCGCAGCCAGCGGCTGGCGGTGCTCGGCCCGATCGGCGAGCGCCTCGACGACGATCCGCGCAACCGCCGGGCCCAGGAGCTGGGCCTGCGCCGCCTCGTCGAACTGGCTCTCGCCGGCGGCGAGCTGCCGCGCGTCGCCGCCCTGGTGAAGACGGTGCTGGCTTCGCAGCAGGCGCGCGAACTCGCCGAGGTGGCGGTGGACGCCGGCCGCGAGGTGATGAAGCGCGGCTGGTCGTCAGGCGACGACGTCATCGCCGGCCAGGTGGCAGCCGTGCTCTGGCCTGACGCCCAGACCCTCGCCGTGGAACGCGGACGCTTGCGTCTGGAATGGCTGCAGTGGGTACGGCGCGAACCGGCTGAGGTGGCGAAGGCCCAGGGCGTCGAGCCCAAGGCGCTGCAGGAGCGCTGTCTCGCCGACATGGCCGATCTCGCCGGTTCGGCCGATACCGCTGCGAGGTCCATGGGGCGCAACGATGGACGCCGTGAGGCCCTCGCCTGGCTTGCCGCCGCGGCCCGGCTGTCGGCCGGGCAGGATGTGGCGGCCGCCGAGCAGCTGCCGGTCAGCATCGGCAGGCCGCTTGTTCGCCGCGATGCCGGCCGCTGGTGGGAACTGGGCGAACGCGCTGCCGTCGAGCCGGGCAAGCTGCTGGCCATCCTGCCGCGCCTCGCCGAGGGCCGCGAGCGCCGTCTGGCCGAGATGGACCTCAAGGCGTGGACGGCGCAGCGCCTGCGCACCGGCGAGCCTGCGCTGGCGGCTGCGAACGAAGCCATCGCCATCGCCATCGCGTTCGAGGGCGAGGATCCCGAGCGGGCTGGGGATTACATCGCGCTCCAGGCCGAACTGCTGCGCCGCGTCTGCCGCCAGCATGACCGCGCGATCGAGGCCTATGCCCGGCTCAATCGTCCGCCATCCAGCGACTTCGCCATCGCCGAGACCCTGGCGGAGAAGGGCGATCACCAGGCGGCGGCCGCCAAGCTCGGCGAGATCGCCGCCATCCACGCCGGCAAGGATGCCGGCGGCGAGGCCCTGGTGCGCCTGGGGGTGATGCTGCACCGCAACCTCAAGGACAAGGCGCGCGCCGTCCTGGTGCTCCGCCAGGTGTGCGATGAGCATCCCAACACCAAGCATTACGGCGAGGCGCACCGCTACCTGCAGAGCGAGCTCGGAGTCACCTACACCGGTGGAGGCGGCAAGCGCCAGCCCAAGTAGGCTGGCTCAGCCGGCGACGGGCGGATCGATCGGCGGCAGGCCGCGCTCGGCGCGCTTGGCGTGACGCACCGAACGCTCCAGCAGGCAGCCGGCCAGGCAGGCTGGGGGGCAGGACGCATCGCAGGGATCGAGGTGCACGGTGATGGTCGAGGCTGGGAACTTGGCTCGCACGCCCTGTTCGATCGCTTCGGCAACCTCGTGCGCTTGGCCGACCGTCTGCTGGTGCTCGACCACGACATGCACATCGATGAAGCGGTGGGCGCCGGCCTTGCGTGTGCGCAGGTCGTGGAAGCCGGTGATGCGTGGCAGGAAGCTGTGGACGAAGCCACGGATCCACTCGACCTCGGCAGGCGGCAGGCCCTGGTCGAGCAGATCGCCCCCGGCCTGCCAGGTCAGCTCGAAGGCGGCTTTGAGGATCAGCAGGGCGACGACGATGGCGACGGCCGGATCGACCCACCACAGGTCGGCGCCTGCGAAGGTTGCCGCGACCCAGATCACGCCCAGGGCCAGCATCACCCCGGCCGAGGTGAAGACATCGGTACGCAGGTGCCAGGCGTCGGCCTGCAGGGCGATCGAGTCGCACTCCTTGCCCACGCGCATCAGGTAGGTCGAGACCAGCAGATTGATGCCGGAGGAGGCTGCCATCACAGCGAAGCCCCAGCCGGCGCCGGTCACCGGGGTCGGGTTGGAGAACTTGTGCACCGCCTCGACGATGATCCACGCCGAAGCCCCGACGATGAGCAGGGCCTCGATGACCGCTGACAGGTTCTCGATCTTGCCATGACCATACGGATGGTCGTCATCGGCGGGTTTGCCGGCGGTGGTGACGGCGAACCAGGCGATCAGCGCCGCGAGCAGATCGACCGCGCTGTGGATCGCCTCCGACACCACGGCGACCGAACCGATGGCGAGGCCGACGACCAGCTTTGCCGCGACCAGCACACTGTTCGACAGCACCGAGAGGGCTGCTGCCCGGCTGGTCCGCCGGTTGCGGGTGGTTGAAGTCGGTGGGTCTGCCATGAGCTGGAATCATGATCGGCGGGCGGCTGCGGCAACACCGTCGCCCTGTGATAACGATTGTCAGGAGAGGGAGGTCTTCCCCGGATCCCCAGGCACTTCACGCACCAGGCGGGGAACCAGCCAGCCGGACAGCTGGGCGGCCAGGTCGCGGTGGATGGAGACGGCTTGCGCATCCTCGACCGCGAAGTGGGCGGCGCCGGCGACCCGGTCGAGCTGATGCAGGTAGTAGGGCAGCACGCCGATGGCGGCGAGGCGCTCCGACAGGTCGGCGAGGGTCTCGACGGCGTCGTTGACCCCGGCCAGCAGCACCGACTGGTTGAGCAGCAGGATGCCGGCCTGGCGCAGGGTGGCGCAGGCCGTGGCGACCTCGGGCGACAGCTCGCGGGCGTGGTTGGCGTGGATCACCACGGTGCAGGTCAGGCGGGTGCCGGTGAGGGCGGCGAGCAGGCCTGGCGTCGTGCGGCTGGGCAGCACCACCGGCAGACGGGTGTGGACGCGCAGCCGGGCGAGGTGCGGGATGCGCGCCGCGTCGGCGACCAGGGCGGCCAACTGGGCGTCGGGCAGGGTCAGGGGATCGCCGCCCGACAGGATCAGCTCGTGGCATTCCGGGTCGGCGGCCAGCGCGGCCAGGGCCGGGTTCCACCAGGCCGCGCCACGCGGCAGGTCGGCGTAGGGGAAATGGCGGCGGAAGCAGTAGCGGCAGTGCACCGCGCAGGCCCCGGTGGCGACCAGCAGGGCGCGGCCACGGTATTTGGTGAGCAGGCCGGGGGCCGGGTCGCAGCCCGATTCATGCAGTGGATCGGCGGTGAAACCGGGGGGCGAGGCCAATTCATCACCCAGCGGCAGGACCTGGCGCAGCAGGGGGTCGAGAGGATCACCTGGGCGCATCAGGGCGGCGAAACCACGCGGGACCAGCAGGGGGAAGCCCTGCGCGGCCTGGCGGGCGGCGCTCAGGCCGGAGTCAGGCAGGCCGAGGTGCTGCCAAAGGGCGTCCACCGTGCGGAAGGCCTGGGCCAGTTCCGCCTGCCAGGTGGCGGGGGCTGGCGACGACGGTTCGCTGGCATCGGCCGCAGGGGTCGATACCGTCCGCGCCTCACCTGGTGGGCATGCCTGCATGGCGCGCCCGTTTACAGCATGCCGAGGGCCGTTCCATGACCAGCATCCCGATCTCCGACGTCAGCAAGGGCGCCAAGCTCATCTTCGACGGCAACCCTTGGCTCGTCACCGAGGTCAACTTCGTGAAGCCCGGCAAGGGCAACGCCTTCTACAAGTGCCGGGTGAAGAACCTGGTCACCGGCAACGTGCTGGAGAAGACCATCCGTGGTGGTGAAAAGGTCGAGACGGCCGACGTCAGCGACGCCGACATGACCTACCTGTACGCCGACGCCAACGGCTACGTGTTCATGAACCAGACCGACTTCGAGCAGATGTCGGTCCCGACCAAGGTGGTTGGCGACGACAAGGACTTCCTGCTCGAGAACATGGAATGCCAGGTGACCTTGTGGAACGGCGAGCCGATCCAGGTCCGCCTGCCCAACACCGTCACCCTCGAGATCGAGTACACCGAGCCGGCGGTCAAGGGCGACACCCAGAGCCGTGTGCTGAAGCCGGCCAAGATCAAGGGCACCGGCGCCAGCATCCAGGTGCCGATCTTCTGCGCCATCGGCGACAAGATCCTGGTCAATACCGAGTCGCGCGAGTTCAAGGGCCGCACCGACAAATAGCTTAGAGCTTAGAGCTTTGAGTCCGCATCGCATGCACGAGCCTCGTGTGGAATTCTGCGGGCTCCAAGCTCCAAGCTCCAAGCTCCAAGCTGCGTGGCGCCCCAGCGCCACGCTCGCCACCCTGCGCGCCCGGTCGGCCATGGTCGATCGGGTGCGTCGTTTCTTCACTGAACGCGGCGCGCTGGAGGTCGACACGCCGGTGCTGCAGGACGGCGCCAACCTCGACCACGGGGTGCAGCCCTTCGCGGTCGCCGGCCGCTTCCTGCCCACCAGCCCCGAGCATCCGCTCAAGCGTCTGGTCGCGGCCTACGGTCAGGATGTGTGGACCCTGGCTCCAGCCTTCCGCAGCGGCGAGCGCGGCACGCGCCACCAGCCCGAATTCCGCATGCTCGAGTGGTACCGCGTCGGCTGGGATGACGCGCGCCTGGCCGACGAGACGGTGGCTGTGCTGGAGCTGATCACGGGTTTAGGCGGCGGCACCGAGCGGCTGGCCTGGCACGACGCCTGGAGCCGCGCCGGCCTCGATCCCGCCACGGTCGGCCCGGCTGACGGTTTCAGCCGCGAGGAGCGCCTCGATCTGCTGCTGACCGAGCGCATCGAGCCCGGACTCGGACGCGGCTGCTGGACCGTGCTGACCGACTACCCCGCCAGTGGCGCGGCCCAGGCGCGGCTGCGCCGCGATGCCCAGGGGCGCAGCGTCGCGGCGCGCTTCGAGATCTACCGCGACGGCATCGAACTGGCGAACGGCTATCACGAGTGCGTCGAGGCCGCCGAACTGCGCGCCCGCCATCAGGCCGAACTGCCTGCGCATCCCGGCTGCCGTCTCGACGAGGGCTTCCACGCCATGATGGCCGATGGCCTGCCCGACTGCGCCGGTGTTGCGGTCGGCTTCGACCGCGCCGTGATGCTTGGACTGGGGCTGCGGACGGTGGCGGAGACGATGGCGTTTGCCTGGGATCAGGGTGCCGGCGGATAGAGCTGCGTCTGCACCAGCCAGGCGCCCGAGCCGGAGCGCAGGATCGCGGCGCCGCCATCGGGGATGACCACGGTCTGACGCAGACTCTCCAGCCGGCGATCCGGTAGCGCGATGGCGAGCAGCGGCCGGCCGGTGTCGTCCTGCACCTGGGTTTCCGCCATCGTGGTGGTCGCCGCCGCCTGGAAGCGGCAGGTCACGACGATGCCGGCGCGGGTGGGTGATGGCGTGACATCGAGCATCAGCCCGTCGAGCAGCGTGGCTGTGATCGGGTCGTGGCGCTCCTGCACCACATCGCTGTCGCTGATGTAGCGTCGGGCAACCCCGGCATGGCCGTGGGCGCGCTGACCGGGGGCGGTGACTACCGTCAATTGCGGTGCCCCGAGCGGGGCGGTGATGGTGGCGACCTCCGCCGCGTTGCGCGGCGCGCCGAGTCCCGCCCGGTCGGCGGGCAGGCGCCACAGCCGCACCTGCACTTGGCGCAGCAGATCACGTTCCAACCCGGCGAGGATGGCGGCGATGCGTTCGTGGACCTCGGGCAGCTGGGTGACCACCAGGGCCTCGTTGCGGTCTTCGATCGCCGTCCCGATGGTTTCCGACCAGGCACCGGCGCCGACCTCCTGGATCACCGTCTGCATCAGGTCGAGGGTCGAGGCGCCGGATGCTGCGGCGGGAGGCAGCAGCTGCGAGCCGGTTCCGCCCGGCTGCGGCGTATGCAGGCTGGGGCCGGGTCGGTCCACGGGCGCCAGGTGCAGATGCCGTACATCGTACACCCGCACGACCAGGCGGGAGCGGTCGGCGGCGTCGGCATCGCCGACGCGCAACCGCGCGCCATCGAGGGTGATCGCGAGACGGTACTGGTCGCGCAGCAAGCGCAGGGCGTCGGCCCAGCGGGCATCATCGATGGCGAGCCGCACCGAGGCGGCGAGGCGCGGATGGACCTCGGCCTCGATGCTCAGTCCCGCCTCGCAGGCGTCAGCCAGCGCCTCGATCACTGTGAGCAGCGGTTTGCCATCGGCGTGCAGATCGACGGTCGCCGGTTGCGCGGCGGAACAGGCGGCGGCGCAGGCGAGTGCAGCCAGGGTGCGGCGGATCATGGCAGTTCCTCAGCGATGATGACGGCCCGGCCGGCGGGGTGCTCGGCGCACAGTACCAGCGCAGATCCGCGTGGCAGGACGGCCTCGCCGGTGGGGGTCCACAGCCAGCGGGCATCGACCTGCATGGCGATGCGGCTGCCGTCGCCGGTGCGCTGCGGAGCCACCAGTTTGCCGTCGGCATCCGTCTCAGGTGGACGCACGCGGGCGGATTCGGCCACCACGCGTTCGGTGATCTCCGGGGCTTCGACCCAGGACAGGCGGTAGGACAGCACGCTGAGGCCGGCGCCGCGCAGGGCGCGGACCTCGGCGTGACGGCCGGAATCCAGCACCTCGACAACCGGATCGTGGCGCGTGGAGACGACTTCGAGATCGGTCAGGGCCGAGCGCTCGCCGCGCGTGCCGCCTTCGACGCGTTGGCCAGCGAGGGACGCGAGTTCGATGACGCTGGGGGCAGCCAGGCGCGCGGCCAGGGTGGCGGCCTCGGCGGTGGGGACGATACCGGTGGGCAGCGCGGATTCGCCGGCTGCAGTTCCGAAGGTCAGTCGCCAGCCCACCGGCCGCACGCTGGCGGCCAGGGCGACGTCGAGGGCGGTGCGCAGTCGCGCCTCCTCCTCGGGGGTGGCCAGGATGCGCAGGCGGGTGCGGCCCTCAGGTTGCAGTTGGCAGCCTGGTTCAAGGGCCTGCAGCCAACGCAGCACGTCATCGGCGGGGTTGGAGCTGTGACCAGTGTCTGCGCCCGTGCTGGCGATGAGGTCGCCGTTCATCTCAGAGGGATGAGCAGCAAGAGGGCCAAGAGGCTGTCCTGGAAATTCAGCCACACTCATGCCGATGCCGTACGCGGCCAGGTCGAGATCGACCGGCCGCCGGCGCACGGCATCGCGATCGGCGAGGCTTTCGATGCGCAGGCGCAGCGGTTCGGCGGTGAATACCAGGCCTTGGGTGCGCTCAAGTTCGTTCAGCAGGCTTTCGAGGGATTCCTTGCGCTGCGTCAGCAGGGTGACGCGCTGCTGTCCGGCCAGCGCCTCGACCTGCGCGCTGGCCGCCAACGGCCGCTCGGAGATCCTGGCGAGGGCGGTCAGCACCTCGCGTAGCGGGGTGTCGCGCCAGGCGGCGCGGTGGGTCAGGGCAAGCCATTCCGGGGGCTTGGGCGCATCGATGTCGAGGGCGGTGGCGCTGGCTGCGGTGAACAGCACGGCCAGGGTCCAGGCGGTGGATCGGATCATGCATCCAGCATGGGCCGAGCCGTCCGTCCGTCGAGTCCGGGCTGCGTCGTCGGCTGGCTGGCGTCAGGTGCGCTGGCGCCGCAGCCGGTCGAGGATGACGTAGCAGGCCGGCACCACGAACAGCGAGAGCACGGTGGACAGGATCACGCCGCCGAGCACCGCGACCGCCATCGGCTGACGCAGCTCCGTGCCGGCGCCCAGGCCGAAGGAGACCGGTACCGCGGCGGCGGCGGTGGCGCAGCTGGTCATCAGGATCGGACGCAGGCGCACCGAGCCGGCGCGCAGGATCGCCCAGCCGGCGCTTAGTCCGGCGGCGCGGCCACGTTCGGCGTAATCGACCAGGATGATCGAGTTCTTCTTCACCAGACCCATCAGCAGCAGCACGCCGATGAAGCTGAAGATGTTCAGGCTGAAGCCGCCGATCGCGAGGCTGAAGGCGGCGCCGGCGATCGCCAGGGGCAGGATCGACAGCACGGTGAATGGGTGGATCAGCGAGTTGAACTGCGCCGCCAGGATCATCCAGGCGAAGACGATGCCGAGCACGAAGGCGGTGGCGAAACCGACCAGCACCTCGCGGAAGTAGGCGCTGGCACCCTCCTCGGCCAACGCGACCCCGCCCGGCAACTGGGTCGTTTGCGCCTGCATCCACGCCAGACCCTCGCCCTGGCCCTTGCCTGGGACCATGTTGGCGAACACCGAGATGGCGCGGTTGTGATCCTTGCGCGTGATCTGCTGCAGCACGGCGCGCTCCTCGCTGCGCACGAGTTCGGACAGCGGGACCAGCGCCCCGGAGGCGGCGCGCACGCGGTAGGTGGCGAGGTCGTCCGGGGTGAGGCGGTCGGCGTCGAGCAGGCGGGCGCGGATGTCGACGCGGCGCGAACCCTGGCTGAACTTCCCGACCTTCACGCCACCGACCAGGATGTTGACCGCAGCAGCGACATCTGCCACCGGCACGCCGAGGTCGGCGCAGCGCTCGCGGTCGGGGCGCACGGCAAGCTCGGGGCGGCCGAGCTGGTAGTCGGTGTCGATGTCGCGGAACAGTCCGCTGTCGGCCATGCGCGCGGTCAGGGCCTCGGAGGCGGATACCAGGCCGTCCCACTCGTTGCCGCGCAGGCTGTATTCGACGGTGTAGCCGCGACTGCCCGGCCCGGGGTTCTCCTGCACCACCGCCTTGAGGCCGGGGATGGCATTGAGCTGCTCGGTGACGACATCCTTGAACGCGAACTTGCCCATACGTCCGCGCGGCGGCGTCAGGGTGACGAACTGCACCGCGGTGTTGACGCCGGTGCCACCAAAGCCGCCGACGATGGTGTACGAGCGCTGGATCTCCGGCCGCGCCGCCATCCATGCCTCGACCCGGCGCATCAGGCCGTCCATCTCGTGCAGGCTGGCGCCGGCCTGCGTCTCGTAGCGTACGAACAGCACGCCGTCATCGACCTGCGGGGTCGCCTCTTTGCGCAGCAGCGGGCTGGCCATGAGCGCGATCGCGCCGGCAAAGATGAGCAACGAGCCGAGTACCATCTTCACCGGGTGGCGCAGGCTCCACGGCAGCAGACGGCGGTAGCCGCGCGCCAGGCGGGCGAAGGCGGCATCGACCGCCGTGCCCAGCCGGCCGCGCTCGGGACGGCCGGGGACCATGAACTGGGCGCAGCGCGCCGGAGCCAGGGTCACGGCTTCGAGGTAGGAAATGCCAACCGCCACCGATAGGGCGACGCCGAACTGCAGGAAGAACTGGCCGATGATGCCGGGCATGAACACCACCGGCAGGAAGATGGCGATGACCGCCACGGTGGCGGCGAGGGCGGCGAAACGGATCTCGCGCGTGCCCAGCGAGGCAGCACGGCGTACCGCCATCCCGGTCTCGGCGTGGCGGCTGATGTTCTCCTGCACCATGATCGCGTCATCGACCACGACGCCGATCGCCAGGGCGAGGGCGAGCAGGGTGAAGGTGTTGAGGGTGAAGCCGCAGAAGTACAACACCGCCACCGTGCCGAAGACCGACATCGGGATGGCGAGGATGATGTTGAAGGCGGCACGCAGGCTGCCCAGGAACAGCCAGCAGACCAACGAGGTCAGGGCGACGGAAAGCAGGAACTCGAACTCGGTCTCGCGCACCGAGGCTGCGATGTACGAGGCGCCGTCGTAGTTGACCGACAGCTCCATGCCCTTGGGCAGGGTCGGGCGGATCGCTTCGATGGTGTGCTTGGCGGCATCGGCCACAGATACCGCGTTCTCGCCGATCTGCTTCTTCACCCCCAGGGCCTGGGCCGGCTGGCCGGAGTTGCGCCCGAAGGCGCGTCCTCGACCAGGGCGACGGCGGAGAGGCGGATCGGCCGGGCCGGCGTCCCGCCGACGACCATGCCGCGCAATTCGTCGAGGGTCAGGGCCTCGCCGAGGATGCGCACATCCATCTCGCGCGCACCGCTTTCGATGCGGCCTCCCGGCAGCTCCTGGTGGTTACGGCGGATCGCCGCCACGACTTCGCTGGCGGTCAGGCCATAGCCATCGAGGCGGGCGCGGTCCAACCAGATGCGCACGCTGCGTTCGAGGTAGCCGCCCCATTGGATCTCGCCCACGCCGGGCACCGCCTGCAGCTTGGGGCGCACCAGATAACGCGCCGCATCGGCCAGTTCGGCCGGAGAGCGAGATCCACAGGATCGGCATCTCCTCGAAGTTGGCCTTCTGCACCACTGGCGGTTCGACGTCGGCGGGCAGCAGGAACTGCACCTGACCGAGCTTGTTCTGCACATCCTGCACCGCCGCGTCGATGTCGCGCCCGACGCGCAGTTCGAGCTGCACCGTGCCGCTGCCCTGGCGCGAGGTCGAGGTCAGCGACTTCAGCCCCTCGATCTGCGCCAGCGCCTCCTCGACCGGCTCGATGACGTCGTGTTCGATCATCTCCGGTGCGGCACCGGTCCACAGGAACTGGACGGTGACGTAGGGGATGTCCACGTCGGGCATCTGCGAGATGCCGATACGGGCGTAGCCGATGACGCCGAAGATCAGGGTCGCCAGCATCAGCATCCAGGCGAGGACCGGACGCTGGATGCAGGTGTCGGTGAAGCTCATCGGGCCTCTGATGCCCCGAGGGCGAGTGGCGCCCCGTCGCGCAGGGCGTCTGCGCCGCGCGTCACTACGCGCTCGCCCACCGCCAGGCCGTCGGCGATGGCGATGCGGCCGTCGCGGGTACGCCCACCCAGGGTGACGCGGCGTTCGCGCGCCACCGCTGTCTCGCCCTGGCCCTCGACGACATAGAGCAGGAAGCCGCGCGAACTGGGCCGCACCGCCAGGTCGGGCACCAGGATGCGTGCGGCACCGGCCGGCAGGTCGATGCGCAGCGCGGCGAAGGCGCCGGGACGGACCTCGGCGGCGTCGGCGTCGGCGACCTGGGCCATGATCGGCACCAGCCGGCTGGCCGGGTCGGCGGCTTCGCCAACCAGGGTGAGCACGGCGGCGCGCTCGGCCGCCTCGCCGTCCAGGCGGAAGGTCACGGCCATGCCCGGTCGCAGGATGGCGGCTTCGCCGACCGGCACCTGGGCATGCAGCAGCACGCGGCTGCGGTCGATCAGGGTGGCGATGGCCGTTCCCGGGCTGGCCGGCTGACCGGTCTCGGCGAGGCGTTCCTGGATCACCCCGGCGAGCGGGCTGGTCACGCTGGCTTCGGCGAGGTCGAGTTCGGCGCGGCGCAGCGCGGCCTCGGCCGCGCCCACGTCGGCTTCGGCCTGGGCGGCTTGGGCGCGTACGCGTGCCAGATCATCGTCGCTGATCAGGCCGGGCTGTTCCTTGGCGGCCTGCTCGCGCCGGCGGCGCTGCGCATGCGCGTCATCGCGCGCCGCGCTGGCACGGGCCAGTTGCGCCAGCGCGCCGTCGACCGCCAGGCGGTAGCGTGCGGCGTCGATCTCGGCGACCACCTGGCCGGCCGCGACCCGGTCGCCCTGCTGCACCAGGATGCGGTCGATGACCCCGGAGACGCGTGCGGTCAGGCGCACGGTCTCGCGCGGCGCCAGACTGGCCGGGGCGCTGACCGAGCGCAGCTCGGGTTCGGCGACGGCGGCGATCGCTTCGACCGGAAAGCGCTTCGCCGGTGCGGCGCTGGCGGCCGGATCGGCGCCGCAGCCTGCCAGGACCAGCCCCAGGAGGACGGCTGCCCCTTTCCTCACTGCTGGCCCACCGGCTCGCGGTCGCTCAGCGGCCACAGGCCGGCGAGGTCGCGCAGGCTGAGCTTGCTGCGCGCCAGGTCGAGGCGGGCGGCGACCAGGCCGCTTTCGGCTTCGAATTGGCTGCTGATCGCGTCGGCGTCCTCGAGTGCGGTGGCCAGGCCCTGCTTGTAGCGGGCGCGCACCTCCTCGGCGTTGGCGCGGGCGAGACGGTCGCGCGCCTCGGCCTGGGCGACCGTCGCTTCGGCGGTTTCCAGGTTGGCCAGGGCGGTGAGCAGTTCCTTGCGCAGGCCGCGCAACTGCTGGGTGCGCGAGAGGCCGATCTCGCGCCGGTCGGCCTGCGCCTGATCGATCGCACCGCTGCGATCGCCGCCGTCGTAGAGCGCCCAGCTGGCAACCAGCGACAGGGTGATGTCGGCGGTCTTGTCGGCGGCGGCGCGGGCAGGGTCGTTGGTCTCGAACTGGCCGTATTCGGCGCGGGCCGTGATATCGGGCACCCAGCGGCCATAGGCGGCGCGCACATTCTGGTCGGCGGCGGACTCGCGGAACTGCAGGGCGCGCAGATCGGCGCGGTAGGCCAGGGACAGGCGCGCGAGCACATCGCCCTCGCGCGAGGGCACCGCGATCTCGGCCGGCACCGCGATCTCGCCGTCCACCGGGGCGACGATCAGGTCGGCCAGGGCGAGGCGCGAGGAGACGACGAAGTTGCGCGAGCGTGTGACCGAGAGCAGGGCGGTCGATTCCTCGAGCTCCGCGCGGGTCACATCGGTGCGCGTGGACAGGCCGGCCTGCAGCCGGGCCTTGGCGTCAGCGACCGAGGCGCGCGATACCTCCAGACGGTTGGTCGCGGCGATGACCTGGCGCTCGGCGGCCAGGACATTGAGGAAGATGTTGCCGACCGTGTAGGCGAGCACGCGTTTCAGTTCGAGCGATTCGAGCTGCTGCGCCTTCAGCGCGTACTTGGCGGCGGCCAGGCCCGACCAGGCGCTGGCGCGCAGCAGCGCCATCTCGGCCGAGGCGTTCCACGCCGTGGTCTCGTTGGCGCTGCCGCCATAGGGCAGGCGGTCCTGGTCGTTGGTGGAGAGTGAACCACCCAGCACCACGCTCGGGCGCAGCGCGGCGGTGGCGCGGGTGATCGTCGCCTCGGCCTTCTCGATGCGCGCCAGGGCGATCTCGGGCGTCTCGTTGCGCGCCAGGGCCAGGGCGATGGCCTGTTCCATGGTCAGCCCCTGGTTGAGCGGAGCCGGCGCAGCCGCCGCTTCCGGGACGGCTGGCAGTGGTGCTGGTGTCGGAACGGCTTCCTCGGCGCACAGCGCGGCAACGATGAGGAGGGAGGCGACGGGGCGGGAGATGATCATCGGTTCCTCGGGGACGGTGCAGGACTGCGGCGGTTGGGTTTGGTGGCTGGGCCGGTGATATGCGTGACGCCGGCGGCGATCTTGGCGGAGATGCGGCGCAGGGCCTGCCTCTCCTCGTCGTCCAATTCGCCCATCAGCTTGGCCATGCGGCGGAAATGATCGGGCAGCATGTCGTCGAGGAAGCGCCGACCCCCGGTGGTCAGACTGACCTGTAGGCTGCGCCGGTCGCCATCGTTGCGCGTGCGTTTGATCAGACCGTCGGCCTCGAGGCCGTCGAGCAGTCCGGTGATCGTGGCCCGGGTCACGCCGCATGAACCGGCGATCTGGCTGGGGGTCAGTGCGAGGTCGGGCTGGCGGTTGAGCAGCGCCAGCACGGTGAAGCGTCCGCACGAGGTGCCGTAGCGCGCAAAGTGCTCGTCCGAGGCGTGGAAGATCTCGCACGCGGCGCGCATGAAGGCGAGGAAGGCCGCCGTCGCCTCGGGATCAAGATCGGGATAGCGCCCGGCAAGGGCGCGCAGGTCCTGATCGTTCGGAAGATCACGCAGGATGATCATTGCTTAGGGACCGAATCATTAACCGGACACGGAAACCAGCAAGCGATAACCGGTTCCCGCTCTACCGCTGGAAGATCGGCAGATACTGGTTCGGGATCTGTAGGATGATCAGGGCCATCGCTGTGCCGTAGGCCGGGCCGGGGCCCTCCAGGGCGGGCCAGCTGCCGTCATTCATCTGCCGGGCGATCAGGGCGGGCGCGGCCAGATTCCAGTAGGCGGTCCAGTCGGCGCGCTCGGGGCTGTGGAACATCGCCTGGGCGGCGTAGTACTGCCCGTACCACAGGTACTGCGTGCCCTGCAGGTGGCCGCCGACATGGCGGCGGATGAAGCGCAGGGCCGGGCCGAGATGCGGGTCGGAAGCGGCGGTGACGCCGGCGCCGATCAGGCTCATGGCGCCAGCGGCGGCGCGCGGCACGCCTTCCGGACCCTCGGTGCCCCAGCTGCCGCCTGAGGCGGTGTAACTGAAGCCGCCGCCACCGGTGGCGCAGCGCCGCACATAGGCGATGGCGCGGGCGCTGGCTTCGACCGAGGCCTTGCCGCCGACGCCGACATTCCACGCCGCGCGCAGCGCCATGACCTGGCAGATGGTCACGCTGATGTCGGCATCGACCGGCACCGGTTGGTAGCGCCAGCCGCCTTCGGCGTTCTGACTGCGATGGATCAGGTCGATCGCCGCCTCAAGCGAACGACGCAGCGGCTCGCTCGGCTCCATGCCATAGCATTCGGCGAGGAAGAGGGTGGCGAAACCATGCCCGTACATGTTGCCGTAGTCGTTGCCGAGGTAGCCGCTGGCGCGGTCCTGGCGCGACATGACCGAGCGCAGGGCCTTGGCGCAGTTGGCGGCGTACAGGCCGCGCACCGGGGTGTGGCCGCCAGAGAGGAAGGCCATGCCGGCCAGGGCGGTGATGCCGGCTCCGTCACCGATCGCACCTTCGGCGTCCTGCAGTTTGGCCAGGGCGGCCAGGCCCTTGTCGATGGAGGCGTCGAGGGCGGCTTGGTTCGGCGCGTCGCCGGCGCGCAGCAGGCTGAGCAGGGCGAGGACGAGGAGGATGGCTCTCATCCTCGATCCTGAGGTTCGGCGTTCGGCGTTCGGCGTTCGGAGAAAGCGCCATTCCAGTTCAGCGCGTCGTTGCGATGTTGTTGACGACTCGGGAGCGCAGCCGCGTCCGGAGCGGGCTTGCGTGTAACGCCGAACGCCGAACGCCGAACGCCGAACGTTTGGGTGCAATCCCAGCTCATCGCTCCTCCAGCTTCTCGAGGTAGCGCTCGAAGAGTTGCAGGGCACCGGCCGGCAGGCGCTGCTCGCGCGCCTGGCGCAACTGTTCGCGGCGTTCGGGCGGCAGTTGCAGCAGGGCGGTGCGTTCCTGCTCGGCGCGCACCGCAGCTTCGACGCGGGTCTCGGCGGCCACCGCGCCGCCGGCTGCGGCGGCTCCGGGGGCGGCACCGCCGCCGGGCGAGGGGCTGGGCGGAGCGCCGTTCGGCTGCGGTGGCGGCGGCTTGCTGCCGGAACCGCCACCCGAGCCCTTGGCTTCGGCCAGCACCTGGCGCAGGGCCTCCTCGGAGGCGAGCATGTGGTGGCGGGCGGTGACGCCGCGATCGCGCGCGGCGAGGAAGCCAGCGGCGCCCTCGGCCGAACGCCGGGCGCGCGCGACCAGGACCTGCGGCCGGCTGCCCGGACGGGTCGCGCTTTCGACCAGGCCGACCAGCTTGGCGAGTTCGCTCTGCATCGCCCCGAGATCGGCTGGCCGGCCGGCGGCAGTCAGGGCGTGGATCTCGGTCTGGCGCGCGATCAGCAGGGCGATCTCGGCGGCGGGTGGGAAGGGGGCCTGGTTGCCGCCTCCACCGCCCTGCCCCCCGTCGCCTTCGCCGCCTTTGCTGTTTTGGGTGCTGGCGGCGATATCGATCACACGCTTCAGTTCTGCCAGAGCGATGCGCTCCAGGGCGAGGCCGCGCGCACCAAGGGCAGGGGTGCGCAGCTGGGTCAGGACGCGGTCCATCGCCGCCTCGACGCGCTTGACCGCGACCAGCGCGATCGGTGCCTGGTCGAGGGCCTTCACGCCTTCCTCGCGCAGGCGCAGCAGCACATCATCCTGGAGCTGGGCGATGGTCGCCAGGTCGCGCCGGGCGGCGAAGTCGGGTTCATCCTCGCCCATGCGTTTGTCCACCGGCAGGCTGTCGGCAAGGATGCGCGCCTGGTCGGTGAACAGGGCGCGCAGCAGGGCGATGACGTCGGGCTGCGACTTCTCGTTCTCCTGCTTCTCCTTCTCTTGCTGCTGCGGGTCCAGCGCGCGCTGCGCCTGACGCAGCAGTTCGGCGGCGGTGCCGGCGTCGCGCGCCGCAGCGGCCCGCTCGCCCTGCTGCAGCGCCGACTCGGCGCCCTGCTGGGCACCGGCGGCTGCGGCAGCGGACTTGGCCGCCTCGGGTTCGCGCTGCAGGTCGTTGGCCAGGCGTTCGGTGTCCTCGCGCAGGCGCTGCTGTTCGCGCTGTGCGCTCTCGCGGTCGAGGCCTTCGGCGATGGCGTCGGCGAGGCGCTCCTGGCGCTCGGCCAGTTCGCCGGCGCGGCGCGCCAGGTCGGCGGCGGCGTCGCCACCGCGCAGCGCGTCGAGCAGCCGGGTCAGGGCGGCGATCGCCGACTGCTGCTGTTCTGGCGTGCGCGCCCGACGGTCGGCGCTGGCGATGCTGCCCGAGGCCTGCTCCATGCGCTCGGCCGGGGTCTCGTTGCGTACCACCGCCTTGGCCGGATCGAGGCTGGCCGGCCCGGACAGGATGCGGCGTTCGGCGTCGGCGGCGCGGGCCGATAGCTCCTTCTGGCGGGCGGCGAGATCGGCCTGGCGGGTCTTGCCGGCCTCGTCGGGTTCGCGGGTCAGGTGCTCGCGCACGAAGGGCCGAGTTTCCTCGGCCAGGGCCTTCTGCCGTTCGAGCAGCAGGGCGACGATGCGCGTCAGGTCGCTGTCCGAGAGCATGCGGTCGAGGGCGCGTTCGGCCTTGTCGAGGGCGGCATCGCCGGCGCGCGCTGCTGCCTGGTCGCCACCGGCGGCCTTGCCGAGGGGAGCCGAGGCCTCTTCACCGGCCGCCTGGCGTGCTTCGGCGGCGGGCGCGATGCGCTCGGCCTCCAGGCTGTTCTCGGCCCAGCGCCGTTCGACCCGCGCCAGCAGTTCGGCGGCCCGCGTCGCATCCTGGGCGGCGGCGCGGGCGGCGGTGGGCAGCTTGGCCGGATCGGCGAGGGCCGGGGCCAGGGCTGTGCGCGCCTGGTGCACGCGGTCGCGGGCCTCGCCCAGCTGGCGCTCCAGCTCGCGGCGCAGCTCGTCCTCGGCTACGACCTTGAGCACCAGGGGCGAACTGACGCCGACTCCGGGGCCGGTGATGTCGTTGGCGTCCTCGGCCTTGCCTACCAGCGTGATGCTGCCACCCGGCCCGGTCAGGGTCGCGACATCCACCACCAGGCGGCGGGTCAGGCTGCGCCGGCCGTCGAGCTCTTCGGCGTGGAGGCTGCGCGGTTCGCTGGCGGCGGCGCCGGGCGCGGCCGGGGCGGCGGTCAGGCCGACGCGGGCCAGGCCGAAATCGTCGCCGGCCTCGACCGCGACCTGGACCTTGGCGCGCGGGCCGACCGCCTCGTCGCCGCGCGGGCCGGCGAGCGAGACGCTGGGCGCTCGGTCGGGCTCGACCGCGATCGGGAAGCGGGCGGCGGGGCGGATCGCGATGCTGTCGCCATCGACCGCCTCGACCACCAGTTCGCCGGCCTCGTGGATCGCCAGGTTGCCAAGCCAGGCGTCCCCGGCGGCGCGCAGGGCGAGTGGCTTCCCGGCGAAGGTTGCGCTCACTTGGGCCAAGGCGCGGCCGGGCGCGGCGGCGAGGCGCAGGCGTAGCGCCAAGGTGCTGCCGGCCAGGACCTGGCCGGCCGGGCTGGCCTGGTCGCGTTCCGGCAGGTGGCTGTAGGCCGGCGGGGTCAGGCGGGTCTCGGCCGCGATCAGGCGCGGGCGTTCGACCACCAGCACGCGGGTGGTCGTCGGATGGGCGTCGCCTCCGCTGACGCTGACCCGCCAGTTGCCCAGTGGCAGGGTCAGGGCCTGGCGCCACGGGCCACTGGTGCCCGGCAGTTGGCGCGCTCCGCCGTTGCCCTGGCCGTCGTCCCAGGCGATGCGTGCCGCGCCGCTGCCGCCGTGCGTGCGCTCGACCACGATGACGGCGGGTTCATCGGCGGCGACGACCGCGCGCTCGGGATGGGCGGTGAAGGCGGTGGCGCGCTGCCAGTCGTGGTCGGCCAGGGGCAGGGCGAGGCGTAGCAGGCCGTCACGCCAGAACCACGGCGCGGCCACCGCGATGGCGAGGCCGGCCGCCAGGGCGACTCCGGCCAGGCCGAGCAGGCGCGGCAGCTGGCGGGCCGGGACCAGCGCGGCGGGGGCCGGCATCGCCGCGCTGCACGCGGCGCTGGCCGTCTCATCAAGCGGGATGCCGGCGACGGCGGTGATCAGCCGGCCCTGCAGGGCGGGGGTGCGGCGCTCGACGAAGACCGCCAGTTCGTGGTCGGGCAGCGGGGTGCGCAGGGGCCGGATCAGCCGCCGCCAGGCGATCAGGCCGGCGCCACCGACGATCAGCGCCAGCACGGCGAGGCGCAGCCAGCCGGGCAGGAACCACAGGTAGTCGGCCAGCACCGCCGCACCGGCCGACGCAATCAGGACGCCGGCCAGTCGCGCCGTCCCGCCGAGCACGACGGTGCGGCGCAGGCGGGCGCGCACCGGGGCGAGGAGGACGGCGGGATCCATGCCCGCCATGTTCAGCCCGGGGGCTGGGGCGGCAACGCCGAAGGCAGGGCGTCGAGACGCCCGTGGCACCCCGCCAGGGCGGCCTCGGCGGCGGCCCGGCTGGCGCCCAGCCGGTGCATGGCGATGGCGGTCTTGGCCGACCAGCCGGCCTGTTCGAGCAGGGCGAAGGCCGCCTCGCGCGGCAGGCCGCTCAGGCTGCTGACGATGCGCGCCGCGCGGTCGCGCAGCTTCACGTTGCTCGCCTTCACGTCGACCATCAGGTTGCCGTGCACCTTGCCGGCCAGGACCATTAGCGCGGTCGAGATGCTGTTGAGCGCCAGCTTGGTCGCGGTGCCGGCCTTGAGCCGGGTCGAGCCGGTCAGCACTTCGGGGCCGGTGGGCAGCAGGATGCGCCGGCAGCCGGGCGGGGCGGGGACGTCGGCGCAGGTCAGGAGGGCGCAGAGCGGGCTGGAGGCTGGAGGCTGGAGGCTGGAGGCCCAGCGCAGCGCGCCCTGCACATACGGCGTGGTGCCGCCGGCGGCGATGCCCAGCACCGCGTCATCGGCGGTGAGGGCGAGGCGTTCGAGTTCCGGGATTGCGCCCTGGGCATCGTCTTCGGCGCCCTCGCTGGGGATGCGCAGGCTGCGGTCGCCGCCGGCGATGATGCCGATGAAGCGGCCAGGCGACTCGCAGAAGGTCGGCGGGATCTCCGAGGCGTCGAGCACGCCCAGGCGTCCGCTGGTGCCGGCGCCGAGATAGACCACGCGCCCGCCGCGCAGGAAGCCGGGCGCGGCGGCGGCGATGAAGCCGGCGAGGGCGCTCTCGGCCGCCTCCAGCGCGGTCTGCACCGCGCGGTTCTCCTGGTTCATCAGCTGGACCAGCCCGGCAGCGTCGAGGGTGTGCAGCTGCGCCGTGCGCGGGTTGGCGCGTTCGGTGTCGATGTGCGAGCGGTCGGGGATCATGGTGAGGCTGGAGGCTGGGGGCTGGAGGCTGGAAGCTTGGGCTTGCGGGGCGCAGGTTCGGGGGGCGGGACGAGGATCGCAGCCAGGTCGAGTTCCATCGACCAGCGGCGGTTGGGCGATTGGGGCGACTTTGATGGCGGCTGGCCGATCGCCGAGGCATAGTCCTTGCCGGTCCAGCGGTCGGCCGGCACAGACGGCGGCAGCGGACCCTTGGGGTCGATGCCGATGCGGAAACGGTGCGGCGGGAAGGTTTCGTAGAGCAGGGCCGGCAGGTCGGGGCCGAGGGCGGGCGGTAGATCGGTGAGTACTGGCAGGCTGCCAGTGCGGTGGTGGTGCATGGCGATGAGCGCGGCGAGGCGGTTCATGCGATGCTGGTTGGCGGCTTCGGCGGCGGTGGTGACGCTTTCGAAGAGGTTGGGCATGGCGATGCGGTAGATCAGCCCGTGGTACCCAAAGGGCATTTCGCGTATCGTCGGCTCGGTCCGGTTGAACAGCCGGCTTTCGGTGCCGGCGATCGCGCTGGAACAGTAGGCCGCTTCATATCCTTGTAGTGGCCAGATCTGGGCAAAGGTCAGCACCTCGCCAACAATTCCCTTGCCGTTGAACCAGATCCCGTGTCCCCAGCCCATCCGGCTGAGTGGTTCATGGAACAGGCAGCGTTCGCCCGTGAATCCGGACGCGCACCACGCGAGGTGATGCGGTGCCTCGGCACCCCAGGTGCGCAGTCGTTCGTCGCCGAGTCTCCCGCGCGTCGCCAGCCAGAGGTGGGTCTGGTCGCGGATCGCGCCGACCGCGATGACGATCATCGCATCGATCAGCGCACCGGGCCGATCCATCGCGGCAACCAGACGGTCGAGGTTCTTCAGGTGAGGTTCGGGATCGGCGTCGAGGCAGGCGCGTAGCGACCACCAGTTGGCGAAGGCGCGCACCGCCAGCAGATTGGGCAGCGGGGTGGCGGTGGCGGTGCTGATTGAAATGCCGCGCAGCTTGGCCGGATCGCGCTCGCACCAGCCGAACATCGACAGCTCGACCGGGCCTTCGTCGAAGATGCCGGTGATCGCATGCATGTCGGTCGCACCGTCGCGCAGGGCGCGGTCGCGGCGTTCGAGGTCCTTGGGTGCATGCCGTTGTTCGCGCAGGTCGTTTGCGGGGCGGGCGTAGTGGATGTCCTCAATCCATTTGGAGCGCGATTCCATGATGCGCCGGAAACGCTCCTGCCGGTCGCGATCGACTGGCGGGGCGAGGGCGACGAGTTCCTCCATCGTGGTCGCGTAGCCCAGGCCGCGCAGTTCGGTCTGCAGATCCGCGTAGCGGCGCATGCCGGCGATGCGGATGGCGACGAGCGCAGAAGCTGCCAGGGCCAGGATGATGATCAGCCAGAACCACCAGCGGCTGACGATCCCGCTCACCGTCGCATCCTGCGGTACGCCGAACGCCGAACGCCGAACGCCGAACCTGCCTTCACGGCAGGCACCACAACCCGGCCACGGCGCTGCGCTCGGCCCCGGTGACCTGCGGCAACGCGATCGCCTGGCGGTCCTGGCACAGGGCGCCGAGCACCGCCCAGCCCATCGCTTCGCGGTAGGCGGTGGGCACCTCGAGATCATCGGAGAGCTGCACCGGGCAGGCGGCGCGGGCCGCCAGTTCGGCGACCAGGCGGCGGTTGCGCGTGCCGCCGCCGGCCAGGATCAGGCGCTGGGCGCCGCTCGCGGCCTGCACGATGGTGCTGGCGACGGCGGCGCAGGCGGTGGCGGCGAGGTCGGCCGGGCCAAGGCCGCGGTGCGCCTCGACCCAGGCCACCGCCTCGTCGCCGGTGCCCAGGCTGCGACCGGACTTGGCCTGGCGGCGCAGCAGAGTGGCGAGGCGGGTCGCGGCGCGCTCGTCGGTGGTGCCCTGCATGGCGGCCTGCCCGTTGCGGTCGTAGGCGGCGTCGAGGACGGCGCGCGCCACCGCATCCAGCACCTGGTTGCAGGCGCAGACATCGAGGCCGGCGATGCGGTCGATGTCGTGCCCGCCGGGCAGGCGGGTGAGGTTGCAGAAGCCGCCCAGGTTGACCACGGCGCGGTCTTCCGTGCCGTGGCGCAGCAGCAGGAAGTCGGCGAGCGGTGTGAGCGGCGCGCCCTGCCCGCCGTTGGCGAGGTCGGCGGCACGCAGGTCGCACACCACCGGCACGCCGAGTCCATGCGCCAGCGGCGCGGGCTGGAACAACTGCCACGAATCTGGCGGGGCGTGGAACACGGTCTGACCGTGCACGCTGACCAGCTGCAGCTTGTGCTTCTCGTGCAGGGGCTTCAGCGCCGCGAGATGCAGCAGGCTGAACTCGCGTTGCACCTGGGCGATCTCGCCGGCCGTCATCGGCTGCTGCTCGGCGAGGCGGCGCAGCGGCGCAGCCAGCTTGCCCAGCGGCACCGTGCTGGTCGCCTCCAGGGTGGCATGCAGGCGCAGGCCGAAGTGGCGGATGCGCAGCACGGCGATGTCGAGGCCATCGATCGAGGTGCCGGTCATGCACCCGGCGACGATGCGCGCCGGCCGGCTGTCGGGGAGGATCGGTTCGGCGGTCTTGCGGCGGGGTTGGCGCACGGCGTCAGCATGGCGCCGCCCCCGGCGGGCGCCACCTGGGAGCGCTTCGTAGCGCCACGTAGCGCCGCCTTCAGGCGGCACGGCCGGCCGGCTTCAGCCGGCCGAACGATCTGTTATGCTCGCATCCATGCGTTCAATCCGCCGAGGCTGGCGCGACCGCGGCCACATGCCGCACGCCGACTTTGCCGGCCTGGCCCAGGCCGTGACCTTCCGTCTGGCCGATGCCTTGCCTGATGAGGCGGTGCAGCGGATCCGGGCGTCGCTGCTGTTGGAGCAGCGCCCCGATGTGGCCGGGCAGCGCGCGGACGCCCTGCTTGCCGCCCGCGTTCATGACTGGCTGGATGCCGGACATGGAACCTGCTGCTTGCGCAGTTCAGAGATATGCGGGCTGGTGCTGGCCGAACTGCGTTCCGGGCATGGTGCGGCCTATCGCCTCGATGCCGCCGTGGTCATGCCCAACCATGTCCATGTCCTGCTGCGTTCGGCCGGCGAACCGCTGGGCATGATCATCGGGCGCTGGAAAGGACGGACGGCCCGGGCGATCAATCAGCGGCTGGGACAGAGCGGCGCGCTGTGGCAGCGCGAATACTTCGACCGCTTCATCCGCGATGAGGAGCATCACATCGCGGCGGTGCGATATGTGGTGCAGAATCCCGTGCAGGCGCGGCTGGTGGTGGACCCGTGGGCTTGGCCTGGGCTCTGGGTGGATCCGGCGTGGCGCGGGTGCGTGGAAGGCTCGGCCGGCTGAAGCCGGCCGTCCGTGCCGCCTGAAGGCGGCGCTACGCGCGCAGCGCCGCGGCATAGCGCGCGCACGAGCGGTCGAGGCCGCCGGGGCGGGCGCGCTTGAGCCACAGGCGGCGGTGCTCGTCGGTCAGCGCAACCAGTTCGTCGGCGAGCAGGCGGCGGGCGACGGCGTCATCGGGCGCGCTGCGCTTCAGCCAGCCGGCTTCGGCGGCGAGACGGGCGAGGCGGCCGGCGTGGATCAGTTCGTCGGCGACCTGGCCGCCATAGATCGGCAGATCGTCGGCCAGGGCGTCGAGGGCGTCGGCGCAGGCTTCGTAGTCGGCGGCCGAGCCGGGCGCCGGGTCGCGCCACGGCTTGTGCAGGTCGGCGAACAATGCGCTGCGGTTGCGCAGCACGCCGCCGTTCTTGCCGCTGATCGCGCGCAGGTCGGCGTCGATGTCGCCGAAGCGGTCGAGCCACGGGCCGAGGGCGGGCTTCTTCCAGGCTGCGCGGCTGTCGTAGGCGGCGGGGCCGCTCCACGCGCGGTGCGCGGCCTCGGCCAGGGCGTGCAGCGTCACTGGCCAGGATTGGCGGTGGCCGTCGTCGCCCCAGGCGGTGGCGAGGTAGCCGGTCGCGCCTTCGGCCAGGCCCTGCTCGGCGGCGGCGAGCAGGTTGGCGCTGCGCTCGCGGCTGCGTCCGGTCCAGGTCAGCCAGCACGAGGTGCCGGGGCAGACCCACGCCTCGCGTCCGGCGGCGCGCACCTGGCGCACCCAGCGCGCGAAGGGGGCGTCGGGTTCGTAGCCCCAGCACAGGCACAGCAGATCGTCTGGCAGCGCGGCCAGCGCTTCGGGATGTTCCAGCGCGATGTCGGCCCAGAACGCGGGACGCTTGCCGTGCCGGCGCGCGACCGCGCAGACCTGCGCCACCCAGTCGAGGTACACCGCCGCGCGGCCGCGTGCAGCCACCGCCGCGCGCGAGCGCCCCTGGCCGAGGTCGTAGGCCTCGTCGCAGCCGAGGTTGGCGTGCGCGGCGCTGAACAGCGGCAGCAGTTCGTCGAGCAGGCCGGTGACGAAGGGCAGGGCGCGCGGGTCAGCGGGGCACAACGAGAAGGGACCGGTCTTCTCGACGATGCCGCCGAAGTCCCACGTCTCCCCCGGAGCGATCTCAGCCATCGCCGCGTACTGCGGATGCGCGAGCCACTGTTCGAGGTGGCCGAGAGTGTTCTGATTGGCGGCGAGGCGGATGCCGTGTTGTTGGCAGAGCGCATCCAGCGAGCGGATCTCGTCGTGGGTCAGCGGATCCCAGCCGGTCCAGGCAAGCGGGTGGTCGCGGTAGGCGACGGTGTGCTCGACATAGAGTTCGAGGTGGTTGATCTTCCACGCCGCCAACTGCGCGACCACGCTGTGCAGCTCGGTCATCGTCGGCACGCGGCAGCGCGAGATGTCGAGCATGACGCCGCGCCAGGCGAAGGCCGGCGCGTCCTCGACCGTGCCGCACGGCGCACCCTGCGCGACGAGCTGCGCCAGCGTGGCGCGGGCGTGGCGTTCGCCGGACGGATCCGAGCAGTCGATGCGCACCCCGTCCGGGCGCAGTCCCAGGCGGTAGGCCTGGGTCGGATGGTCGGAGAGATGCACCGCGATGCGGTCGGGGGCGGCGCAGGCGCCGGTGGCCGGCGACCACGAGCGGGGGGCGGGCAGCAGCAGGGGGGCGGGCACGCCGCGATGCTGGCGGCCCCGGCGCTTTGCGCCAGCATGCGGGCGTGACCGCTCCCGCACGGACGCTTGGTGCCATCATCGTACTCGGCTTCGCCAGTGGCCTGCCCTACACCATGGTCAGCGACATGCTGACCACCTGGGCGGCGAAGAGCGGCTGGCATGACACCGATGTTGTGCTGCTCGGCTGGCTGACCCTGCCGTTTCAGCTCAAGGTGCTGTGGGCGCCGCTGATCGACCGCTTCGCGCCGCCTGTGCTCGGCCGTCGGCGCGGTTGGCTGGCCCTGGCGCAATTGCTTGCCGCCGCCGGCCTGGTCGTGCTCGCGGGCACATCTCCCGCGACACCGGGGCCGTGGATCGCATTGGCGGCGCTGGTGGCGGTGGCGGCAGCGACCTTCGATCTGGCAGCCAACGCCTACGCCATCGAGGTGCTGCCGCGCCAGCACCACAGCGCCGCGGCCGGGGCCCAGGTGTGGGGCTGGCGGGCCGGTTTCCTGGCCTGCGCCACGGCGGTGCCCCTGCTGGCCGCATCGCACGGCTGGGGAGCGGCCTTCCTGGCGGCGGCGCTGGTGCAGGCGGTGGCCGCCTTCGTCATCCTCATCGCGCCTGAGCCGCCACCCGCTGCCGTACCGGCCAGCCTGCGCGCGGCGGTGGTCGAACCGCTACGCGGACTCTTCGCTCACCGTGGGGTCTGGTTGCTCCTGCTGTTCGTTTTGCTCTATGGCAGCAGTGACGGCATGGCTAAGACCTTCACCGGCGCGTTCCTGGCCAAGCAGTACACCCTTGAGCAGTTGTCCCTGCGCGGTGCCGGTGGTCTGGTCGGGGCCGGGGTGGGCGCCGTGCTCGGCGGTTGGTTGGCGCTGCGCTGGGGACTGGCACCGTGCCTGTGGCTGTTCGGCGCCCTCGCGGCCCTTTCCAACCTGCTGTACGTCGGCATTGCGCAGGGCATACTACCCGGTCCGGGTGGCCTGCTGACCGTCGTCGTCCTCGACAACGCCTGTGGCACCATGGCGGCTGCCGCCTTCGTCGCTTTCCTGATGTCCCGCTGCGAAGTCGGCATGGCGGCGACGCAATACGCGCTGTTGGCGACTATCGGCCTGGCCTCGCCGCACCTCTGGCGACTCTTCGCTGGCATGCCCGCCAGCATCGGCTGGACTCAGACCTATCTCATCTCGGTTGTCGTCGCTCTGCCCGGCCTGCTGCTGATCCCACTGGTATCGAAGCCTCCAGCCTCCAGCCTCCAGCCTCCAGCCACAGCACCATGAGCGCCTCCGTCGCCCCCATCATCCACGACATCGGCGTCGCCATCGCCGCCGCCACCGTCCTCGGCCTGGCGGCACACTGGACGCGCCAGCCGATCATCCTTGCCTATCTCGTGGCCGGGGCGCTGATTGGGCCGATCGGCTTTGGCTGGATCTCCGATCTGGCCAATATCGCGGTGATCTCTGAACTGGGCATGATCCTGCTGCTGTTCGTGATCGGCCTGGAGATGGATCTCAAGCAGGTCGCCTCCAGCGGCCGTCAACTGCTGCTGACCGGCTTCGGCCAGTTCCCCATCGGGGTGGCCCTGGGCGTTGGTCTGTTCTGGCTGCTCGGCTACGGCCTCGGCGGCGGCGATGCGACGGGCCTCTACCTGGCGCTGATCTGCTCGCTCTCCTCGACCGCGATCGTGGTCAAGCTGCTCTACGACACGCGCACCTTGGATACGCTCGCTGGGCGGATCACCATCGGTGTGCTGATCATCCAGGACATCTTCGCCATCCTCGTGCTGGCCCTGCAGCCGAACCTGACCAGCCCCGAGCTGGGGCCGATCGCCAAGGCGCTGGGCGCCAGCCTGGCTTTGGGACTGCTTGGCGTGGTCGCCAGCAAGCTGTTCCTGCACCGCGTCTTCGCCTCGATCGCGCACTCGCCCGAGATGGTCGTGGCGGCGGCGCTTGGTTGGTGCGCCCTGGTCGCCGGCCTGGCCGGAGCGATGCACCTGTCCACGGCGATGGGTGCGCTGATCGCCGGCATCGCGGTGGGCAGCATGCCCTACCGGCTGCACGTCACCGCCAAGGTCCTGCCGCTGCGCGATTTCTTCCTGACCCTGTTTTTCGTCTCGATCGGCATGATGGTAGTGGCGCCCGAGGCGCGGATGTGGCCGGCCATCATCGCGGCGGTGCTGTTCACCATCATCAGCCGCTTTGCCACCGTCTGGCCCCTGCTCGCCCTGTCGGGGGCTGGCCATCGCACCGGCTTCCTCGCCAGTCTCAACCTCGCCCAGGTCTCGGAGTTCGGCCTGGTCATCGCCCTGCTCGGCGTCGGCTATCAGCACATCACCCAGGACACCTTCACCATCGTCCTCTACGCCATGGCGATCACCGCCGTGCTGTCGAGCTACGGCATCCGCTGGGGCGACCGCCTGTGGCGTCTGGTGGCGCGTGCCGCCCCCGATCCCGGCCTGGAAGGCCAGGGCACCGCCGAGCACCACCCGGTGGTCATTCTTGGCGCCCACCGCACCGCATTGGCCTTCATCGACGAGATGGAGCGTCGCGATGCCGCGCGCCTGTCCGAGATCCTGGTCGTCGATTTCAATCCCGAGACGCTGAAGGCCCTGGCCAAGCGCGGGGTGGCTGGCCGTTTCGGCGATCTCGGCAGCATGGACACGCTGCATCACGCCAACCTGCACCACGCCAGCCTCATCCTCTCGACCATCCCCGACATGATGCTGAAGGGCGTGGACAATCTTGGCTTGGTGCGCACCTGCCGGCAACTCGCTCCGGAAGCGCGTATCGTCGCCACCGCCGACACCGAGGAGCAGGCCGCCCGCCTGCGCGACGCCGGCTGCCACGAGGTGCTGCTGCCCTACCAGTTGCAGGCCGTGCACCTCGCCGAGCTGCTCAACCGCCCTCAGGCCACCTGAGTTCCTTCGATCGCCAGCAGCGCGCGTTTCACCGCCAATCCGCCGCTGAACCCGCCAATGCGTCCATCGCCTGCCAGCACGCGGTGACAGGGGATCCACAGCGGAACCGGATTATTCGCGCACGCCGACCCGACCGCCCGTGCCGCCCCCGGCGAGCCCACCATCCGCGCCAGTTCCCCATAGCTGACCGTCTTCCCCCGCCCGACGCCGCGCAGTGCCTCAAGCACCCGGCGACGAAACGGCGTCACCGCATCAAGGTCGACCGGACACGTCAGCTTCCCGCCGTCGGCATACCCCGCCAGTTCATCGAGCGCCCGATCCCTGACCCGTGCCGCTTTCCCGTTCCCACATCGCGCCACGCGTGGGCTCTCGTCGGCCAGGAACTCAACGCGCACTAGTCCGGTCTCATTGGTAATCACCGCGATACGACCCACACCTGCCATCTTGATCTCACCACTCGCGGTCATGGGTACCTCGTGTCTTGGTGGGGCGCGGGGCGTCAGCCCTGCATAAAATTGGAGCACGCAGTGCGACCGGCCGCCGAGCGGCGGTGGGCGGATACAATGGGCGCAGCCCATCCGCCCACGGTTTCGGAGCGCAGCGACGAAACCGAGCCGCGACAAAGGCCGCAGGGGGTTCGGGGGACGAAGTCCCCCGGGCTACAAATCTCCGAACATCTTATCTAACTGGTTCTTCATATCCGCCGAGAACGAATCCCCCAGCTTCTCCTGCGGGGCATCGTCCTTGCGCGTGGCGGCGGCGACCAGCACGGCATCGATCTCCTTGGCCAGTTCCTTGCTGTAAACCTGGATCATGCCGGGCTTCACCGACACCGGGAACACCGCGACCTGGAGGGTGCGCGAGCCGATCAGCTGCACGCTGATCGCGTGCTGGCCGCCGGTCTGGTTCATGGTGGTGAACTCCTGTTCACCGAGCAGCTTCGCGACCTGGCGCGTGCTGACGAAGCTGGCGGCGACCAGGGCGGCCAGGGCGGTGGGATCGGCGCCGGCGATCTTGAAGCCCTGGCGCGCGACCATGTGGCCTTCCTGGTCGATGATCATCGCTGAGAGGGCCCCGGACTTCTTCACGAAGCCGGAGAGCAGCGTGTTGAACTTGTCCACGTCGCCGGCATAGAACACCAGGCGACGCAGGCGCAGCGCCTCGTTGGCGCCGATGGCGGCGTCATTTGCCACTGGGGGCCTCCGCTGCCGGGGCGGCAGGAGTGACAGCCGGGGTCATCACGGGAGCCGCAGCCGGTGCCGGTGCAACCGCCGGAGCCGGGGCAACCGCCGGAGCGGCGGCTGCGGGCGGACCGCCCACCATCGTCTCGATCTGCTGCTGCAGACCGATGGGCAGTTGGGCACGTACCGCCGGGACGAAGAGGGTCAGGGCGACAAGCAGCACCACGGCGATGAGCACGAAGATCAGCACGATCAGCAGGGTCTTCACCGGGCTGCCACCCGACTGCTGCTGGAACTTCTTGAGGTTCGGGTCGGTCGCCCCGAGATCGGGGCCGCCGGGGCCACGGGCGCCGAGGGCCGGCGGCTTGGCCTTCTGCAGGTGCTTCTCACGCGCGCTGGGATCGGGAGCTGCGGGCGTGCCCATGGCCGGTGTCGGCGCCGTCGGGTTGTACGACGGCGGACGCGGGGGCGGGGCCGGCGGACGCGGTGGGGCCGGCGGCGGGGCGGGCGGACGCATCACCGGGCTACCACCCGAGGGCGTGTGGGCTGCAGCGGCGCCGGGCATCGGCTTGGGCGGCTGGCTGAGCACCGGGACCGGGCGGGGTGGCGTCGGAGCGACGGGGGCGGCCGGGATCGGGTTGGACGCCGGGGTGGTGCTCTGGGCCGCAGGGGGTTGCTGGGGAAGCCCGCCTCCGGTGCGGCGGCCGCGCGATCCGGGCGCGTGCTCTTTGTTCAGCTTCTCGATGACCAGGCGGCTCGCTTCCTTGAGCGTGGCGAAGACGCCCTTGCCGTCGCGCGCGCAGGCCTCGAAGGTCGGGTGGTTGAGCGGGTTCATCTGCGCGTTCATCTCGGCCACGCTCAGGGCGTTGGGCAGGTCGCGCTTGTTGTATTGCAGGATGACCGGGATGTGGCCGGGGCTGCTGGTGTCATCGAAGGTCAGGCCCATCTCGGCGAGGTTGTCGCGCAGGTTCTGCAGCGACTCGAGGTTCTCCGGCATCTTGTCCGGGGCCGAGTCGGCGACGAAGATCACGCCGTCGCAGCCCTGCAGCACCAGCTTGCGCGTGGCGTTGTAGTAGATCTGGCCGGGCACCGTGTAGAGCTGGAACTTGGTGCGCATGCCGGCGACCTGGCCGAGGTCGAGGGGCAGGAAGTCGAAGTACAGCGTGCGATCGGTTTCGGTGGCGATCGACACCATCTCGCCGACCGCGTCCTTGGGCGCCTTTTTGTGGATGATCTCAAGATTGGTCGTCTTCCCGGACATGCCCGGGCCATAGAAGACGACCTTGCAACTGACTTCACGTTGGCCGAAATTGATCTGTACCATTGGGTGCAGGCTCCGTCAGAGGGTCAGGCGGCTGGTAATGCGTTCGAGGAACGGCTTCAGTTCGAGGCGCAGCAGGGCGAGGTTGGCGCTGGGGTCGAGCAGCACGAGCAGGGTCGCCTGGCCGGCCGCCAGGACCATCACGCCACCCTGATCGCCGTTGGCGCTGAACGCCGTCTGCCGGCCGATGCCCAGGGCTTCGCACATCCGGGTAGCCTGCGCGATGAGCGCTCCGCCGGAGGCGGCCAGGGCCTGTTCGTCCACGTCGCTGCGCAGCATGCTTTCCATCAGCAGGCCGTCGCTGTTGAACAGCAGGCAGCCGCCGACGCCGCGTACGCGGTTCAATTCGCCGAGGATGTCCTGCATCAGGTCGCTCCGAGGTCGATCAGGGCCTGGCGGGCGCGCAATTCAAGCATGGCCGGGCGGACGGTGGGGTCGGCGAGGGCGACGACCGAGAAGCCGTTGTCGCGCTGGAAGGACAGGACCTGACCCTGCTCGGCACCGAGCACCCACGAAGCGGGGGTCGGATGCTTGGCGAGCCGGGCGATGTCGGCCATGGCGATGCCGATGGCGCTGGAGAAGGCGGCAAGGGCGTCCTCGCGGCCGGCGGCCGTGGGCAGGGCGCGGGCCATCACCACCTGGCCTTGCGGATCGACGACGACGGCCGCGCGCACGCCGCCTTCGGCCGCCAGGGTGTCGAAGGCGCTGCGGCGTACACCGCTGCCCGAAGTCGAGGGACGGGTGCCGGACGTGCTGGCGGCGGGCGGGTCTGCCGGACGAGCCGTCGCCTGCTGGGCCGGCCGGATGCCAGAGCCCGAGGGCGCTGGTGCAGCACGTGGGGCGGGCTGGGCGGCAGCGGGGGCGGCGGCCGGACGTTGGGCCTGCACGGCGCCCAGTGGCACGCCCTTCAACTGGCCCTCGAGTTCGCCGAGGCGCTGCAGCACCGGCGGATCGTTCGGACGGTAGGACAGCACCAGCTTGAGCTGGGCGATGGCTCCCTGCACATCGCGGGCCTCGGCCAGGTAGTCGGCGTACATGCGGGCGGCGGCGTAGTTGCGACCATCACGCTCAAGCGAGGCCTTGAGGCTGAGGCCGGCCTCGGAGCGTCGGCCGGTGCTCAGCTGGATGTCGGCGAGCAGGGCGTACACCTGGGAATTACGTGGGAATTCCTTGATGCATTTGCGGCACACCGCTTCCGCCTCACCCTCCTGCTTCGCCAGATGGAGCAGTTCGGCCAGACGGTTGTAGGAAGACGGAGAGGGGAAGTTCTCCACCTTCTTGCGCAGGCGATCGATCTCTGATTCCACCCGCGGCTCCTGGGGTTGGGGCTAGGTACGGACGCTCGGGCGGTTCACACCCGAGGTCCCGACAAGCATAGGCTTACGACTACGGCGAGGGGGCGTCAAGGCGAGGAGTGCGATGTGGGGGGCATGGCTTCCCGGCCGGAAGGCCTACCCTGGGACCCCCGTGCGGGCGACTTTCATCATCAATCCGACCAGCGGTGGGCGGCAGGGGGCCGCTTTGGGCGCCATGTTGGCCGCCCGGGGGGATCCGGTCCTGGATCTGCGCGGGGGGCGCCTGGCCGAGCGGATCGCCGGCTGCGACGGGGTGCTGGTCGCCTGCGGTGGGGATGGCACGGTGGCTGCGGTCCTGGAAGCGGTGCACCAGAACGGCCGTGATCTGCCGGTGGCGGTCATCCCGTTGGGCACCGGCAACGACCTGGCGCGCCATCTCGGCTGGCCAGCCAGCCCGCCGAGCGCTGAACGCCTGGATGCGTGGTTGGCGCACGCCATCGCCGCCCCGCAGCGGCGGCTGGACCGCTGGGTGCTCAGCGGGCCGGGCTGTTCCCGGGCCTGGTACAACTACTGGTCGATCGGCGATGACGCGGCGGCGGCACACCGTTTCCACCATATCCGCCGGGTGCAGCCGTGGCTGATGCGGGGCGGCGGCCTGAACAAGGCGATGTACGGCCTGTGCGGGCTGGCCGAACCGGGGGCGCGGTTGCGCGGCTGCGTCGATCACCGCCTGCCTTCAGGCAGCGGCGCCCTGGTGGTGGCCGGCATCCCCAGCTATGCCGGCGGCTTCCGCCTCGGCCCACTGATCCGCTCCGACGACCGCCTTGCCGACCTCTTCGCCCTGCCGATGGGCCTCGGTCTGGGGCTGATGCTGGCCGGGCGCCGGCGGGCCAGGCCGCTCGGCCAGGCGGCGGTGTGGGAGCTGCGCTTTCGCCGCGCGGTTCCCATGCAGGTCGATGGCGAGCCGTTCATCGGTGCCGCTGGGCTCTGGCGGGTGGAACATGGTGGCCAGCTGCGGGTGCTCTGCGGACCCGCAGCGCTTACCGCTGGTACATCACGCTGAAGTCGGCCTCGCCCAGGCCATCAGCCTCGGCGGCGGCGTAGGCCGCCTGCAGCTGCGCCGCCTGGGGCAGGCTGACGCCGCTGGCCGCCGCCAGGCGCAGGGCGTGGCGCAGATCCTTGTTGAGGTGCTTGACCGAGAACTGTGGCGACCAGTCGGCGGCCAGCAGCTTGGGCTTCTTGAGGTCGGCCAGGCCGCTCTTGGCGATGTTCAGGTCGAGGCAGCGGAAAAAGTCGGTGTCGGCGATGCCAGCCGAACGTGCCAGGCGCAGACCCTCGGCCAGGCTCTGGTAGCTGGTCGCGATCATCAGGTTCAGCGCCAGCTTCACCGCCATGGCGCTGCCGACCGCACCGAGCGGGAGGCGGGCCTTGCTGATGCCGGCATAGACCGTCTCGACGGCCGTCAATGAGCCGTCGTCATCGCCGACGAAGTACACCGTCTGGCGCTGCTCGGCCGCGATCTTCGAACCAGTGAAGGGCATATCGAGGAAGCGGCAGCCGGCGGCGCGCACCCGCGCCTGCACCGCGCGTACCTCGTCCACGCCGATGGTCGCGTGATTGGCGACCACCGTACCGGGGGCGAGGACCGGCAGCACCGCGTCGAGCACCTGCATCACCGCCGGCCCGTCGGCGACGACAATGGCGACCAACTGCGCACCCTGCGCCGCGGAGCGAGCGTCGGCGCAGAAGCACGGGTGATCGGGCTTGGGCGTACGGTTCCACGCCCGCACCTGATGGCCGTCGGCGGCGAGGTTCCTGGCCCACACCGAGCCGATGATGCCGAGACCGTAGAGGGCGATGTTCATGTCATTGCCTCAGGGGTTAGGCCGCGTCATTGCCCCAGGGGTTAGGCCGCGTCATTGCCCCAGGGGTTAGGCCGCGTCATTGCCCCAGGGGTTAGGGGTTAGTGATCGCAGTCATTGCCCCAGGGGTTAGGGGCAAGGCTCTGCGCACTAAACCCTGGGGCAATGGCGTGGCAATGCCCTAACCCCTAACCCCTAGGGGCAATGGAGAAGCAATGGTTTTGTCCGCAGGCGCGGCAGCGGGCCTCGCTGGTCAATGCGTCGAGGCGCGAACGGCCGCTGGTGCGCCAGACCAGGGTCTCGCCGCAGGCGCAGTCGTCGCGCTGGTGCGCCTCGTCGTAGAGCGCTCCGGCGAAGCGTGTGCGCGCCGTCGTGTAGGCGGCGCGCATCGGCTCCTCGCTGCCCAGGGCCGACGAGCGCGGCACCAGGTGGACGGCGGTGGCGCGGGCGAGGTCAAGGGGCGGCAGCGGGGCGGCGGGGTCGCTCCAACCGGCCAGCACTTCGACGTGGCGACCGGCGTCGAGAATGCGCTGCGCCAGCGGCCCAGGCGCGGATCCGGCGACCAGTTGCCAGGCGTCGGCGAGGGGCAGCAGGCGTTCGAGCAGGCCGGCGTCGCCGTGGCCGTTGCTGCACACCACCAGGGCGCCACGACAGGCCTGCAGGCAGGCCTCGACCGCCTGCGGGAAGGCCAGGGTGCTGCTCCACGCCAGGGCCAGCCCGTCGCAGCGCGCCCGCGACTGGGCGGCGGCGACCAGCACGGTGTCGAGCGGGCGACGGAAGCTGAGCCCTTCGGCGTGGTCAAGGTCGTGGTCGAAGGCTGCGCCGTCGCGCGACCCGACGACCAGCAGCCGGCCACCCGGCCGCCAGCGGAACAGCGGCAGCTTCTCGATCGCCTGCGGCACCATCTGGGCGGCAGTGCCGTCGTACGGATTGCCACTGGCTGGAGGCTGGAGGCTGGAGGCTGGAGGCTGACTGGTCACGCGCGGACATGCTGCTGGCAAGTCGCGGTGGGCAATCGTGGACGCTGCGGCCTGACCTCCAGCTTCCAGCCTTCAGCTTCCAGCCTTCAGCTTCCAGCCTCACTCTCGTCTTCGACGAGAGTGACATGTTCGGCCTCGCCGGTGATCTCGCCGCGTTCGAGCTGGCCGAAGAACGCGTCGGTGGCGCGGGCGAAGTCATCGCGCGAGGCGAGACGGCAGAAATCGCCGCGGAACTTGCGCACGCCGGGCAGGCCGTTGCAGTAGAAGAAGGCGTATTTGCGCATCACGCGCACGCCGCGCTCCTCACCGTAGAGGTCGAGGATGAGGTCGAAGTGGCGGGCAAGCAGGGCGCGGCGTTCGCTGATCGAAGGCTGGTAGCGTTTCCCGCCGGACAGCTCGGCCATGAGGTTGCGGAACAGCCACGGATCGCCGCAGGCGGCGCGGCCGATCATGTAGCCGTCGGCGCCGGCCTCGTCCTTGGCTGCGCGGATCGCCGCGGCGGTGTCCATCGAACCGTTGGCGAAGACCGGGATGCGCGCCGGGGTGGCGCGGCGCACCTCGGCCAGGCCCGAGAGATCGACCGGCACGCCGTGTTTGCTCTCGCCGGTGCGCGCGTGCACGCACAGCGCCAGCGCGCCGTTCTCGACCGAGGCCTGCGCGACCTCCAGCATGGTGCGGTTCTGCGCGTCGTAGCCCAGGCGCATCTTCACCGTCACCGGGCGGCTGGTCGCCGCGACCATCGCCTTGACGATGCGACCGACATGCTCGGGTTCGCGCATCAGCGCCACGCCGCAGCCCGACTGCTTGGCCTTCTTGACCGGGCAGCCGCAGTTGAGGTCGATGATGTCGGCGCCGGCCTTTTCCAGCGCTGCGGCGGTCTCGGCGCACAGCTCGGGCTCGCGGCCATAGACCTGCATCGCGATCGGGCGCTCTTGCGGCAGGTTGCGGGTCAGCACGCGGAAGCGTTCGGTCTGGCCGCGCGTTTCGCGGCCGATTGCCGCGACCATCTCGGTGGCGACCAGGCCGCAGCCGCCGACCTCCTTGGCGATCAGCCGGAAGGCGACGTTGGTGTAGCCCGCCATCGGCGCGAGCATCAGGTTGTTGGTGAGGTGCACATCCCCGATGGAGACGGGATGGATGTAGTCCCGGGAGCGCGGGGCTCCTGCCCCGCCCGGCGCGCGGGGCTCCTGCCCCGCGCCATCCCCGGAAACGACACGATCCTGGGGATTCCCAGGATCGTTTTCGACGTCATGCATCATGGGCATCAGCCCGTCAGCCGGCTCAGGCCGCGACGGCGGCCTTGGCCTTGGCGACGACTTCGGCGAAGGCGGCGGGCTGGGCGATGGCCAGCTCGGACAGCTGCTTGCGGTCGAGGCGGATGTCGGCCTTCTCGAGACCGGCGATGAGGCGGCTGTAGGTGATGTCGAGCTTGCGGCACTCGATCGAGATGCGCTTGATCCACAGCTGGCGGAACTGGCGCTTCTTCATCTTGCGGCCGGCGAAGCCCTGCTGCTCGGCGCGGCGCACGGCCTCGCAGATCACGCGGTACATCTTCGAACGACCGCTGAAGAAGCCGCTCGCGCGCTTCTTCATGCGCTTGATCATCTTGTGGCGGGAGGCGCCGTTGGTTGCACGCATGGCATATTCCTTCTAGCAGGCCCGGACGCCGATGGCGGACGGGGAGGGCAGGGCCCTACTTGGTTACGGGTTCAGACGTTGGCGTTGTTGGACAGCGCGTACTTGACGCGGCGCACATTGCCGGCGTTGGTCGTCACCGACTTCTGGCGACGGTTACGCTTCGTCTTCGGGGTGCGGCCAGCGAGCAAGTGGCGGACGCCGCAGGTCGTGCGGACGATCTTGCCGTTACGCGTGACGCGCATCCGACGCTTGCTCGCCTTGTGGCTCTTCATCTTGGGCATGGGGTCTCTCGCAGGGGGCGCGAACAGTAATGCGGGAGATGGGCGTGTCCAGAGGCGGGGTTTGCCTGGGACCGTGAGCCGTTGGTTGCGCTAGCGGCCGAGCAGCAAGCGTTCGCCCAGATGGTTGTCCAGGTGCGGATTATCGAGGATCAGCTTACGCGTCTTCTCGATATCGTACGCCACCCGGCGCCACTCGACGCTGGCCCCGTCGAACACCACGTAGCAACTGCGCGGGTCCATGTCGCGCGGCTGGCCGACCGAACCGACGTTGACGATGATCTTGCGGTGATCGAGGGTCCAACGGTAGTTGAGCTGCTTGAGGCCGTGCCAGGTGAAGTCACCACCGGTGATGACACCGGGGCGGTGGGTGTGGCCGACGAAGCAGGTCTTGGGCACCAGGGCGAAGTTCTCTTCCAGCAGCTGCCGGGGATCCTCGCCGAGGTAGCTGCGCCCCTGGGTGTGCTCTTCCAGCACGTACTCTTCCAGGTGGTTGCGCGGGCTGGCATGGACGTAGAGGACATCGCCCTCGGTGATCGTCGTGGGCAGGCTCTTGAGCCATTCCCAGCGCCGCTTCTTGCCCGACAGCCAGCTGAACATGCCGGCGCGGATCTGCTTGTTGGTCCACAGCGCTGCGCCACGCGCCGCGGCATTGAAACCGATCGGCTCGTAGATCGAGGCGTGGTCATGGTTGCCGAGCAGAACCTTGCCGAACGCGCAGACGTCGAGGATGCGCGACATCGCCTCGACCGGCTCGGGACCATAGCCGACAACATCCCCCAGGCAGTAGATCGCATCGACCTTCTGCTGGTCAATATCCTTCAACACCGCCTCTAAGGCGGCGATGTTGGAGTGGATGTCTGAGATGATCGCAATGCGCGCCATCGGCGAAAGGCTATATACCAAGGGTTGGCGAGGTCCACTACTGGAAACCCTCCCCCCCTTACGGGCTAGCTTTGAGCTTTGAGCTTTGAGCTTTGAGCCCGAAGGCCACCGGCACCCCTTCCGAGGGGGGCCCCGCCGCGCACGCGGTGGGGCGGGCGCCGAGGGGCGGTGGCGGCATACAATCGGCGTAGCCGATGCCGCCACGCTGATGGAGCGCAGCGAGATCAGCGAGCCCCGACAAAGCCCGTGGGGTCCTAGGGGCGCCAGCCCCTAGAAGCATCAGCGCAAAAAGTCCAACAGCGACGGCGTGATCGAACGCGCCGCCGACTGCAACCCCGCCTCCAGCGCGACCTGGGTCAGCTGCATGTTCGAGATGACCTCGGTGAAGTCGGCGTCCTCGGCCTGGCTGATCAGTTCCTTCTGATAGACGCGGCCGGCTTCCAGCTGGGTGCGCGACAGCTCCAGGCGCTGGATCTTGCCGCCCATCGAGCCTTGCAGGTCGTTGGCGTGGCGTTGCGCCGCGTCCACGGTGTCGATCAAGCCGGCGATCTTGCTGGCGTCATTGGCGCGCAGGGCGTCGCGCAGCTGGACCAGCGAGTCGAAGATGTCGACCTCCTGCTTGAACAGTTCGTAGCCGTCCTGGTTGACCTCGATCTTGGCGTTGGGGCCGACCTCGACCTGGAAGGCATCGAGGTTGCCGGCGTAATCGACCCGCGAGCCGTCCTCGGCGACGCTGAACGGCTGGCCGGCCGTGGTCGCCGTGCCGCCGAAGATGAAGCGGCCGTCGTGCACGGTGTTGGCGACCTCGACCATGCGTGTCAGGTAGCTGTCCACGGCCTGCGACAGGGCATAGCGCGAGGACGAGTCCTGGGTGGCGTTGGAGCCCTGCACCGCCACCGACTTCACCTCGTCGAACAGCTGCGTCAGCTCGTTCAACGCGGTGTCGGTGGCGCCCATGTAGGCCAGCGACTTGTCGATGTTGTCGAGGTATTTCCCGGTCGCGTTCTCGTCGGCGCGGTAGCGCAGGCTCTGGCGCGCGGCGACCACGTCGTCGCTGATCCGGTTGAGCTTCTTGCCGGTGGCGAGCTGCTCCTGGTAGGTGGCGAGCTTGGCCAGGGTCTTCTGGTTGTTGGCCAGGACCGAGGTGTTGAGGCCGACGAGGGTGATGCGATCCATGGCGTTACCTTGCGAGTTCCATGAGGGTGTCGATGTTCTCGCGCGCGAAGGTGATGATGCGCGCCGCCGCGGTGTAGGCCTGCTGCTGCAGGATCATCAGGCCGACCTCTTCGTCGATGTTGACGCCCGAGACCTGCTGGCGCTGGTTCTCCAGCGCGGCGCGGATGTTGGTCTGGTTCTCGTCCAGGCGTTCGGCCTGGCGGATGCGCACGCCGACTTCGGAGAGCACGGCATTGTAGGTGTCGTTGAAGGCGAAGCCGCCATCGTTGTACAGCTTCTCCTCGCGCGCCGCGAGCAGGCGTAGCACGTTGCTGTTGTCGCCTTCCGAGCGGGTCAGGCCGGTGTTGAGCTGGGTCGGATCGTCGATCAGCCGCTGGCTGACCTGCAGCGAGGCCGCGGTCGAGCCGGTGAACATGCCGGCGATGCCGAAGGCGGACAGCAGGCCGGCCTGGTCGGGCTCGGCATCGACGGTGAAGGTGGCGGCCTCGCCCGGATCGGTGGCGGTCAACGTGCCGGCCTCGAACACCGCGAAGACGCCGTCGGCGATCTGCACCGGCGTCCCGGCAGGCAGGGACTGGTCGAGGGTCCGGCGCACGGTCTGCTGGATCGGGGCTGCGGCGCTGCCGCCCCAGTAGCTGAATTCGACCACCGGGGGTTGCGGGTTGCCCGGGTTGGTCGAGGCCTTGACCCCGATCGTGCCGGCCGTGATGACCTGCATCGACCAGGTCGAATACGGCGTGGTCGTCGAGCCGGTCTCCAGCAGCGGCAGGCTGCCGGTGTAGCGGCCGCGCACCGAGAAGTTGGCGTCGGTGGCGACCCGCTCGTTGGGCTGGATGTGGGTGAGGGGGATGCTGCCTTTCTGCAGTACGGCTCCGCCGTTGTCGAGTCCGACGACGAAACGATCGCCGGCCCTGAATGTGCCGGCGCCGAGAGTGATAAGCAGTTCCCCGGTGCCGCCGATCCCGGTCAGGTTGAATATGCCGGCCGCGCTCGCGGCGATGCTGCCCAGGACATTGCTGGCGCCGTTGCCGGCGTTGCGCGTGCTGACCTCGAGGGCGAGGGCACCGCCGCCGGTATCCACGACCTCGAACTGCAACCGGTCGCCGATCGCGACCGGGATGGCGGTCACGGTTTCGATCGCGACCTCTGGGCCGCTCCACTGCCGCTTTCCGGGCTGCAGGTCGAGGGCTGGACTGAAATCGATCGCCAGGTTCTCGTCGGCCGACAACTGCAACTGCCAGCCGTCCTCGACCGAGACCGCCCTGGCGTTGATCCCGGGGACGCCCAGGCCATCGGCCGGGATGACCTGGAAGCCGCCGCCCTCGCCGGTGTTGATCGCGGACACCAGGTCGGACAGCGAGCGGGTACCGTTGCCCTGGGCAGGGTCGTAGCGCAGGGTGTACTTGCGCGCCTCGCCGGTGACCGTGTCGCGCACGTTGATGGTCAGGTTGCGGGTCGTCGCGTTGCCGGCCGCATCCGTGAACGAGGGTGCGAACAACGCGGGGATGCCCGCCCCCTTGCCGCCGACCTGGGCGAGCAGCGCATCGTCGAGATTGGTGTCGAGGTGGGCGGTCGGCACGGTGAAGGCGGCCTGGAACGAGGTCGCATTCATCGACTGGCTGGTCGAGGTGGCATGCAGGGCGTTCAGGCGTTCGACCATCCCGGCGACCAGGCTGTCGAGCCCCGTCGCGACGTTGGGGATGATGTCCTCGGCCAATTCATCGAGGGCCGCGATCGAGCCGCCCTGCGGACGGAGGATGCCGCCGTTGGGCGAGACGATCATGACCCCGCCATCGGGCCGCGTCTGGGCCTTCAGCAGATTGGCGCTGTCCATGCCGACCACCAGGATCCCACCGGCCTGGATCTGGACGCTGCCATCTTCGAGGTTGCGCTGCACGCGCAGTTCGAGGTAGCCGGACAGTTCGTCCATCAGCTGGTCCCGGCTGTCGAGCAGGTCGTTGGGGCTGTTGCCGGTCAGGGTCTGGCGGCGGATCTGCTGGTTCAGGGCGGCGATCTGCGTGGTCAGCTCGTTGACGCCCTTCAACTGGTCGTCGATCGAATCCTGGACATCCTGGCGCAACTGGTCGAGGCGGGTCGCCAGGTCGTTGATCGTGCTGGTCCAGGTCTGCAACTCCTGGACGGTCGCCGAGCGCAGCGCCGACGATTCCGGATTGTTGGACAGGTCGCCCAGGACGTTGAAGAGGCGGTCGGTGACCCCGGACAGCCCGTTCTCGCCAGGCTCGTTGAACACCAGTTCCATGGTGCGCAGGTTGTCGCGCAGGGTCTTCAGCCGGGCGGTCTCGGTCGAGGACGCGCGCAGCCGCTCATCGGTCAGCGAATCGACGATGCGGCGGATCGATTCGACATCGACACCCCGGCCCATCTGGCCCGGGCTGGCATCCTCGGGGGTCGGGGCGACTAGTTCGGTGCGCTGGCGCGAATAGCCCTTGGTGGCGGCGTTGGCCAGGTTGTGGCTGGTCACCTCCATGGCCCGCTTGTGGGACTGGAGCGCGCTTAGACCGATGAGGAGGGAATCGGGCATGGCTGGACCTTGCCGGTACAACGCACGCGCCGTGCCATTCGGATGATTTGCAACGACTTGCAGTTCAATGACTTGCGATTTTCGACTCGGGATCCATGAGCGGACGGAGGACGAGTCGAGCCGACCCATGCATGGTCTTGGCGCGGTCGCGCTTCAGCACTTCCGCCCGCCGCTCGCGGCTCTACAACCCCCGCTTCACCCGTTCAGGGACCCTTACCATGCCCAAGCCCAAAGTCGCCATGCTCACCGCCGGTGGCCTCGCCCCGTGCCTGTCGTCCGCCGTCGGCGGCCTGATCGAGCGCTACAACGAGATCGATCCCGAGATCGAGATGATCGGCTACATCGGCGGCTACAAGGGCCTGCTGAAGGGCGAGTCGATCGTCGCCGGGGCCGAGGTCCGTTCCAAGGCGCACGTGCTGCACCTGCACGGCGGCAGCCCGCTCGGCAACAGCCGCGTCAAGCTGACCAACGTCGCCGACTGCGTGAAGCGTGGTCTGGTCAAGGAAGGCCAGGACCCGCTCAAGGCGGCCGCCGACCAGCTGACCAAGGACGGCGTCACCATCCTGCATACGATCGGTGGCGACGACACCAACACCACCGCCGCCGACCTGGCCGCCTACCTGGCCAAGAACGGCTACAAGCTGACCGTGGTCGGTCTGCCCAAGACGATCGACAACGACGTATTCCCGATCAAGCAGTCGCTGGGCGCGTGGACCGCGGCCGAGCAGGGCGCGATATTCTTCGAGAACGTAGTCAACGAGCAGTCGGCCAACCCGCGCATGGTCATCATCCATGAGGTGATGGGGCGCAACTGCGGCTGGCTGACCGCCTACACCGCCAAGGTGTATCGCGAGCGCCTGCGCGCGACCGAGTTCCTGCCCGGCTTCAACCTCGCGCACCACCACAAGGATCTCGACGCGGTCTATATCCCCGAGATGGAGTTCGACATCGCCAGCGAGGCCAAGCGCCTGAAGGCGACGCTCGACCGCAAGGATTGCGTCAACATCTTCGTCTCCGAGGGCGCCGGCGTCGAGTCGATCGTCAAGGAGATGGAGGCCAAGGGCGAGACCGTCGAGCGCGATGCCTTCGGGCACGTGAAGCTCGACAAGGTCAATGTCGGCTCGTGGCTGTCGAAGCAGTTCGGCAAGATGCTCGGCGCCGAGAAGTGCCTGGTGCAGAAGAGCGGCTACTTCGCCCGCGCCGCCGCGGCCAACGCCGACGACCTGCGCCTGATCAAGAGCATGGTCGATTTCGCGGTCGAAAGCGCCCTGCGCGGCGAGCCCGGCGTCATCGGCCACGACGAGGACAAGAAGTGCCAGTTGCGCGCCATCGAGTTCCCGCGCATCAAGGGTGGCAAGCCCTTTGACATCAGCGTGCCGTGGTTCGACCAGATGCTCAAGGGCATCGGCCAGCCGATGGGACGCAAGATCAGTGCTGCGCACTGATCTTGAGCTTGGAGCTTTGAGCTTTGAGCTCTGAGCCCGAAGTGATCAACCTTGGCGTCAGTGGCGTTGCGGGCTCAAAGCTCGAAGCTCTAAGCTCGAAGCTACCACGGCCCATCCGGGCCGTGGTATGGGACTTCGACGGTACGCTGGTCGATTCCCCGGTGGCGGTGCAGGCGGCGACCAATGCCGCGTTGGCCGAGTTCGGCCACGCTGCGGTATCGCTGGATGCAGTGAAGGCTGGGATGGTGAAACCCACCATCCCGCGCATGGCGTGGCATGCCGGCGTGGGCGAGGCTGATCCGCAGGCGCGGCTGCTGAACGACGCCTTCTATCGGCATGCCGCGGTGCTGTTCCCGCAGACTGCCAAGCCGTTCCCCGGCATCGTCGAGCTGGTGCGCCGCCTGGCGGTGCCGCAGGCGGTGGTGACCAACAACCTCGGTATGATGGTGCGCGAAACGCTTGCCCGCATCGGCCTGCGGGACGCGATGTGCAGTGTGCTGGGCGATGGCGACCTGCCCGCCGCCAAGCCCGACCCGCGTGGCGCGTGGATGGCGGCGGCGGCCTGCGGCGTCGCGCCGGCCGACTGCGCCTACGTCGGCGACAGCGCGGTGGACCGCGAGGTGGCGCGCGCCGCCGGGATGATGGCGATCGGCGTCACCTGGGGCACCACGCCGCGTGAACGCATGCAGGGATTTGATCTGCTGATTGATGCGCCGGGGGAGATGTAGCGCCCAGCGCGGGCGGGGGCGCCCGCGAGCCGGTCGGGCGGGGGCGCCCGCGCTCCAACTACAGCGAACGGATGCGCTGGACGGCCTTGGCGATCGTCGGGCCCGGATTCTCGACCTCGGCCTCGTACTCGATGACCGCGTAGCCGTCGAAGCCGATCTCGTCGAGGGTCTTCAGATAGGTGGGCAGGTCGAGGGCGCTGTCGCCGATCAGACACTCCTTCCACTTGCCCTTGGTGTCGAAGATGAAGTCCTTGTAGTGCGTGCCGAAGACGCTGCTGCCGAACTTCTTCGCCCACTCCACCGGGTTGTTGCCCGACTGGATGCACCACGCGGTGTCGATGTTGATGCCGATGCGGCCCTGGCCGAGTTCGATCAGGTGGCTGATCTCGTCGTAGCTGCCGTTGAACATGTAGCCGCCATGGCAGTGGATCGCCACCTTGACGTCGTAGGCCTCGGAGAGGGCGCGGGCGACGGCGGTGCCTTCGCGGAAGTTCGACACCTGGAAGTGGGCGCTGATGTACTTCGCACCGGCCTTCTTGGCGAACTCGAACCAGTTCTTCTCCTTCTTGTGGTCGCCGGTGAAGGTCTGCACGCCGATCGACAGGATCTCGACCCCGGCCGCCTTGCACGCGTCGATGGCGGACTGGTGCTGGGCGGGATCATCGAAGTTGGCGTGGGCGCCGCACAGTTCGATGCGCGAGACGCCGACCGCCCTCACTTGGGCGAGCATGTCGCCGATGGTCTTGAAGTGACGGAACGACCAGCTCTGGACGCCGACGTTGCGGGCTGCGGTGACGGGCATGGGGGACTCCGGGGCGCGTTGTGGAAGCGCTTCCGCAACTATATGTGGCATGACTCGGACGCCAGCCCGAGCTCGTGGTCAGGGCGTGCCGGTCAGCGCCACCCACGCGGTGTAGAGCGCCTCGGCTGCGGCACGCCGCTGCACGCGTTCGCGCGTGCCCTTGATGCGCACGCGGCGGGCGATGGTGCCCGTGGCGGTGGAGGCAGCCGTCCACACCGTACCGACCGGCACTTCGGCGCTGCCGCCGTCGGGTCCGGCGAGCCCGGTTGTGGCGACGGCGACGGTGGCCCCGCTGCGCGTGCGCATGCCTTCGGCCATGCGTCGGGCGACGGCTTCGCTGACCACGCCGTGCTGGGCGATCAGGCGTGCAGGGACGCCGAGGCGCCGGGTCTTGATCTCGGCATGGTAAGCGACGAGCGATTCGCGCAGCACCGCCGAGGCGCCCGGGATGGCAAGGATCTGCGCGGCAGCGTGGCCGGCGGTGCAGCTCTCGGCGCAGGCGATGGTGCCGTCCTCGGTCGCCAGACGATGAACCAGGCTGGCGGCGAGGCCAGCGCGTGGCAGCAGCCAGGGCTTGAGCGCCGCGCGCAACTGGCGCAGGCGGGTGCGTACCTGGAGCGGGGTGCCCACGGCGCGCAGGGTGATGTGGCCCAGTTCGCTGACGGTGATGCCGACCAGCGGATCGCGTTCAGACAGAAGGCCGGGGATGCGCTCTTGCGCCGCCGATTCACCGAGTCCGGCGAACCACACCTCGCCCACCGTCGGCGCGGCGAGGCCCGGCACCAGACGCGGCAGTTGGCCGAGCAGGCGATCGAGCATGGCGTGCATCTCGTGCGGCACACCGGGCATGCACGTGATCCAGCAGCCGCCGATACGCCCCAGCATGCCTGGTGCGGTGCCGCGATCATTGTCGAGGATCTCGGTGCCGACCGGGAACAGGGCCTGGCGGCGGTTGACCTCCGGCACCGCGACGCCGGGGCGATGCGCGGCGTACCATGCGGTCACATGCTCCCACGCGGCCAGGCGTTCGGCCAGGCGCACGCCCATGCTGCGCGCCAGGGCATGGCGCGTGCGGTCATCCTCGGTCGGGCCAAGGCCGCCCGAGCACACCACCAGCGCAGCACCACGCGTGGCAGTGCGCATCGCCGCGATGATCGCAGCCTCGCTGTCGCCGACCGTGCGGGCGTAGTCCACCGTCAGGCCGGCGTCGCTCAGGCGTTGGGCGATATGGGCGCTGTTGGAATCGATGGTGCGACCCAGCAGCAGTTCGTCACCGATGGCGAGGATGCGGGCGAGGGGACGCAGGCTGGAGGCTGGAGGCTGGAGGCTGGAGGCTGCTTTGCGCATGGAGTATGCTTTCTGCGGTATCGGACCAGCTACAAGGTTCGTCCGCATCCATCGAACATCACTGTGGAACCTCTCGCCGATTGCGCGCCCGGCTTGGCGGCAGGCCGAAGCTCTGCACGAAGGCCCGCGAGAAGTGCGCCGCGTCGCTGAAGCCGACCTCAGACGCCACCGCCTGCACGCTGCCGCCGGCCTGCAGGCGCGCGAGGGCATGGTGCATGCGCAGGCGGCGGAGATGCTGATACGGGCTTTCGACGGCGAAGCGGCGGTAGAGCCGGCACAGGTAGCTCGGCTCGACGCCGCACAGCGCGGCGACGCCGGCCTGGGTGCGCACCTCCAGGAAGCGCTCCTCGATCGCGGCGCGGCAGCGGCGGAAGGTGGAGAGGGCGACGGAATCGGTGTCGCTCGCCGGCACCGCGTCGTGGGCCAGGCGCAAAGTCAGGAATTCGACGATCACGGCGCAGGCGTGTGCGCGGCCGGGCGCGTTGCCCTGGCCCCAGCGGATCGCCTGTTCAAGGATGTCGGTGACCGGCAGCGGATCGGCGACCAGCGCGACCTCGCCGGGGGCGAGGTGGGCCGCGGCGAGCAGTCCATCCACTGCGTGGCCGGTGACGGTGAGGAAATATTTACGCAGCACCGAGCGCGGGTCGCTGGCGATGCGCACCGGCACGCCCGGGCCGTAGGCGAAGAGCATGCCCGGTGCGAGGGCGTGCTCGACGCCGTCGAGGACCAGCGTACCGGCGCCGCCGGCGATGAATTCGAGCAGCGGCTGGGGAAAGCCATCGCGGTCGATGCGGTAGTCCGAGGCGACATGCTCGTAACCGCCACTGAGTACGCCCAGGCGCGCGTCCAGGTCCTGATGTGGGATCCAGAATCGGCGGGTATGTAGAACGCGATTGCTGAAATACGGGGGTTCAGCCGGCAACATGACGAATAAGACTAGGACGATAATTGGCAAGTCGAGGACGAGGCCGGGGATTCCAGCGGCCTGATCGCACCCTAGCATCGCGCCAACACCCTGCCCCCTCACAGGACCGGAGCCTTCCCCATGTTCGCCAAGAACACCGCCGCCCCCGCCAAGAAGATCGCCACCGTCGCTGGCAAGACCACCGACTCGTACGGCCCGCTGCGCCCCTTCCCGGCGGTCGGCATCCGTCCGACCATCGACGGCCGCCGCGACGGCGTGCGCGAGTCGCTCGAAGGCCAGGTCTTCGCCATGGCGCAGTCGGCCGCCGAGCTGATCTCGGCCAGCCTGCGTTATCCCGACGGCAGCCCGGTGCGCTGCGTCGTCGCCGAGACCTGCATCGGCGGCGCCGCCGAGGCCGCCTCGACCGCGCGCCAGTTCGCCAAGGAAGGCGTCGGCGTCTCGCTGACCGTCACCCCGTGCTGGTGCTACGGCTCGGAGACCATGGACCTTGATCCGCACACGCCCAAGGCGGTGTGGGGCTTCAACGGCACCGAGCGCCCGGGCGCGGTGTACCTCGCCGCCGTGCTTGCTGCCCACGCCCAGAAGGGCGTGCCGGCCTTCGGCATCTACGGCCAGGACGTGCAGGATGCCGGCGACACCAGCATCCCCGCCGACGTGAAGGCGAAGATCCTGCAGTTCGTCCGCGCCGGCCTCGCCGTCGCGCAGATGAAGGGGCGCAGCTACCTGTCGGTCGGCGGCACCTCAATGGGCATCGCCGGTTCGATCGTCAACCACGACTTCTTCCAGAAGTACCTCGGCATGCGCGTCGAGAGCATCGACATGGTCGAGGTGCTGCGCCGCATGGAGCGTGGCGTAGTCGATGGCGCCGAGACCGAGAAGGCCCTCGCGTGGGTGGAGAAGAACTGCCAGCCCGGCCCCGACATCAACCCGCCCAAGCGCCAGCACAGCGATGCGCGCAAGGCGCAGGAGATGAAGACCTGCGTGCAGATGACCCAGATCATCCGCGACCTGATGGTCGGCAACCCGCGCCTGGCCGAGCTCGGCTTCGGTGAAGAGGCCCTCGGCCACGACGCCATCGCCGGCGGCTTCCAGGGCCAGCGCCACTGGACCGACCACCTGCCCAACGGCGACTTCGCCGAGGCGATGCTCAACACCAGCTTCGACTGGAACGGCATCCGCGCGCCCTACGTCGTCGCCACCGAGAACGACAGCCTGAACGCCGTGCCGATGCTGTTCGGCCGCCTGCTCACCAACACCGCCCAGGTGTTCTGCGACGTGCGCACCTACTGGTCGCCGGCCGCGGTGAAGCGCGTCACCGGCCACGCCCTGTCGGGCCAGGCCAAGAACGGCATCATCCACCTGATCAACTCCGGCCCCGCCGCCCTCGACGGCATCGGCGCGATGAAGGCCAAGGGCAAGCCCGCCTTCAAGCCGTTCTGGGAGATCACCGAGGCCGATGTCACCGCCACCATGAAGTCGGTCACCTGGTGCCCGGCGGTGGACGAGTACTTCCGCGGCGGTGGCTTCTCGACCAACTACAAGACCCTGGGCGGCATCCCGGTCACCATGACCCGTCTCAGCCTGGTTGATGGTCTCGGCCCGATCCTGCAGGTCATCGAGGGCTGGACGGTCGAGCTGCCCGGCAAGGTCCACCAGACCCTCGACGGCCGCACCAACCCGACTTGGCCGACCACCTGGTTCGCGCCGCGCCTCACCGCCAGCGGCCCGACCAGCACGGTCTATGGCATCATGGCCGGCTGGAGCGCCAACCACTGCGCCCTGACCTTCGGCCACGTCGGCGGCGACTTCGCCTCGCTGGCGGCCCTGCTGCGCATCCCGGTGGCGATGCACAATCTGGCCGACGAGCAGCTGTTCCGCCCGGCGTCGTGGGGCCTGTTCGGAGCCGGTGACGCGCAGGGGGCCGACTACCGCGCCTGCGCCGCCTACGGCCCGATCTATGGTTGAGGCTGGAGGCTAGAGGCTGGAGGCTGGAGGCTGGAGGCTGGAGGCTGGGACTACAACGGATGGACGGCAGAAAAGCGTACATCGTTGTTCCAGCCTTCAGCCACTGCCCGTCTGCGATGAGGCCGGGCCAGCTTCCAGGGCGCGTCCGCAGAGCACCCGATCGACCGTGCCACGCACTTGGTCGCGACTGAACGGCTTGCGCAGTTCACCTGCGATTTCGCGTCGCCAGCGGTCGATGCCCGAACCGCCACCCGCCCACCCGCTGACCACCACCACGGGTGGCCAGCGGCGTTCCGGGTGCAGTTCGAGGTGGCGCATGAAGCCTTCTCCGTCCACCCCTGGCATGCTCCAATTGAGCATCACCAGGTCGATATCCTCGTGGTCGAGATACGCGATCGCCTGCGCTCCCTCGCTGGCTTCGACGGCGATATGCCCGGCGCCGGTCAGGTGCTCGCAGAGCAGCCGGCGGATCTCCGGTTCGTCATCGACCACCAGCACGCGGGCGCAGATGGCGGCCAGGGGGACGCTTTCGGCGGCGTTCACCGGCGATTCGCTCAGCGGCACGCGGACGGTGAACGTGGTGCCCTCACCAGCGGTGCAGTTGGCGGTGATCGAACCGCCCATCTGATCGGCCAGGGTCCGACATACCGACAGGCCGAGTCCGGTGCCGTGCAGCCAGGGCTGGCCACCGCCGAGGCCGGCATGCTCGCCCTTGGTCGAGAAGAACGGTTCGAAGATGCGCGCGCTGATCGCCGGGTCGATGCCGACTCCGTTGTCGGTGACACGCAGTTCGGCCCAGCCGGAGTCGATCCCCAGGATGACCCGGACCCGGGGATCATCGCGACGATCCACCGCGTCGCAGGCGTTGAGCAGCAGGTTGAGCAGGATCTGGCCGAGGGCGCCGTGCGGCAGGGCGGCATAGACCGGCCGGTCGGGGAGTTCGACCTGCAAGGTGACGCGGCGTTGGCGGATGGTCCGGCGGGCCAGCGCGAGGGTGGTGGTGACCACCCTGCCGAGTTCGACGATCTCGCCTGTGCCGCGATCGTGGCGGGAGAAGGCGAGCAGGGCCTCGACCACGCCCTGTTCGCGATCGACCGCTTCGCGGATCTGCTCCAGCCGGCGACGGGCATCCTCGGGCAGTCCGGGTTTGCGCAGGGCCAGTTCGACGTTGCCCATGATCACCGCGTTGAGGTTGTTGAACTCATGCGCCACGCCGCCAGCCAGGGTGCCGATCGAGGCCATGCGTTCGGCGAAGGCGGCACCCTTGCGACGGCTGATGTCACGCGCGGTCATCTGCATGCCCAGCCGCGCACCGTCGCTGCCGAGGACATTCTGCCAGGCGGTTTCCAGCCACAGCCAGGAGCCATCCGGGCGGCGGAAGCGCAATTCCTCGCTGCCGGTGCTGCGCTGTCCGTCGGGGAAGCGGTCGAGGTCGTCGGTGTGAAGGAAGCTGCGGGGATCGGCGCCAAGCAGATCCTCGTTGCGCCAACCCAGGATCTGCACGACCGAGGGCGAAACCCAGGTGAAGCGGCCTGTGGCATCGTGCAGCGATACGACGTCCCGCGCGTTGTCCGCGACCAGGCGGTAGCGGCGTTCGCTTTCGGCCAACGCTGCGCTGTCGCGGGTCTGGCTGGCGGCGTAGGCGGCGAGGACGAGGCAGGTGAACGCGGCGGCGGCGGTGAAGGCCTGGAAGGGGAGGTGGGCGCGGTTGCCGTCCGTGAAGTCGGCAAAGGCGCCCAGACCGGAAGCTGTGATGAAGGCGATGGCCGCCGTGGTCATGGCGATGGCGATGGCCGTCCCGAGCGGTCCGAAACGTACCGCCGCCCACAGCAACGGCGGGAAGAAGAGGAAGGCCCATGGCGACAGGCCCTGCGCGCTGGCCGGGGTGATGAGGATCGTGGCGAAGCACACGACCACCAGGCAGAGCAGCAGCAGCAGGGCCTCTCTCCAGCGCGCGAGATCCGGCCGCCCCGAACGCCAGGCGATGGCGAACAGGGCGGTGGTGCTGATCACCCCGGTCGTATCGCCGGTCCACCAGGTCCACCACACCTCGTGCAGTTCGATCGGGCCGGACATGCCGAACTCGACCACGGCCAGACTGCCGATGAGAGCAGAGATGGCACTGCCGCCTGCGCCGACCAGCAGCAGCAGCAGCGGTCCGGATGGTTCATCCAGTTCAGGACGGCAATGCAGGCGACGCAGCAGCGCAGCTGCAGTTGTCAGTCCGAGGGTGCTGCCGCAGGCGATGAGCAGCGAGACCAGCAGGCCACCGTGCGACCACACCAGGTTCGCCGCCAGCGAGCCGGCGAAGAGGCCCGGCCACAGGCCCGGCCCCCACCGCCAGAGCAGAGCCAGCGCGGCGCCGGCCGCCGGCCAGTACGGCGACACATTGGAACCTACCAGGGCGAAGAGCAGGCCGATGCCGGCCAATACGCCGTAGAGCAGGCCGATCGCCAGCATGCCGCGCCAGCGGCCCAGTCGCGCGATCGGATCGTCAGTCATGCCGTGGCATGATGGAGTGCGGGTCAGGACCCGCAAATGTCGAGCCTCGTCACTCTACTCGCCGGGTATGCCGCCGGCAGCCGGGGTCGCCGCGATCAGCCCGCTGAGCGGACTGCTGGCGCTGGCGTAGCGCTTCTTGGCGATGCGGCCCGCACCTGCGGCCCAGAAGCCGGCCTCCAGCGCATGGCGCATCGCGCGCGCCATGCGCACCGGGTCCTGGGCGCAGGCGATGCCGGTGTTCAGCAGCACGCCGGCCGCGCCCAGTTCCATCGCCAGGGTCACATCCGACGCGGTGCCGACGCCGGCATCGATGATGATCGGCACGGTCGCGCGCTCGAGGATGATCTCCATCGAGTTGCGGTTGAGGATGCCCAGGCCGCTGCCGATCGGGGCGCCGGCCGGCATCACTGCCGCAGCCCCGGCCGATTCCAGTTCCTTGGCCAGCACCGGATCATCGCTGGTATAGACCAGCACCGTGAAGCCGTCGGCGGCCAGGCGGCGGCAGGCGTCGAGGGTCTGGGTGGGATGCGGCAACAGGGTCTGCTGGTCGGCGAGGACCTCCAGCTTGACCATGTCGGAGATGCCGAGTTCGCGGCCAAGGTGGGCGGTGCGGATCGCGTCCTCGGCGTTGAAGCAGCCGGCGGT
>JAIFND010000018.1 GCA_020047915.1 bacterium | reverse complement strand
TCGGGCGCGGGGCATCGGCATGTGCAACCCGCGCCCGTCGGCACCACCTGGCATTTCTTCCGCCTTCCGCCTTCCGCCTTCCGCCTTCCGCCTTCCGCCTTCCGCCTTCCGCCTTCCGCCTTCCGCCACAACGCTGGGCTAAACCGAGAGATACCCACGCATCTCGGAACAGAGGCTTACCTATACGCCATTGGGCAATGCCCCCTGGGAGCGCAGGCTTCAGCCTGCATCAGCGTGAGATCCCATTGCCCCGGCAGGCTGAAGTCTGCGTTCCCAGGTTCACAGCTTTGGGTGGAGTCGCGCGCTGCGGCGTAAGTGCACGCGGCGTTGCACGCACGGGCGCGGTCTGGGCTATCCTGGGCCGCATGAGCCTCGCCACCATCAGCGCAGCAGCCCCGTCGAACGATGAGTTTGTCCGCGTGCGGCAGCGCGCCGCCTGGCTGCGCCAGGCGCGCACCCTGCCCACCCGCCAACTGCCGCTGCGGCGGGTCGCCTCGTATGCCACCCCTGACATCCGGCATCCCGTGTTCAAGGACTACACGCTGGATTGCGGCCACCACTACGGCCACATCCCGATGAAGCGGGGTCCTGACGGCCGCTTCCATATCGCGCACCGGATGCGCTGTCCGTTGTGCGGGGTGCAGCAACTGCAGTCGCAGCATCCCCCGGAACCGGCCCGCTCGGCAGGCTGACCTCGGTCTGTCGCAGGGCCAGGGGCTCAGGCGATGGCGAAACGCAGGCTGGCAGAGCCGAAATGGGTGAAGCGGCAGGTGGCCAGGCCGTCGTGCGCGGTCCACGAGCAGGGGATGGTGCCCCCCGCGGCATCGCAGAGTCGCGCGCCGACGGGCTGGCGGCTGCAGGTGATCTCGGCCAGGCCGTGCGCGGTGAAGCGGTAGGTCCGCTCGGCGCCCTGCTCGTCCACCTCGTCAAGCTGGACGTGGCTGCGCAGCCACAGGCAGGTGGCGGGCGCCTCGACCAGGGCGATGACGTGGGGGCCGGCGGCGGCGAGGCTCTGCTGCGGCACCTGCAGGGTGCCGGACACCACGTTGCCGTCGATCGCCAGCGCGAGGTCGCGTCCGCGCGGACCCCAACGCAGATCCAGGGTGCGGTCGTGCCACGGATACTGCTCGATACGGTCGAAGGCGGCGGTCGGGCGCAGCGCGAGGCCGTAGGGCAGGCGGCGCAGGCCGAGCGAGGCGAAGGCGAACAGCCACGAACCCATGGCGAAGCCCTGCGGACGGATGTCATGGTAGGGATTACCCTCCGGGGCACCGAGCTTCTCGGGCATCGCCCCGCCCATGGGCAGATAGCGGCCCGGCCTCTCGGTCTCGTCGGCGATCCGCGTCAGGATGCCCAGCGCCCGATCCTCGGGGTAGATCCACGGGTCCACCGCGGCGATGGCCGAGCACACCCCGTTGGTAAAGTGCATCTCGGGCTTGGCGATGATCGCATCGAGGGTTGCCGCGCGCACCGCATCCCAGTCCGCCAGGGGGGCGTGGGATGGCAGGGTCAGCCCCCACACGCAGCAGGAATGCGCCTGGCCCCAGTGCGGAGAGACAGCCCAGCGGCCGTCCTGCAGGATCTGCCCGGCGGCGATCGGGATGCCCTGGTGGCGCTGCGCCAGCAGGCGGGACAGGGCCGGCCAGACCGCGTCGGCCTTGGCGAGCAGCCCAGGTCGCTGGCGCATCGCCGCGAGCATGGCGTAGCAGCTGTGCATGAGCAGGTTGAAATAGACATCGTAGTTGCGCACCACCGGCTGCCCCTCGTTGCGCATCACGTCCCGGTAGCCGATCGGCTTGCCGATCGCGTGGTCCCAGCCGTGGTCGCGGTGGCCGTAGGTGGGCGTCTCGTCGCCAAAGTGCTCGCCGTAGAGTCCGCGCTCGGCGTCCCAGGTCATCTGCTCGACCCATGCCAGCGCCTCGTCGAGCAGCTGCCAATCGCGCGGTTGCATGAACGACAGGTCGCCGGTCTGCGTCCACAACGTGTGCAGGCTCCACACCACGTAGAAGAGACCGTCCTCTTCGAGCTTGCCGAGCTGGCGGTGGATGAGCTGGCCGAACATCCGGCCACGCGGCAGGCCTGGCTCATCGACGTCGGTCGGATTGTCGAGCAGCAGGCGGCAGAACTCGGGCAGCTTGTGCGGCCAGCCGGCGGCGGCCTGGTAGGGGTAGCTGAACCCGCCGTCACGCACCCAGATCAGGTAGTAGATCGGCTTGAGCGAGGCGCGGTAGGCGCCGCTGGCATCGATCATGCTGTGCAGGCAGCGCACCACCGTATCGCGTAGCGCGGCCAGGCGCGGGTGCGCGCTTGAGGTGACGCGACCCATCGCCAGGACCGGGGCGAGCTGTGTGGCGGTGGCGCTGGCGTGTGCGCTCCACGGCTGGTCGGCCAGGCTGCGCACCATCGCCGCCACCGCCTCATCGGCCTCGCCGACGCCGAGGCAGAGCAGCTGTCCAGCCGCCAGCTCGGCGCGGGCGTACAGCGGGTGCGCGGCCGGTTTGCGTGGCGAGGTGCGCAGCTGGCCGGATCCCGGCGCGATGGCGGCGGCGAAGATGAAGCTGCGCTGCGGATCGTCGTGGCGCACGGCGAAGACGCCAGCCCCGGCCTCGACCGGCGGATCGTGGCGGTCGGTTTTGAGGTCGACGACCAGCGGCTGCTCGCCCCAGACCAGCACTGCGGCCGCATCCGGACGGAGGGCGAGGTGCAGGGTCTGGGTGGCGAAGCGCAGTACGCAGTGATAGGGGTCGTAGTCGCAGCCGAGGAAGCCGTCGAGGCCGCAGCCCGGCAGGTGGATCGACGCGAACACATCAAGGTGCGCATCGCGGTTCGAGTAGGTGCGGTCGAAGCAGTCGGTCGAACGCCCGGCGCGTGGCGACCACCACAGTTCGAGGCGCTGGTCGTCGAGGCGGTATTCGACGCGCAGGGCCTGGGGGTTGGAGAGGAAGATCTGGGTGGGATGGGTCATGGCTGGCTCGCGCCGTAGTCTAGGTGGCGGGCGGATAAGCGGACATGGCGGCGTTGGGCGCTGGCATGTCGAAATCGGCAGCAAGGATGCGACCATGGCCGGACGCCGCGCTTCTTTCTGGCACCGCCAGGTCGAAATCGACCAGACCCCGCCGCTGCCGCCGCTGCGCCTGCGCCGGGTCGCCCACATCCGCGGCGACCGCAGCTACGACATCCTCGAGCATCGCTATCCCACCGACCGGTGGTTCGCGATGCGCACGGTTTCCGGCGGTGGCGAGATCACCACCCATGGTGGCGGGTGCTTCGCCCTGGGGCCGGAGAGCCTGATCGTCCTGCGCCAGGCCGCGCTCGGCCCGTTCCGTTGCGTCGAAGACTCCTGGCACCTGTGGCAATGGGAGTTCTGGTGCGATGGTGATATGCCAATTCCGGTCGAGCGGGTGCTGACCATCCCTGGCGCAGCGGGCGAGGGTCTGGCCGCCGACCAATGCATGCTCGACCTGGCTGACGGTCGGCGCTGGCGTCTGGCGGCGGCCACCCTGCGTTTCGCCAGCCTGATGATCGGCTGGGCGACGGCGGCGGCGGGCGAACGCAGCGCCGATGGCAGCCGCTTCGCCCCGGCCCTCGCCCTCATGCGCGAGCACCTGGCTGGGGATCTGCCCATCGCTGCGATGGCCAAGCGCTGCGGATTGGGCGAGCGCGCCTTCCGCGCCGGCTTCGGCGCGGCCTTTGGCATGGCGCCCAAGCATTTCCACGATCGCCTGCGCATGCTGCAGGCGGCAGACCAGTTGCGCCACACGCGCATGCCGATCGCGGACATCGCCAGCGGTCTGGGCTACGGCGACCGCTTCAGCTTCAGCCGGGTGTTCCGGCGCGTGCACGGACTGCCGCCGGCAACCTATCGGCGTACCGGTTCAGACGTCACCTGAGCCTACATTGCCCCTTTGGGTTCGACGTTCGGTGTTCCGTAGAGGATATCCCTGATACCGGCATCTGTCTCATGTCATCCAGAGGGTGAACCCGACGGTTCCTATAACGTCTCTGTCTCAAACGGCGAACGTCGAACGTCGAACGCCGAATATCGAACGGAGGAATCAAGGCTGAGGTCGCTGCCCCAGGCGTAGCTGGCCGTCCGATGGCGGTGCTCAGGGCTGCTTGACCACCGGTTCGATGACCACGTCGTCGTAGTCGGCGATCGCCTGGGCGCCGAGGACGCGGCACTCCAGCTTGAGAATCTCGCAGCCGGGCGCGATGGTCTTGACCGCCGTGTAGGTCTTCCAATCGCTGTCGCCCTCGACCAGGAACTTGCTCCACGGGGCCTGGCCCTCGCCGGGGCCGGCGGTCGGCTTGCCAGCGCTATCGAGGACAAGGAAGTGGAACAGGGGGCGGCTGAACGCCTTGTCGTCGGCCGTCGGCGGTGCCATCTTCGAGACGCGCATGCGGATGCTGATCTTGACTGCGGACCAGTCAGGACGCAGTTCGATCTCCTGCATCAGGCCGCCATCGGACTTCTTGCCCGAGGTGTCAACGCGCAGGAAGCGGTTGTCACCGTCACTGACCAGCGAGACCTGCTTGGGATCGCCCCACACGGTCCAGCCGATGAAGTTGCCGGGCGAACTCTTGGCCGAGAAGTCGCCATTGACGGCGACGTTCTCGACGGCGGCGAGGGGGGCGAGGGCCACGAGGGCGAGGAGGATGGAACGCATGGGCAGGGCTCTCCTGGCTGGTTCACCAGCGGTAGTAGCGGTAGGGATCGTCACCGAGCGGGAAGTCCGCACGGTAGTCGGGATGGTAGAGCGATGGCAGGGGCGCCATCGGCGGGCGGGCGAGAAACAGGTCCTTCTTCACGCTGTTGAAGCCGCCGCCGCCGAAGTGGTCGAAGATGCGGATCGCGATGAGGTTGCGCCCGGGCTTGATCAGGCCCGTGGGCAGTGTGTACAGGCGGTTGGTGCGCCAGGTGTCGGCCTTGTCCGCGCCCATGCGCCCGACCTCGACGCCATTGACGTAGGTGATGTCGAAGTCGTCCACGGCGCCGAGCGACAACTGCAGGTCACCGGCGGCGAGTTCGGCTCCGACCTCGATCCAGCGGCGCACCACGATCTCGCCGTCCTGGTTCGCGAGCATCGGCAGCATGCCGGGCGCCTTGATGTCCTCCCAACCGGCGTCGCCGGCATCCGGTCGTACGGCGGCGGCAGCGGCGGGAGAGACCCCGGGATCCGTGAGCTCGCCGGGCTTGACGGCCGATGGCATCGGCGCGGTGAAACGCGCCTGCCACGGTCCGGCCAGGGGCAGACGCCCGGCCTCACTGCTGAACGGGATCAGGGCGCGGGTGTCGGCGGCGAAGCTGGCGCCCAGGTTGGCGAGCAACTGGGCGATAGCGCGGTGCTGGCGCCAGCGGGTGTAGCGGTTGTAGGTCTTGGCGTCGGCTTCAAGCAGTTCCGGATCGAGCTGGCAGACCACGGCGATGCCACGCCCGCGTGCCACCCGGGCGAGCAGCCCGTCGCCAGCGAGCTCGGCGCCGGCCCCATCAATCAGCCAGGCCGGTCCATCACAGCGCCGGCGCAGGTCTGAGGTCGAGAGGCCAGCTGCCTCTGGCCAGGCCGGGACGGCGAGGCTGCCGGGGAAGTCATCCTTGCGGGTCAGCTTCAGGCCGAGCGGCCCTTCCGCCTGCCGCCGTGCCAGGCACAGCACCCGTACGTCGCGCGCCAGGGCGGCCTCGATCGCGCTGTCAGGCACGCCTGCGCCGACGATCACCAGGCCGCTCGTCGCATCGATGGCGGCCGCACGCGCATGCACCACGCCCAGCGTCTGCAGCAGCGCCGCTCCGGCGTCATCGCCGACGTAGAGCGTCGCCAGACGCGGGGCGAGGGGGGCGCTGGTGACCTGGCTCATGATCCGGCTCGCCACCTGCGTGGCGCCGGGGTCGAGGGATACGCGCCCTTCAAGATCGAAGGTGCAGAAGGTCACGCGGCCCTTGCCGAGATCCAGCTCCATGGCCGGGGTGTAGGCGAGATCAAATTCGCCTTCGACCAGCGGACGCCATCCCGACAGGTGCGGTTTCTCGATCATTCCCGAGGCGATCGATCCGCGTGTGCCCCAACGCCAGCCGGCGTAGGGCGCTCCGCTGGGAGCGCGGCGGTCATCGCCACCATAGACCGGGAAAGCTTCAAGCAGGTCGCCCGAGCCGCGCCAATCGCGCATCAGCTCGGCAGCGAGGTCGGCACCCAGCGGGCCACCGGGCATAGGGAAGGCCCGACGGGAGACGTGGGAGGATAGGCGCAGGCCGAGGAAGCTGGTCATCCACTGCGGATCCTGCGCCATGACCAACAGGCGGCCGCCGCCCTGGACGAAGGCGAGGGGGTCGCCGGGCAGTTGTCCGGCCGACCACGCACGCCGGCCGATCACCACCGGCAGGCCGGCAGCACCGGTCCACGGCGTGCACTCATAGCCGAGGCTGCGCAGCCATGCCGTGGTCTGGCCTTCGGGATCATGCACCGCCAGGCGGCCCTTGGCCGGGGCGGGCGGGGCGACCACGGTGCCCAGGAAGACATCGCTGTGCCGCCGGCCGGCGATCTCGGCCTCGAGTTCGATGCGCACCTGCCCGGGCTTGGACGCCGCAGGAATCACCGCGCTGATCGGGATGCGGCGGATCTCGCCGATACGCAGGGTGCCGCGTTCCTCGCCACCGCCGAGCGCGGTGCCATCGGTCCCGAGGATGCGGATCCGGCTGGTGAACGGAGCCTCGCTGCGCCCGTCGTTGATCAGCACCGCGCTCTTGGCGATGGTTTCGCCAGCGCGCAGCAGGTGATCCTTGGCGGTCCAAGCGCCGGGATCGGCCCGGGTCGGTTCAGGACCCGCGATCCACGCCAGGGTCGGACCGTTGACCGCATGCAGGGTGAGGCCGGCCGGCCGCAGCACCTGGCCGTCGCTGCTGTAGGGGCGGGCGGCGGCGGTTGGGAAATCGCCGCTGAAGGTGCCACGCCGTCCCGGGGTCCAGGCGGCCTGCGCGGTGCGGCCCAGCTTGGCCTCATAGCCATGTGCGTTCGACCACGGGATCATCCCGCCGGTGATGCCCCAGGTGCGCCACGAACGCCAGGTGTTGGTCAGGAAGACCTCGTGCAATTTCTGGAAGGCCGGTGATGCATCGAGCGACGGGCGGAAGTGCCAACTGGCCCAGGTCTGCTCCTTCTGGTAGCGGGAGCGCAGCTCCGCGCGGTAGTCCGGGGCCTCCATGCGATAGGAGTCGGAGCCGAAATAGACGGCGCAGAACTCGCTGACCAGCGGTTCGCTGACCACGTTCTCGCCGAAGCCGTTGCGGCCGCGCATCATCGTGCAGTGCAGCGGGGTGCCGAACTCGATCGCGCAGTAGGGCATGTCGCCGCCCTCGGCCCACGCCGAGGGGTATTCCTCGCGCTCCTGCAGCGGAATGAGGCAGAGGTAGTTGTTGATCGCGTAGATGTCGCCGACCGGACCACCCTGATGCACCAGCACCGGACGGGTCGGATCGTGCTTGGTGATCAGGTCGCACAGCTCCTGGCCGCGGCGCATGTGCGCCTTCCAGTCATCCGCTTCGGCCGTCCACACTGGGTCGTCCAGATTACGGCCCATGCGCCGGGGCTCCTGGTCCTCCACGTGGCCGAAGACGTTGGCGGTGGTGGTCCAGATCAGGGCGCTGGGCGAGTTGCGCATGCGGCGCATCTCCCGCAGCATGGCCTCCTCGTAACCCTGTTTGACCCCGGGCTCGTTCCAGCGCATCGGCGGCGGCCAGCTGCGGATCACGGTCGATGCGGAACGCGTCGAGGCCATCAACGGCAGACCCTTGAGGTCGGCGCGTTCACAGATCAGGTCGCGGAAGGTGAAGGTGCCGCGCTGCGTCTCATCGTTGGGCCACATCTCGTCGATGGTGAATCCGGCCTCAAGGATGCTGTCGATCGCCATGTCGATCGCTTCGACCTGGCCGTTGATCGAGGAGTAGATCCCACTCGGGATGGCGGTGGTCGGGCGCAGGCGGAATTCGCTGCCGTTGAGCAGGATGCGCCTGCCCTCGACGCGGATTTCGCGGAAGCCGAACTGCTGCGCATAGGTGTCGTCCAGGCCCTTGCCGCGCACCGCCAGGTGCACGGTGTAGAGGTTGGGCTGGGCGAGATCCCACAGCTTGGGGTCAGCCCAGTCCCAGGCGGTGGACAGCACCTGCCGCGCCGAGCCATCGGCCTGCGCCGTGGCGGTGAAGCGCTTGACCTCGGCGCCGCCGGGTGCCGCGCCCGCGCGCACCGAGGCGACGACCTCCAGCGGACCTGCCGAGGCGCCGCTGAGTTCGAACGCGCAGGTCAGGCGCTTGCGCTGCACCGAGGTCTGCACGAACACGTCGTTGACGTGGGCGCCGGCCGGGCGGCTGCACAGGAAGACCTCGCCGATGATGCCGCGGCTGTCGAGCTTGGCTTCAACCAGGGTGTTCTGGCCGACGCCCATGGCGTTCAGCACCTTGTCCTCGGTCTGCACCGCCGCGACCAGCACGCGCAGACGGTGCTCGCGCCCGGCGGCGACGGCGGCGGTGATGTCGATCTCGCCGCCCGGCCAGGTGGTGGCACCGACCTGCCGTCCGTCGATGAACACCTGCGAGTCGGTCGAGATGCGGCGCAGATCGAGGATCACCGTTCGCTGCGCCCAATCGGCCGGGATGGCGATGGTGCGCTCGTACCACGCCTTGCCCAGCTTGGCGCCATCGAAACCGGTCCACGCCGCGCCACTCCCCTGGGCGACCAGCCCGGGCAGGTTCCGGCGGCCGTTCCAGGTGCCGGGCACGCGGATCCAGCCCCAGGTCGAGGCATCGATAGCGGTGGCATCGCCGACCGCCGGGCAGAAGGCCCACACGCCGTTGAGGCAGATGCGTGCGCGGGTGACCGACTGCAGCTCGACGGATTCACTGCCGGCGGCCACGGTTCCAGCAGGCAGGGCCACGGCCTGGGCGGCAGGTGGTGACGGGGGCAGCGCCGGTTTGCTCGGGGGAGCAGGAGCCAGGGGTGCCGGCTGGACGGCTGCTGGCGGAGTTGGTGCCGATTCGCCGGTGCAGGAGACCAGGAACGGCAGCAGCAACAGACTCAGGGTCCAGGTGTGGCGCGGCAGGGCGGGCGAGGTGAGCGTCATGGGCGTGATTCCACAGGTGGCAGAGCCGCCATGATGGGTCGGATCGGGATCGAGCGAGGGGGGCCTGCGCAACCAGGCGTTGCAGATGCGCACGTCACGGCTGCTGGTCCACCGCGTTGCGCAGCTGGCCGACCGTCACCGAACGGTAGCCGCGCGCGGCCAGTTCGGCGATGATGCCGGGCATCTCAGCCACCGACTGGGGAAAGCTCTCGTGCGCCAGCACGATGCTGCCGTTGGGAATGCCGGACAGCATGCGTTCGCGCACCGCTCCGGGCGGTGGCCGCTGCCAATCCTGGCAGTTCCAGGTTTCGGTAAGGACGAGCAGGCCGCAGGTGCGGTTGATCAGGGCGCCCTGCTCGGGACGCAGGGCGAGGTAGGGCGGGCGGTACAGCGCCGGCCGCTGACCGGTCGCGGCTTCGATCGCGCCCGTGGCCCGGTGCACCTCGTCGAGCAAGGCCTGCTCATCCAACTCGGTGGGCTTGCGGTGCGACCAGCTGTGGTTGGCCAGTTCGTGGCCCTCATCAAGCATGCGCTTGGCCAGTCCGGGATGCAGCGCCACCTGGCTGCCCAGCACGCAGAAGGTCGCCTTCCAGCCGTGCGTGCGCAGGGCGTCCAGCAGCGCCTCGCTGGCGCCGGGGACCGGGCCGTCATCGAAGGTCAGGGCGATGGTGCGGGGCGCGCCCGGAGCCGCCTCCGGCAGCAGGGGCGGGCCACCGACCAGCCAAGCCTCGCCAGCGCAGACGACGTTGGCGAGCAGCAGGAGACCGAGGAGGCGCGTCTTCGGCATCGCTTGACCGTAATCGCAACGTTCCCATATTCAAGGAATGGCTGGCAGGGAAACGACTCTCAAGGACATCGTGGCTGAGACGGGCATCCCGCTCAACACCGTCTCGCGCATCCTGGCAGGCCGGATCGTGCGCATCGGCGCGCGCACCCGCCAGCGCATCGATCTGGTGCGGGCCGCCGCGCAGCGCCTGGGGTACCGTCCGCACCTCGGGGCGCGCACCATGCGCTCGGGGCGTCACGGCTGCATCGCCCTGATCTCGGGTACCGATCGGCGTGGCAGCCATCTGCCGCCTGAACTGCTCGATGGCATCCAGGAGCGTCTCGAGGCGGCTGGTCTCGTCCTGCATCTGTTCCGTATGAGCGAGGAGCGGCTTGCGGATCCCGGCTACCTGCCTGCCGCGCTGCGCAATCGCTCGTGCGACGGCGTGCTCATCAACCATCTGATCCGTCTGCCCGAGGATCTGGTTGGGCGCCTCGGCTCCGCTGCCGTCCCGGCGGTGTGGATCAATGCTGATGCGTCGCTGGCCGGGGTGCGTCCGGACGACCACGCAGCCGGGCGGTTGGCCGCACGGGTGCTGCTCGAGGCCGGTCATCGGCGGATCGCCTTCGCTGCCGGTTTCCCGCTGCCCGGCATGCGGCATGGATCTCCCGCCGGACGTCAGGCTGGTGCGCGCGAAGCCTGTCGCCGTCGCGCCGTGTTCAGCAGCATCGCCCCCGACCATCTACCGCCCGATCGTGGCACCGCGCCATTCTGGGATGGCGTGCTCGCTGATCCTGCGCTGCGGCCGACCGGGGTGGTCTGCTACAGCCACGCCGACGCCCTCAACCTGGCTTGCGCCGCCATGCGGGCCGGACTGGTTATTCCGACCGATCTGTCGATCGTCGCGGTCGGCGAGATGTCCGTGATCCGTACATTCCCCTTCGATCTCACGACGGTTCTGCTGCCGTGGCGCGAGATCGGACAGGCCGCGGTCGATCAGCTCCTGGCACGTGTCGCCGGACAGCCAGGTGGTCCGGTCGCGCTGCCGCCAACGTTGCATCCAGGCACCACTGTTGCGCCACCTGTGGCGCGGAAGGGCAAGGCATGAAGGCTTTCACGCTCATCGAACTGCTGGTGGTCATTGCCATCATCGCCGTGCTGGCCGCCCTGCTGCTGCCGGCGATCTCCATGGTGCGCGACAGTGCGCAGCGGACGCGCTGCGAGGCTGGCTTGCGCCAGATCGGTATCGCTGTCCAGGGCTACGTGGCGGATAGCGACGGCATGATCCCGCCGTGCAACTTCGACAATCCGGGGAACCCCTCCGACCTGCCGTGGAAGTGGTTTGTCAGCCCGTTCCTCGATAAGGATCTCGCCTTATCCTCCTCGGTCCAGATCACGGGATGGGACAAGCCGGTGATGTCCTGCCCAGTGTACCGGATGCGCAATTCGGCGCCGAGTGCCTGGTACACGGGCTATGGGATGAATCCGAGGCTTTACTATGCCAACAGTGCGCCCATCTGGAAACGATCTGAATACTGGGTTAGCGCCGACTACGTTCCGGGATTTCCTGCCACCCGGGTGAAGAATGTGGACACCCGATGCCTGGTCATGTGCGGCAACGAAAGTGGCAACCATCACATTTGGCCCAGCAATCTGGCGAGTCCTGCATTATCTTCGGTAGGCGCTGCCACGAATCAGGATGGATCCCTCACCAACTACGACCCCACCCGCCACCGCAAGCGCATCCCAATCCTCTTCGTCAGCGGCAGGACGGCCTCGTTGAATCTTGAAGGCGCTTGGCGCAGCTTCGCGGAACCAGCTTCGCTGACGCAATGACGGACATCCTTGAGCGATCCTGCACGCGTTGAAAGAAGAGGCTATGCAACCGACCCCGTCTTCCCGTCTCTGGCACGGCGTCTCCTGGTATCCCGAACTTGCCCCGGAGCGCATCGACGCCGATCTTGAGCGCATGCGCGAACGCGGTCTCAGCGTGGTGCGCCTGGGCGACTCCTGCTGGAGTACCCTCGAGCCCGACGAGGGGCATTATGATCTGACGCTCTACCAGCAGGCCATTGATCGCATCGCGGCGCATGGTCTGCACGCGATCCTGTGCTCGCCCAGCTACACGCCGCCACGTTGGCTGGCCCTGCGTTATCCCGGGGCATTGCGCGTCGATCGCGATGGCCAGTCGCATGGTCACGGTGGGCGCGGCCATGGCAGCTACGCTTCGACCCGTTTCCGCGAACTGGCCTGCGGCATCGCCACGGTCATGGCCCAGGCCTGGGGCCGTCATCCAGCCCTGCTTGGCTGGCAGATCGACAACGAGGTGAACTGCCATGTCGATGGCGACTGGTCGGTCGAGACGCGGATGGCCTGGGGAGACTGGCTGCGCCGGCGTTTTGGCACTATCGCAGCGCTCAACCACGCCTGGCAGACGCGGGTGTGGTCGCTGGAATACGCTTCGTTCGCTGAAGTGCAGATGCCGGGCAAGAACCCCTTTGGCCACACCACCGGGACTTCGGGCGGTACGCATCACACCGGACTGATGCAGGCCTGGGGCGAGTTCCATTCCGACCTGACCGTAGGTTTCGTCGAGGCGCAGGCCGCCGCGCTACGCGTGCATTCCCCGGCCCCGATCACCCACAACCACATCCAGCTCGAACGCACGCGCAGCGCCGACCTGTTCCGCCGCCTCGACTTCGCCGCCACCGACAGCTACTGGTGGGCCGACGTGGCCAGCAACCACTGGCACAACATCGCCATCCTGCGCGGCCTGGGCAAGCCGTGGTGGCTGATGGAGACCAGCGCGAACCAGAGCGGCGGTGGGACGCCCGGCCCGCTCAAGCCGGCTGGATTCCTGCGTGCTGAAGCGGCGCTGTTCTACGGGGCCGGCGGCACCGGCTTCCTCTACTGGCACTGGCGGCAGCATCGCGGCGGCCAGGAGCAGGGCCACGGCGCCTTACGCACCGCCTGGGATCTGCCCGCGCTCGGCTGGGACGAGGTGCGCCGGGTCAGCGATCTAGTCGAGCGCTGCGGCGACTTCCTGACCTCCTGTCCCGCCGCACCTGCCGAGATCGCGGTGCATGACCCCTTCTCGTCGAAGCAGTATATCGGGCGCGGCGGCGCGCCGATGGGCGATGGTGATGCACAGTGGACCTACCGGCGGGCCATCGACCAGGAACTGCTGCCCCAGGGCTGGCTCTTCGACCGCCTGCCCGAGGACGGCGACCCGTCGCCCTATCGCGTCGTGCTGTCGCCGTGGATGCCGGTGCTGTGGCCGGAGACGCTGGAACGCATGCTGCCGTGGGTGCGCGCCGGCGGTACCTGGGTGGTCGGGCCGGTCAGCGCGATCCGCGATCGGCACGGCTCGGCCCCGGCCGACGCTGGCTTCGGCCTGCTTGAAGCGCATCTCGGGGCGACCTGCCTGTGGACCGCCGGCATGTCGGCCGAGGGCGACCTCGCCGGACGTCCGGTGAAGCTGAGCGGCTTCTGCGCGGCGCTGCAGGCCGGCACCGCCGAGGTCCTCGGCCGCTACACCACCGGCTATGGTGCCGGCCAAGCCTGGCTGACCCGGCAGCGGGTCGGGGCTGGCAGCATCGTGATGATCGCGGCCCCGGGCAAGGATCTCTACGGCCCGGTCATCGAGATGCTGCTCGAACCCCTCGGCGTCCGCCGTTTCACGCGCACGGCTGGGGCCGTCGTGCTGGCGCGCTCGGGCCAGGGGCAGCGTGGCTGGGTCCTGGTCGAGCTGCACGGCACCGGCGCCGAGGTCGAACTGCCGGATGCCGGTACCGATCTGCTGACCGGCGAGGTGCTGCCGGCTGGTCCGCGCCACCTCGGCCCCTTCGAGGTGCGCGTCGTCCGCTGCTGATCAGGAACGCTGGCTCAGGTGGAGTGCCGCTCCCGCTCCAGGAGCGTAGGCCCAGGTGGCGAAGTCGGGCTGGCTGCCGCCGACGAAGATGGCGAACCGGCCCGGTTCGGTGAACACGCTGCCGTCGTCGCGGTGGGCCTGGAAGGCTGCCGGGTCGATAGCGATGACCACCGTCTTCGCCTGCTTCGGCTTGAGGCTGATGCGGGCAAAACCCGCCAGGCGCAGACGCGGGACGGGCACGCTCGCCTCCTCGTCGCGGACATAGACCTGAACCACCTCGTCGCCGGCGAGGCGTCCTTTGTTGGTCACGTTGACGCTGACGCTGACGCCGTCACCGGCGGCGATGGCCTTGTGCGACAGCTTGGCCCCGGAGTAGCGGAACGAGGTGTAGGACAGCCCATGCCCGAAGGCCCACAGCGGCTCGCGCTCAGCGAAGCGGTAGGTGCGGCCGCGCATGGCGTAGTCGGTGAATGGCGGCAGGTCCTCGACCGATCGCGGCACGGTGAATGGCAGGCGGCCCGCGGGGTTGGCTGCGCCGAAGAGGACGTCGGCGACGGCGTCGCCGCCCTCGCAGCCCGGATAGAACACTTGAAGCACCGCGTCGGCGTGTTCGGCGACCCACGGGCAGCTGATCGCCGAGCCGCCGGTCAGCACGACGACCAGCGGCAGTCCGCGCTTCTTCAGTTCCTGCAGCCAGGCCTCCTGCTGGCCGGGCAGGCCGATGCGGATGCGGTCGCCGGCGGCCTCGGCGGCGGCGGCGTCGCCCTCCTCGCCTTCGAGCTGCGGCGACAGGCCGACCACGGCGATGATCGCCTTGGGGCTGGTCAGCGGGATGATCCACTGACAACCAAAACCGGCGGTGCTTTCACCGGCCGGGCCGGCCCCGCTGCCGACCTGGATGTTGGTGCCCTCGGACACCGCCCCGACGATGCCCTGCAGGATGGTGGTCACGCGGCCGCTGTGGCCGTTGTAGT
>JAIFND010000165.1 GCA_020047915.1 bacterium | reverse complement strand
CTCCCGCCCCGCGCAGGTGACGCCGTATGGCAGCCGGTCACCCAGCCGCCCCCAACGCCTGCAGGCTGAAGCCTGCGCTCCCAAGCCCCCATGACCCCCATCCTCGCCCTGCTCCTGATGTTCTTCGCCCCGGTTGTGGGCGGTGTCATCCTCGGCTTTGTCCAACTCGCGGTCTATCGTCTGCTTCGGCATCCAGCCGAAAACATTCCTTCGTTTTTCATCCTCTTCGCGCGCGGCGTACTCACCGTGTTTGTTCTCGCAGCGATATTGGCGCTTTCCACGCGGCTCTTATCCCCTAACTAGACAGCATGGACGCACGGGTAGCGGCCCTCAACGAGGAAATCACCCGTCACGGCTCGGGCAACATCGTCGCCGCCAACTTCAGCGACGGGATCCTGACCTATCGGATCTCCAAGGTCAAAGAGGCCTTCCTCTCGACCCAGGCCTACGAACTGATCCTCGCGCTGACCAAATGTCCCGAGGTCCGTCGCACGCATATCGACCTGTCCGACTGCCGCGTCGTGTCCTCTCTCGAACTCACCCTGATCGGCTACATCGCGGTGCAGACGCGCTTCCACGGCGGCGGCACCCGCATCATCTGCCCGTCGGCGGTGAACCGTCGTGCTCTCAACTTGGCCGGCTTCGACAAGCTCTCGGAAGTCGTCGAAAATTAGACCGGCGGCAGTCCGACTTCGCTCTTGCTGCCAGCCGCATCGCCACGCTTGCGCTTGTAGGCCGCTCCCAGGAATCCACGGAACAGCGGGTGTGGTTTGACCGGGCTGCTCTTGAATTCGGGATGCGCCTGCGTCGCCATGAAGAACGGGTGGTCCTTCAGTTCGATGATCTCGACCAGGCTTTGTTCGGGCTTGGCCGCGTCGGGAATGTACACGCCGCTGAACACCAGACCGGCCGCTTCGAACTGGGCGCGGTAGGCGTTGTTGAATTCGTAACGGTGGCGGTGGCGTTCGCTGACGCTGTCCACGCCGCCGTACACCTTGGCCGCCTTGCTGGTCTTCTTGGGCAGGGTGCAGGTGTAGGCGCCCAGGCGCATCGTGCCGCCGAGGATGCCGGCGTTGATGAACTCCTTCTGCGCTTCCATCGGGACGATGATCGGATGCGGCGTCTTCTCGTCCATCTCGGTCGAGTTAGCCCGCTCGAGGCCAAGGACGTTGCGCGCAAATTCGATGGTCGCCGCCTGCATGCCCAGACACAGGCCGAGGTAGGGGATGCCGGTCTCGCGGGCATAGCGGATGGCGCGCAGCTTGCCCTCGAAGCCGCGCTTGCCGAAGCCGCCTGGCACGAGGATGCCGTCGACGCCCTCCAGCTGCTTTTTCCAGTCGTCCGACTCCAGCGACTCGCTTTCCAGGCGGACGATCTCGGCCTTGAGCAGGTGCGCGTAGGCGGCGTGGTCGATGGATTCGGTCACCGACTTGTAGGCATCCTGGTGGTCGATGTACTTGCCGACCAGGGCGATGCGCACGGTGTCCTTGGGCTTCTTGATATGCCCGACCATCAGATCCCAGGCGTGCATGTCGCAGGTGCGTTTGGGCAGGCGCAGGCGGTTGGCGAGCAGCTCGTCCATGCCCTGGCGCATCAGCACCTGGGGCACCTCGTAGATTGAGGTCGGCACATCGACGAGGTCGATGACGTTGTTGAGATCGACGTTGCAGAACAGCGCCAGCTTGTCCTTCACGCTCTTGCCCAACGCCTTCTCGGCGCGGCACAGCAGGAAGTCGGGGATGATGCCGATCTCGCGCAGTTTCTGCACGCTGTGCTGGGCCGGCTTGGTCTTGATCTCGCCGGCGGCCTTGATGTAGGGGATGTAGGCCAGGTGGATGCAGCAGCAGTATTCGCGGCCGGCCTCGTGGCGGAACTGGCGCACCGCTTCCATGAAGGGCAGACCTTCGATGTCGCCGACCGTGCCGCCGATCTCGCTGATCACGACATCGACATCGGGCGCGTGCAGGGCCCGGATGTGCTTCTTGATTTCGTCGGTGACATGCGGGATCACCTGCACGGTGCCGCCGTTGTATTTGCCGGCGCGCTCGTTGTTCAGCACCGTCTGGTAGATGCGCCCGCTGGTCACGGTCGACAGCTTCGAGCACGGCGTGCCGAGGAAGCGCTCATAGTGGCCGAGGTCGAGGTCGGTCTCGGCGCCGTCATCGGTGACGTAGACCTCGCCGTGCTGGAAGGGGTTCATCGTCCCCGGATCGACATTCAGGTAGGGGTCGAGCTTCTGGATGCGCACCGAGAAGCCCATGTTGACCAGGATGCGCCCGATCGATGCCGTGGCGATACCCTTGCCCAGCGAGCTGACGACGCCGCCGGTGATGAAGATGTGTCGAGTGGGGCCGTCGCGCTTGGTCATGGCTGGTGGTCTTCGCGTTTAGCGTTTCGTGATGCGGGAGAGGAATGCGTCGTAGTCGGCGCGCACATCGATGCCGGGCGTCGCATGCGGGACGACGGCGATGGCGATGCCGATGCCGTTGGCCAGGGCGCGCAGCTGTTCGAGGCGCTCGAGATCTTCGAGCGGGCTCTTGGGCAGGCGGCCGTAGCCGAGTAGCACCTCGCGCCGGTAGGCGTAGATGCCAAGGTGGCGGTGGGTGGCGGCTGCGGCCAGGCCACGGTCGCGATCGAAGGGGGCCGGGCTGCGCGTAAACCACAAGGCGCGCTGGTCGTTGCCTATGACCACCTTCACCTGGTTCGGATTGCCCTGCGCCTCGGCCCCGGCCGGAACCGCCAGGGTGGCCATGCCGGCCCACGGGTGCTTGTCCAGCAGACCAGCGACCAAGCGGATGTGCTCGGGGTCCATCTCCGGCTCGTCGCCCTGGACATTGACGATGATCTGGGCGTCCAACCCGGCTGCGACCTCGGCGATGCGGTCGGTGCCGCTCTGGTGGTCGAGGCGGGTCATGCGTGCCGCGATACCGGTCGGCGTAACAGCCGCGACCAGGGCCTGGTCGTCGGCGCACACCACCACGGAGTCGCGGCCGAAAGCCAGGGCTGCACGCGTGGCGACGGTGGCGATCAGGGGCTCGCCGTGCTCGGCAAGCAGCAGCTTCTCGGGTAGCCGGGTGCTGGCCCGGCGGGCGGGGACGAGGACGGCGACGCGGGAGGGATGCACCATCGGTTCCAAGCCGCGCACCCTAGCGCACCGTGCCCCCGGTCAACCACACCTCTTCTGGTGCCTGGCGCGACTGTTTTCCCGGTGGCAAGAGCCAGCCAGCGCGGCACAACCCCTCCCCCCATGCGCCCATTGCGCGATCGCTACGCTGCGGACTCCCGCGCCCAGGCTCTGGCCGGGGCGTTGCGGGAAGGCCGTGCATGTACGGTCGGGGCCTGCCATGGCGCCCTGCCGGCCGTGCTGCTGGCCGCCTCCGGGGTGCGCCCGGTGATCACTGTCACCCATGACCCGCAGCGCCTGGCCGAGGACCTCGAGGAGTTGGGCGTCAGCGTCGCGGTGCTACCCGAGCTCGAACGCTTCGCCGCCGACGACGAGGCCAGCGCCGACGCCGCCGGCTGGCAGCGCCGCGCCGCCGCCCTCGAGGCCTTCTCGAACGGCGCGTGGCTGATCGCCAGCCCGGCCGCCACCACCCAGCCGGTGCCCGACCTGGCCGAGACGGTCGCCCGTTCCCGCGTGCTGCGCCCCGGCCAGACCCACGACCCCCAGGCCCTGGCCGAGCGCCTGGTCGAGGGCGGCTTCCGCATGGTCAGCACGGTTGAGGCGCGCGGCGAGGTGGCGATCCGTGGCGGCATTCTCGACATCTTCCCGTTCATCGGCGAGCAGCCGCTGCGCCTGGAATTCTTCGGCGACCAGGTCGATTCGATCCGCCGCTTCGATCCGTTCAGCCAGGAATCGACCGGCCGGGTGGACGAGGCGGTGCTGGCCGCCCCTGGCATCGGCCTTGCCACGCGCGAACTGTGGAGCCAGCTGCCGCCGGGAGCGGTGGCGGTGCTCGGCGACGTCAGCCTGCGTTCCCGGCTGCCCAAGGACCACGGCCGGGTCGAGGTGCGCCTGGCCCGCCAGCTGGAGGCCGGTTCGCTCGATGGCGAGTCGGTCGGCGTCGAGCGCCTGCGGGGTGATCTGCGGAAGGGCCTGGCCGAACTCGCCGCCCTGCTCGGCGAGGTGCCGGAGGGCCGGGCGCTGATCCTGGCGCGTTCCGACGAGGCGGCCGAGGAGATGCGCGCCCATGTCCGCGACGCCGGGCAGGAGTCGCGCGTCGAGGTGGTCACCGGCCGCGTCTCGGGCGGCTGGCGCGACCTGTCCACCGGGCTGATCGCGGTCCACGACTACGAGCTGGCCGAACGCGCCCCGGCCAAGAAGCGCGCCCGCGTCGCCGGCGGCGCGCCCCTCGACTCGCTCGCCGACCTGCGCCGTGGCGACCTGTGCGTGCACCTCCAGCACGGCATCTGCCGATTCCAGGGCATGGCGACGCTCGAGAAGCGCGGCTACATGGAGGACTTCCTCATCCTCGAGTTCGCCGAGGAATCGAAGCTCTACGTCCCGGTCGAGGCCATCGATCTGGTGCAGAAGTATGTCGGTGCCGGTGGGCGCGAACCGCAGCTGACGCGCATCGGCGGCAAGACCTGGAGCGCGGCCAAGGCGCGGGCCGAGAAGGCGGTCGCCGACATGTCGGGCGAGCTGCTGCAGAACCAGGCGGCGCGCATCGCCGCCGGCGGCTTCGCCAGCCCACCCGACACCCCCGAGATCCGCCAGTTCGAGGCCGCCTTCCCCTTCGAGGAGACTGCCGACCAGTTGTCGGCGGTGCGCGAGATCAAGGCCGACATGGAGCGCCCGGTGGCGATGGACCGTCTGCTGTGCGGCGACGTCGGCTTCGGCAAGACCGAGGTGGCGATGCGCGCCGCGTTCAAGGCGGTACAGGCCGGCAAGCAGGTCGCGGTGCTGGTGCCGACCACCATCCTGGCCGAGCAGCACCTCGAAAGCTTCCGCGCGCGCATGAAGGAGGCCGGTGTCGTGGTCGAGGGGCTCGACCGCTTCCGTACCGGAGCCGAGGCCAAGGACGTCCTGGCACGCACCGCCGACGGCTCGGTCGATGTGCTGATCGGCACCCACGCCCTGCTCACCCCGCACCTCGCATTCAAGGACCTCGGCCTGCTGGTCGTCGACGAAGAGCACCGCTTCGGCGTGAAGCACAAAGAGGCGCTCAAGCGCCTGCGCCACGGCGTCGATGTGCTGACCCTGTCGGCCACCCCGATCCCGCGCACCCTGCACTTCTCGATGCTCGGCCTGCGCGACATCTCAGTGCTGGCCGAGCCGCCCTCCGAACGCCTCGCGGTCGAGACCCGCGTCTGCCCGTGGGACGACGAGCTGGTGACGCATGCCGTGGTGCGCGAGTTGGAGCGCGAGGGCCAGCTCTTCGTGGTGCAGAACCGCATCGCCGATCTCGACGCCACCGCCTGGCGCCTGCAGCAGCTCGCCGCTAAGCATGGCTTCAAGCTGCGCGCCGAGGTGGTGCACGGCCAGATGGAAGAGGAGCGCATCGCGCGCGCGATGGAGGCCTTCCGCACCAAGGCGGTCGATTGCCTGATCTCGACCTCGATCATCGAGAGCGGCATCGACATCCCCAACGCCAACACCCTGTTCGTCATCGACGCGCAGCGCTTCGGCCTGGCCGAACTGCACCAGTTGCGTGGACGCATCGGCCGCTTCACCCGCCAGGCCTTCGCCTACTTCCTCACCCCGCCCAAGCGCGAGATCGGCGAGGAGGCGCGCGAACGCCTGAGCGCGATCCAGGAATACGCCGAACTCGGTGCCGGCTTCAAGCTGGCGATGCGCGACCTCGAACTGCGTGGTGCCGGCAATCTGCTGGGAGCCGAGCAGACCGGCACCATCGACGCCATCGGCTACGAGCTCTACACCCGCCTGCTGACCGAGGCCGTTGCCAAGGCCAGGAACCAGGCCGAGACGGCGGCCGGCCTCGCGCCGTCAGCGGCGCCGAAGCTGACCGCCGGCGGTTCCGGCGAGGTGGTGATCGGCCTGCAGCTCGACGCCTACATCCCCGACGACTGGCTGGAGGCCACCCAGCTCAAGTTCGAGCTGCACCGCTCGATCGACCGCGCACGCAAGGCCAGCGATCTCGACGACGCCTTCCGTCAGGCGCGCGACCGCTTCGGCCAGTTGCCGCAGCCGGTCCTGCGCCTGTTCCGCATCAAGGCGATCCGCCTGCGCCTGCGCCAGCTCGGCATCCTGCGCATCGACGTCGGCGACCGCCGCATGCGCCTGCACCTCAAGGGGCAGATGCCCAAGGAACTGGTCCAGGCCAAGCTCCCCGAGATCATCCACGTCCAGCCGGATGGCCCGGTGCTGGTGCTGTTCCTGCGCCCGGAACTGACCCAGGACGTGGCGCTGGATCTCATGGCGCGCCTGTTCGGAGCGGCAGCCTTCGCCTAACCTGGGAGCGCAGGCGTCAACCTGCCCGGGGCAATGGATTCCACCCGCATGCAGGCTGAAGCTTGCGCTCCCAGATTGCCGATCACGGAATCTTCGGCGGATCGGCGGCGCGTGGGTAACCCAGGGGGGCGCGCAGGGGGAAGCACCAGTCCACTCTGGTCAATCCACCATCGTCGCGCATGTCGGCACCGAACGAATAGGCGCCGATCACCAGGCCATCTCGCAGGATGGGACGCAGAGTGCCGCCTGCCGAATCGCCTGGGTCGGACGGCCAGGCGCTGCCGTCGAAGTCGGCGGCCAGCAGCAGCAGGTAGGCACGCTGACGTAACCATTTGACGGTGAGGGAGTGCACCTGACCGACCTGGCGTCCCGCGCAGTGTGCGCATCCACCCGGGTCAACAGTGGCTCCGTACAGGTCGCGCAAGACCCGCCACGGTGTCATCTGCGGCCAACCAGGGCTCATCGCCTCGACCTGGGCAGGAGTCTGAGGTAGGCCATTGACCCCGACCCAGGCGGCGGCATCGATGGCTCGCGCCAAAACCGCCCGACGGCCGCTGCGCTGAAAGAGATCCTGCAGAGACCTGTATTGCATGAGGCTTGGGAGTCGGAGGTTCCAGGCACGCAGGACCTCCTCACAGGGCAGTCTCAAGGCTCCTTCCCAGAAGGCCGGCCCACAGCGCACCACGACGAGCAGTTGGCTTTCCAAGCTGGCTGCCAATTGGCGGGCCTGGGCCGCGGTCAGGCGCGGATCCAAGGCGTCCCGATGGCGCAGGACATGGTTGATGAAGGCCTCGGAGGCGGAAAAAGAACCCCAGATCGAGTGCAGGTTCGGCCCGCTGCCTGCCAAGCGGACCAGGCGGTCGGCCAGGGCTGACATGTCCCCCGTGGCGATCAGCGAGCGTCGTTTCAGCACATGTACGGCATCGTAGGTGTTCAGGCGCTGCCAATCATCGAACCCACGCACGAACCGCTTGGCATTATGGCTGAGCCGCGCCGCCGCAATTTCACCTGGGGCGATCTGGAGCGCAGGGATGCCGTCCAGCCGGTCTATGGCGGCATCGAGATCCACATCGACCCCACTGTTCCAGCCCGCCAGGTCGCTTGGGGCCGATGCACGCCACGGATCCCTCTCCCACTCATACGACGACCCATCATATGGCTTCGCCCGTTCTGCGATCTTGGCGACTTCATCCAACGTCCGCCGCTGTACGCTGCGATCCCCCGTCACTCCCAACTTCTCCCAATCCAGTTCCACCCCCAGCGCCACCGCCCGCGCCCGTTCAGCGTCGAGATCTGCGGTGCTGCGCAGCCAGAAGGCCAGCGTCACGGCAATGGCGGCCACGCCCAGAATCAGGACGATGAACAGCTTGCTCCAGCAGCCCAATTGCAGCGGTGCCTGGGGGGAATCCACGCCACGCATGCTACGCGGTGCTGTTGCTGCCGCCACAGCCGACGATGGCGGCAGCGCCGCACCCCGCTACCCTGGCGTCATGCCCAAAGCAGCCGTCGATCCCGAAGAGCTGGCGCGCTTCGTCGCCGCGCTCAAGCGCTTCAACCAGACCACGCGCGACGAGATCGCGCTGGTGCAGCGCCAGTTCAAACGGCTGGGCGAAAGCTGGCAGGACCAGGAGCAGGCGCGCTTCGCCGAGAGCTTCGAGGCGATGGTCCGGGTGTATGGCAGGTTCCTTGAAGAATCGGAACGCCAGGTGCCGCAATTGACGCGCAAGGCCGAGGCGATCCGCGACTACCTGCGCTCGGGTTGATGCATGGCCGCCGCCGATCTCGCCGATCCCACGATCATCCGCGACTTCCGCCTGCGCGTGCTGCGCTTCCAGCAGCAGGTCGCCGGGGCCCTGGCCAGCGCGCCGAATGTGCTGTCGCGCACCCAGGAGACCCTGCGCCTCGAACTCGCCCCGCGCTGGAAGAAGGAGCTGTTGCGCCGCCAGGACGCCTATGCCGAGGCGCGGCGCAAGTGGCTGGACGCCGAGAATGAAGTGCGCGCCAAGGGCCAGCGTGGCCAGGTCGAACGCGCCAGCTCTATTGATGAGCGTCGCGACATGCTCAAGGCCCAGCGGCGCTGCGAGGAGGTCGAGGCGAAGCTGGCGGCGATAGTCAAGTGGACCGCCCGCCTCGATGGCGATGGCAAAGACCTGCTGGCGCGCTGCCGCGACCACGACCAGGCGATCCACGACCAGTCACTGAAGGCAAGCGCGCAACTCGAACGCCTGCTCGACCGCATCGACGAGTACCTGCAGCGCAGTGGAGGCCCGGCATGAGCGTGCAGGGCGACAATGGCGTGCTGGAACGCGCCGCGCGCGAGCTGACCGAGGCCTGGCATGCCACCGAGAACGGCTGGCGCGACCAGGCCCGCGACGAATTCGGTCGTGAACATCTCGAACAACTGACCTGGCGCGCGCGGCATGCCGAGCGCGCCCTGAGTGAACTCATGGCGCTGTGCGCCGAGGCGGAACGCGCATGCCAGTGAACGAGTATGGTGTCCACAACCTGGCACCGCTGCTGGTGTCGCTGGAGCAGGATCTTGCCCGCCTGGCCACCGAGCGGGCCAGCGCCGAGTCGACCTGGCAGCAGCGTCGGCTGGTCATTTCCGAGAAGGGCCGTGGCGGCGAGGCTCCGCTGCGCGCCGAACTCGCCGCCATCGATGTCGAGGCCCGTACCGCAGCCGCCGTCACCGCCGAGCGCGCCCGTCTCACCCGACGTCTCGAGCGCATCACCGCCGCCGCGACGCGTCTGCGGCGCGAGGCCCGCGAGCAGCTCGAGCGGCAGGTGGAGGCGATCCGCCAAGCCGATGCCGCCGTCCTGCGTGACCGCCTGGCCCAGCAATCGGTCGGCCGCGGCGAGGTGCTGCGCGGTCTCGCTGCGGTGCGCCAGCGCATCCAGGCGCTCGAGACGGAACTGCGTCAGCAGTCCGGGCGGCTGGGTGCCATGCCGCGCGCGGCTGCAGAAGCTTCCGCCCGCGAAGTACCGCTGGGCACCGACGCGACCCGCGCCCTCGATAGCCTGACGGCGCAATGCGACGGCCAGGCTGCCATCCTCGCGCGCATCGTCAGCAGCACTCCGGCCCGTTGCCGCCGGCTACCGGGCCGCATCGGCCTGCATCTGCTCGCGGCGCTGCCGGCGCTGGCGATCTTCCTGCTCGACGGAGGCGTCGGGGCGGCCGTCGCTGCGCTGGTACTGCTCCAGGTCGTGGTCGTTGTCGTCGTGCTGGTGCTGCGCCGTCCTCTGGCCGGCCGCCTCGATCTGCTCCTGGCTGCCCTCGCCGACCTGGGCCAGCGCGCCGCCGCGATCGAGCGCCTGGCCATGGCCCCAGCCAAGGTCAGCCCCGAACCCGCAGAATCGGCCGAAGAGCGTCAAGCCAAGGCCAGGGCCGAGTCCGAGAAGATCACAGCCCGCGTCCGCGAGCGTGAAGCACGCCTGCGCGCGCGCGTGCAGGTCGCGATCGAGCCGTCTGCCCTGGCGGCTGGAGCACAGGCGCGTCGGCAAGCGGAGGCACAGCGCGCCGAGGTCGCCACGCGTGCCGGTGCCGCCGAGGCGGTTGTCAGCGGTGCCATCGCCGAGGCCGATCGCGTCTGGGAGGCCGAGCGTGATCGTTGCGCCACCATCAGCGCGCAGCGTATCGCCGAGGTCCAGACGGTGGCTGCGGCCGCTGCCGAGCGCAGCCGGATCGAACATCCCGCCTGGGAGGCGCCGGCGTGGGATGGTTGGAAACCGTCCACCTCCTGGCCCGCTGGTCTGCCGCTCGGCCAGGCCCGGCATCCGCAGGCCGCCGGCGGCACCGGTTTGGCCGTGCCGGTCGCGCTCGGCTTTCCGCGTTCCAGCTGCCTGCTGGTGCGCAGCGCGGCAGGTTGCCGCCCGGCCGCGATCGAGCTGATCTGTCAGTCGCTGCTGCGCGCCCTGGTTTCCGCCCCGCCGGCCGGCATCCGTCTGACCCTGATCGATCCGGTCGGCCTCGGCCAGGGCTTCGCACCGCTGCTCGGCCTCGCCGATCACGGCGAAGCGGTCCTGCCCGGCGGTGTCGCCACCGACACCGAGCGCATCGACCGCGCCCTCGACGACCTGTGCGCGCATGTCGAGGCGGTCATCCGCACGCGGTTGCGCGGCCGCTTCGAGGACATCGTCGCCTACAACGCGCAGGCCGGTGAACTGCAGGAGGCGGTCCGCCTAGTCGCCATCGCCGACTTCCCTTCGGGCTTCACCGAGCGCGCCCAAGAGCGCCTGGCCGTGCTACTACGCACCGGGGCGCGCTGCGGCGTGCATGTCCTGCTGCACCACGACCAGCGCGTGCGCCTGTCGCCGGCCATCGACGCCGCGCTGGTCCAGCAGGCCGAACTGGTCCTGCGCGAGGAGGACGGGGCGCTGATTCCCGATCACCCGGCCTTCGCTGGCTGGAAATTCGCGCCCGAAGGACTGCCGCCTGCGGCCACCGCCGCCCGCCTGGCCAGTGCGGCCGGAGCCGCCGCCGTGCGCGCGCACCGCGTCGAGGTGCCGTTCACCGCCCTCGCGCCGCCCACTGGCCAACGTTGGTCGGTCTCCACCGCCGACCGGCTGCGCATTCCGATCGGGCTGCGCGGCGCCGGGCAGTTGCAGTACCTCGAACTCGGCCGCGGCACCGCCCAGCATGTGCTGATCGGCGGCCGCACCGGCTCGGGCAAGTCCACCCTGCTGCATGTCCTGGTGACCAGCGCCGCGCTGTGGTGCCACCCGCGCGAGTTCGAGGTCCATCTCATCGACTTCAAGAAGGGCGTCGAGTTCCAGGCCTACGCGCAGCTCAAGCTGCCGCATGCCCGAGTCATCGCAGTGGAAAGCGACCGCGAGTTCGGCCTCTCGGTGCTCAAGCGCCTGGACGGCGAGCTGAACCGTCGTGGCGAGCTGTTCCGTGCTGCCGGGGTGCAGGATCTCGCCGCGCATCGCGCCAGCGGCGGCGAGGTGCTGCCGCGCGTGCTGCTGCTCATCGACGAGTTCCAGGAGTTTTTTACCGAGGATGACACCATCGCCCGCGATGCGGCGTTGCTCCTCGATCGTTTCGTGCGCCAGGGCCGCGCCTTCGGTGTGCATATCGTACTCGGCTCGCAGACCTTGTCCGGCAGCTACAGCCTGGCCAAGAGCAGCCTCGGCCAGATGGGCGTGCGCATCGTGCTGCCGTGCAACGAGGCCGACGCGCACCTGCTGCTGCACGAGGACAACGACGCGGTACGCCTGCTGACCCGGCCCGGCGAGGCGATCTACAACGACCAGGCCGGCATGGCCGAGGGCAACAGCCCCTTCCAGGTGTGCTGGCTGTCCGACGCGGTGCGTGCCGACCTGCTGCGCCCGCTCCCCGGCCTGGCTTCCGGCGACGGCTGGGCGCCCGGCTCGCCCACCGTGGTGTTCACCGGCGACGCCCCGGCCCGTCTTGACGAGGATCCCGGTATCGCCGCGCTGCTCGCTGCCGCTCCCGACCGCCGCGTCGCCGCCCTGCTCGGCCAGTCGAGTTCTCTGCGTGGCGCCGCTGAGCTCACCTTCCCGGCCGCCTCGGGTGGCAACCTGCTGCTGGTCGGCCAGCACAAGGAGGGGGCCATCGCCACCCTCGCCGGCCTTGGCCTCGGCCTCGCGCTGCACCTGCCGCCCGACGGTGTACGCATCCTGGCCCTTGATGGCGAGGATGCCGACGGGCCCTTCGCCACCCTGTGGGCCGCCCTCGCTGCCGCCCTGCCGCACCGCCTGGTGCGCTACGGCGGCCGCGAGGTACCGGCCTGCCTCGACGAGGTGTGCGGCCTGTGCGAGGCGCGGCAGACCGGCGCTGAGGGCGTCCGTCTGCCGGTGCTGCTGGTGGTCAACGCGCTGCAGCGCCTGCGTGCCCTGCGTCCCGACGACGACGCGCCCTTCGAGCGCGGCGCCGGCGATCCGCCGGCCGAGCGCTTCGCCAAGCTGCTGTCGCAGGGTCCGGAGAACGGCATCCATGTCGCCGTGTGGTGCGATTCGCTGGCCAGTGTACAGCGTTCGCTGCCACGCCGCAGCCTGCGCGACTTCGACCTGCGCATCCTCTTCCAGATGAGTCCCGCCGACTCGACCGAGCTGATCGACGACGATGCCGCCAGCCGCCTCGGCCTGCACAGCGCCCTGTTCGCGGTGCTGGGCGAGGGCAAGCGTGAAAAGTTCCGCCCCTGGCAGGCTCCCGACGCCGCCTTCCTGTTGCGCGTCGGCACCGCCCTGCGCTCCCGCTGAAAGGCCCCATGTACGCCCTGTTCGTCCGCATCCGCGTCGTCGCCGGTCAGGCCGACGCCTTCCTCGCCTTGACCCGCGCCAACCACCTCGGCGCCCGCGCCGAGCCGGGCAACCTGCGCTTCGACGTGCTGCGCGACGCCGCCGATCCGCTGCGCTTCTATCTCTACGAGGTGTATCTAGACCAGGCAGCCTTCACCGCCCACCAGCAGACGGCGCACTATCTGGCGTGGAAGGACGCCGTCGCCCCGCTGATGGCCGAACCACGCCAGGCCGAGCGCATGCACACGGCCCTGCCCGAGCCGTGGGGCTGAACCTTCAGGCGGCGCTCAGGCGGACTTCCAGGCCACGCCGCTCAAGGGCCGGACCGACCATCGCCGCCCAGGCCTCGTCCGGTACGTAGCCGGGTATGCTGTTGCCGCTGCCCAGAGCGTATCGGCGTCCGGCGGTGGTCCTCAGGAGCGCCTCGGCCCTGGCACGGACGGCATCGGCGCCGGCCCGGCACAGGAAATCCACATCGATGCCCCCTATGATGGCGATGCGCGAACCCCAGCGGCCGATCGCCTCCTCAACCGGTTCGATGACGTCCTCTTGGCTGTGCTTGCCGTCGTAGTGCAGGCCGTCGATCACCTCGTCCATCAGCGGCGCGACCCGGCCGCAGCTGTGCAGGATGGCCGGACGTCCGGCGGCATGCGCTTCGGCCACGATGCGCTCGTGCCACGGCAGCACCCAGCGGCGCATCATGCGCGGCGACAGCATGGTGCCGCCCTTGTGACCCCAGTCGTCGTTTCCCATCACGATGCGCACCTGGGGGCAGCGCAGCATGCGCTGGTAGTAGCGCAGAATCCGGCTGCCCACCGCCGCGAAGATCTCGTCCACGAGATCGGGATCATCCATGGTCAACTCGCACAGCCGTTCAAACCCGACCAGTTCGGTGACGTTCTCCAACACGCCATCCGGCGCCACCGCGGCCAGCCCCATGCCCTGCGGCAGAGCAGCGACCGCCTGGGTCAGGTTCCGTTCATCGGCTGCGTCCGGATCGGGCCACGGATAGGCTTCGAATGCAGCGCGGTCGGTGATCATGGCATAGGCATTCTGCGAAATGGTCGCTCCGGATTGTTGCGTCCGCCGCGGGAAGGCGAAGTCGGACAGTACCATCGGCACCACGTCGTAGCCACCCCGGGCATAGGCCGTCATCCGCCTGGTGATCGGATCGGCGCTATCCAGGTCCGGGGCGAGGCGACGCTCCAGGCGGTCGTTGAGCCAGAATTCGAACTGCACCGGGCGTCCGGGATCCTCGCCGCGCAGCAGTGCGAGCAGGGCTTCGATGTCGGGGCGAGGAAGGGTGGGTTGGTTCATGACCGGCTCCACAGCAGCGGGTTGAATTCGGTGGCGACCGGCTGTCCGATCTGCGCGCCGGGCATCCAGGCGGCCTGATCATTGGCCTGGGCCTGGTTGCGCGGTTTGGCCAGGCAGGTGCCATCGGCGAAGTAGATCATCGTCATGACCTCGCGTGGCGCCGCGCTGCGGTTGGCGGTGGCGCGATGGAAGGTCCAGCCGGAGTGGAAGCTGACCTCGCCGAGATCGTAGGCCTCCTCATCGACCGGCAGATCGCTCAGTCGGACGCGGCGTCCGATCTCGGCCTCGCTTTCGTCGGAGATCGCCAAGTCGCGGCCGAGGTCCAGGTTCTGGCTGCCAGGCAGGAAGGCGAGCGGTCCCATGGGCAGCGGGGTGGCCTGCAAGGGCGCCCACAGGGTGATGGTGCGGTCGCCCTCCAATGGCCAGTAGTGCTGGTCGGCATGCCACGGTGTGGGACCGCCGCCGGACTCCTTGTAGAGGGCCTGGTCATGGTACAGGCGGACGCCATCGACCTCCATCAGTTCAGCGGCGATGCGTGCCAGGCGCCGAGAGAAGACGAAAGCCTTGGCACGTTCATCCTGGCGCCACAGGTTCATCACCTGCTGGAAGGCCTTGCCGTAGGTGCCGCGCTCGGTGAGCGGGGGGAGATCCCTGGTCGCGGCGTCCACCAGCCGGCGCAGCACCGGCCTGATGTCATCCAGGGTCGCGGCGTCCAGGACCTCGCGCAG
>JAIFND010000239.1 GCA_020047915.1 bacterium | reverse complement strand
CACCAAGTACCGCGGCCAGTTCGAGGAGCGCATCAAGGCGGTGATGAAGGAGGTCAAGACGGCGAAGAACATCATCCTCTTCGTCGACGAGTTGCACACCCTGGTCGGCGCCGGCGGCGCCGAGGGCGCGATCGATGCCAGCAACGTGCTGAAGCCGGCGCTGTCGCGCGGCGAGATGCAGTGCATCGGCGCCACCACCCTGGACGAGTACCGCAAGTACATCGAGAAGGACGGCGCGCTCGAGCGCCGCTTCCAGCAGATCATCGTCGATCCGCCGAGCAGCGAGGACGCGGTCAAGATCCTGCTCGGCATCCGCGACAAGTACGAGACGCACCACCGCGTGAAGATCACCGACGCGGCGGTCGTCGCCGCGGTCAAGCTGTCGGAACGCTACATCAACGGCCGCTTCCTGCCCGACAAGGCGATCGACGTCATCGACGAGTCGGGCAGCCGCCTGCGCCTCAAGGCCAGCTCGAAGGTGCCGCAGTTCAAGGAGGTCGAGACGCAGATCCGCGAGTTCGACAAGGCCAAGAGCGAGGCCGTGCTCAACCAGGACTACGAGAAGGCCGCCGACTTCCGCGACCGCGCCGAGCGCAAGAAGAAGGAACTGGTCGATCTGAAGAAGAAGGCCGCCGAACAGGCCAAGGAACCGGTCGGCACGGTCGATGAGCAGGTCATCGCCGAGGTCGTCGCCTCGATGACCGGCGTGCCGGTGACCCGCCTCGACCAGGGCGAGGCCAAGCGCCTGCTCGCGCTGGAAGACCATCTGCACAAGAAGGTGGTTTCGCAACACGACGCGATCACCGCCATCGCCCGTGCCATCCGGCGCTCGCGCAGCGGCCTCAAGGATCCCAAGCGCCCGACCGGCTCGTTCATGTTCGTCGGGCCCACCGGCGTCGGCAAGACGCTGCTGTGCAAGGCGCTGGCTGAATTCATGTTCGGCGGCGAGGACGCGCTGATCCAGATCGACATGAGCGAGTACGGCGAGAAGCACAACGCCAGCCGCCTGGTCGGCGCGCCGCCCGGATACGTCGGCTACGAGGAGGGCGGCCAACTCACCGAGAAGGTGCGTCGCCGGCCCTACAGCGTGGTGTTGTTCGACGAGATCGAAAAGGCGCACCACGATGTGTTCAATCTGCTGCTGCAGATCATGGAAGAGGGCCGCATCACCGACAGCTACGGTCGCGCGGTCGATTTCCGCAACACCATCGTGGTGATGACCAGCAACGTCGGCGCGGCTGGCGCCAACGAGGCCGGCAGCCTCGGCTTCCAGACCGGCGAGGACGTGGGCGAGACCTACGCCCGTGGCGCCACGCGGAAGGCCTACCAGCGCGCCATGGAAGACCACTTCCGGCCCGAGTTCCTCAACCGCCTCGACGACATCGTGGTGTTCCGCCCGCTCGAGCGCGACGATCTCAAGAGTGTCGTGCAGCTCGAGTTCAACAAGGTCGCCAAGCGCATGACCGAGCAGGGCATCACCCTGACCCTGGCCGAGGCCGGCGTCGAGCTGCTGCTGAAAGAGGGCTTCGATCCCAAGTTCGGCGCCCGTCCGATCCGCCGCGCCATCGAGCGCCTGGTCGAGGATCCGCTCGGCGAGACCCTGCTGCGCGGCGAGTTCGGCCCTGGCGCGGTCATCATCGTGGATGCCGAGGGCGAGCCGAAGGCCAAGCGCATCGTCTTCCGCCGTGGCGAGACCGCCCCGACGCCCGACCCCGTGCCGGGCTGACCTGCTGGAGGCCCAAGGCGGAAGGAGGAAGGCGGAAGGCGGAAGCTATGCGAGGCTGCGCGGGCCGGCACTGGGTGTGATTTCGCCCGACCGGGCGCGAGGCGTTCTCCATCACACGGCGCGCTACCAAGGCTCCAGCGACTCTTCCGCCTTCCGCCTTCCGCCTTCCGCCTTCCGCCTTGCTTCACCTGAACGGGGAACTCAGGAAGCCGTGGATCAGTTTCGTCACTGGATCCTCCGCATCGCGCACGCCCTGGCCGATGGTGCCGTGGGTGCGTCCGGGGATGACATGCAGCCTGGTCGCAGCGTGTCCGTTGTCGCGCATCGCCGCCGCCATGAGGGCGTTCTCCTCGGGGCGGCAGGGCAGGTCGTCGGAACCGACAATAAGCAGCAGTGGCGGCGCATCGGCGCGCACATGCCACAATGGCGCATAGGCATCGACCACCGGCTGGTTGGCGCGGCGTCCGAGGCTCGGCCGGTAAGCGAAATGGCTGCTCATCTGGCCGCTGAGCGGGATGACGCCGGCGGGCTGCGACGCCCCGGCGTGGCGCGCGGGGTCGAGGCCGACCATCGCCGCCAGATAGGCGCCAGCCGACTCGCCGCCGAGAAACAGGCGGCGGGGGCCTACGCCGTGCTGACGCAGCGCGTCCGGCAGCCAGCGCCAGGCCGCTGCGGCGTCCTCGATGCAGGCGGGGAAGGGCGCGTGCTGCAGCAGACGGTAGTTGGCCATGCCCAGGGCGAAGCCCTCGGGGACGAGGATCGGCGGCAGCGGCCCGCCCTTGTCGCCCTCGACCATGCCGCCGCCATGCAGCCACAGCACGGCATCACCCGTGCAGGCTGCGGGTAGATACAGGTCAGCGGTGCAGCGGGGATGGACCGGGCTGTAGGGGAGATCGGCGATGCGGCGCATGGCGGGCAGGGTGGGCGGCCGGGTTGCCGAGCAACGACGGCGAGGCAGCATCGGTCACCATGCGCTTCACCAAGATGCACGGCTGCGGCAACGACTACGTCTATGTCGATGCCTGGGACGAACGCCTGCCTGCCGATGTGCCGGCCCTGGCCCGCGCGGTCAGCGACCGGCATCGCGGTGTCGGCGCCGATGGACTGATCGTGCTCGGCCCGCCGCGCCAGGGCGGCGACGCCGAGATGCGCATGTGGAATGCCGATGGCAGCGAGAGCGAGATGTGCGGCAACGGCATCCGCTGCGTCGGCAAGCTGGCCTGGGACCACGGCCGCCTGGGTGGCAACCGTTCGCCGCGCATCGAGACCGGGGCTGGCATCCTGCGCGTCGATCTGCGTTTCGCGGCCGGGGCCTGCGATGGCGCCAGCGTGGCGATGGGCCGGCCGCGCCTCGCCGCCGCGCAGGTGCCGGTGCTGAGCGACACCCCCGATCTGGTGCTGAATCTGCACGGCCTGCGCCTGCGTGCGGTCGGCATGGGCAACCCGCATGCCGTCGCAGTGGTCGCCGACCCCGACACCTTCCCGGTCGCCGAGATCGGTCCGCGCATCGAGCGCGACCCGGCCTTCCCGCGCCGCACCAACGTCGAGTTCACCGCCCTGCGCGGAGCCGAGGGCGGCCTGCCGGTGATCCGCCAGCGCACCTGGGAGCGCGGCAGCGGCATCACCGAGGCCTGCGGCACCGGCGCCTGCGCGGTCACCGTGGCGTGGATCCTCGACCGCCTGATCCCCGGGCGCGAGGCGATCGTGCGCCTCGATGGCGGTGATCTGCGCATCAGCTGGCCAACCGACGACGCCGAGGTGCGCATGGAGGGCGAGGCAGTGACGGTGTTTGATGGGGTATGGCCCGGCTGAAGTGGCTCTTGGCAGTGCGGTCCACGCCCTAGCCTCAGGGCAGATGACTGACGAGCGCGACGACGGGCCAGAAGACAAGCTGCTCCACGAGGCCGAGGAGCTGATGCGGCAGCGTCGTTTCCGCGACGCCGCCCGCCGTTACCAGGATCTGCATGGCCGGCAGCCGAGCGACCTGTGGACCTCGCTCGGCTTCGTCAGCGCCCTGGAATGCGCCGGCGAGGTCGAAACCGCCGAGCGCGTGCTGGAAGACACCGCGACGCGGCACGGCCTGTCCGCCTCGCTGCACCGCTTCCGCCATCTCTTCTTCATCCGCCGCGAGGACATCAAGCGCGCCTCGGCCAGCCAGCGCGCCCTGCGCCGCGACACCGTCGAGTCGGGCGAGAACGACCAGCTCGCCGACCTCTACTTCAACCAGGGCCGCTACCGCGAAGCCCTGGCCGAGCTCGAACGCCGCCTCGCCGAACTGCCCGACGAGGCCGAGGAGCGCGCCGGCTTGCTGGCGCGCAGCGGCGCCTGCCTGCGCCAGACCGGCGATGCCGAGACGGCGCGCGACCGGTTGCTCATGGCGCTGGCCCTGGATGGCAGTTCGGCGTGGACCTTTGCCGAGCTGGCCGAGTCGGAACGGGCGCTGGGGCTCGCCGACCAGGCCCGCCTGCACTACCAGCAGTCGCTGCAGCTGTCGCCCGAGGACCAGTGGACGCGCGGCCACCTCGCGCAGCTTGAGGCCGACCAGGGCGACAAGCCACGCGCCATCGCGCTGTACGAGGAGATCCTGCACGGCGACGGCGCGGCGGTCTGGGCCAAGGTCGAGCTGGCCCAGGTGCTTGCCGAGCAGGATCCCGAGCGTTCCGGCGAGCTGTGCCGGGCGGCGATCGCCGGCGACCCGGACTACCCCTGGGCGCATGCCCACCTCGGCGTGCTGGCGCGGCGCGCCGGCCGCTTCGATGAGGCGCTGAACCACTACCAGCGGGCGCACAAGGCGGCGCCCGAGGCGTCGTGGATCCTGCACGAGGCCACCGAGGTGGCGCGGCAGATGGGCAAGGACGACATCGCCGAGCGGCTGCTCGAACGCGCCCGCGCCGCGGATCCCTACGACGCCACGACCAACGGCTACATCGCCGATCTGCGCCGCCACCAGGGCCGCCTGCGCGACGCCGTCGCCCATCTCGAACAGGCGGTGCAGCTCGACGAGGACTACACCTGGGCCTGGCGCGAGCTCGCTGAGGTGCGTGCCCTGCTCGGCGAGCACGACGCCGCTGACGAGGCGTGCAAACGCGCCTGCGCCCTCGCCCCCGACGACTCGGTCAGCGACGGCCTGGTCGCCTTCCTGCACAAGCACCGTGGCCAGCGCGAACGCGGCCTGCCGTGGCTCGAACGCGCCGTCGAGCGCCAGGCCGAGTATCTGTGGGCCTGGCGCGAGCTGATCGAGCTGCACCTCGCCGCCGGTCGTCCGGCCGAAGCCGAGCGCTGCGTGCGCGCCGCCCTGGCCAAGCTGCCGGATGCCGCCGCGCTGCACGGACTGCATGCCGAGGCGTTGCGCCGGCTCGGACGCCTGGCCGAGGCCGAGACCGCGGTCGGCGAGGCGCTGCGCCGGGCGGGCGACGTCGCGCAGCTGTGGGCGCTGCGCGCCGAGATCGCGCTGATGAACGAGGACGCCGCTGCTGCGGTCGCCGCTGCGGCGCGGGCCGCCCAGCTCGACCAGGCCGTCGAATACGCCGTGCTGCACGCCCAGGCCCTGCTCGCGGCCGGCGATGACCGGGCCGGTACCGCCGAGCTGAACCGCGCCCTCGCGGCCAAGCAGGTGCCGCCGGCCGCCCTCGAACTCGCCGCTGCGGTCGCCGAACGGCGCAGCGACCGGCCCGCAGCCATCGCCCACCTCGACCGGCTGCTCGCCATCCAGGACGAGCCGCGCCTGCGCATCCGCCGTACCCGGTTGGCGGTGCAGGCCGGCGACCACGCCGCCGCCGATGCGCTGCTGCCGCTGGCCGAGGGCGAGGCGGCGATGCCGTGGGCCGAGCTGGCCCTGACCTTCGCGCAGGCCGGCCGCCATGCCGCCGCCCGGCGCTGCGCCGCGCGCCACGCCGCCGCCTCGCCGCCCGGTCCGGCCGCCATGCACCTGGCCGAGGTGGCGTGGCATTGCGGCCAGCCCGCCGAGGCCGCGCTGCACATCGCTGATGCCCTCGCCGTCGATGGCCGGGACGCCAACATCCGCTCGCTGGCGGCGGTCATCGCCGAGCACGCCGGCGAACATGCCGCCGCCGCCGCCCATCTTGAGGTCGCCCTCGCGGTGCGTGGCAGCGATCCAGCCCTGCAGCGCCAGGTCGGCCTGCTGCACGAGCGCGCTGGCGACCATGCCGCCGCCGAGGCCGCCTGGCGGCGTTTCGCCGATGGCGCCGCACTCGGCGAGGGGCGGCATCTCGAACTGTGCGCCGCCTTGTGGCGCCTCGGCCGTCACGATGAGGCCGCCCGGCTGTCCGAGCCGCATCTTGCGGCACCGAGTTCACCCGAACTCGCCCGGCTGTGGCGTGACCGCGGCCTGGGTCTGGCGCGGCGCGATGGCCCGGCGGTTGGTCTGGCGGCGGTGTCGGTACGTGGCGAACTGCTCGGTATGCATGGTCGCACCCTGGCGGTGCAGCTGGCCCTGGCCTGCGGCGACGCGCGGGCCGCGCGCAGCCATCTCGACGCGATGGCGCCCGCCAGCGAGGTCGAACGCACGGTGCGCGATGTCCTGGCAGCCCGCACCCTGCTCGCCGAGGGCCGCCCCGACGAGGCTCTCGAACTGGCGCGGGCCGCCGCGCGCCGCGCGCCGGGCGACGAGGACCCGCTGATCGCCGCCGCCGATGCGCTGATCGCCCTGGGCCGCACCGCTGCCGCCCTCGACGAGCTGGACGGGCCGCCGGGGCAGGCATGGCCACCGGAACGCGCTGCGGTCGCCGCGGCCCTCGCCCTGGCGGTGCATGGGCCCGGGGCCGCCGCGGCCCGCCTCGGCCGGACCACGCGGCCGGGCGACCATCCCTTGGGCCGCCTGTTGGCTGCGGCACTGCCCGACGTCGCGCCGCAGGCAGCCGGCCGGGCCGGCCCCAACGACGTCGCCGCCCTGCCCTTGGCGCTGGTGCATCCGCTGGCCGCCGCCCTGGCGGGCCAGCGCCGCTACGACCTGGCCGAAGGTCTGCTGCGCGCGGCGGCCGACGCTGCGGCGCGGCGCTCGGACACCGTGACGGTGTTGCGGCTGCAGCGCGCGGCCCGGCAGCACCTGGCTCGGCGCAGCGGTCGCGGTGCGGCACTGCGCGACGCCGTCGCGACCCGCGACCTGCTCGCCGTCCTCCGTTGGAGCCTGATCCCATGAGCGACCCCATCCCCCTGTGGCCCGCCGGCCTGCCGCCGGCCGGCGTCGATCCGACCTGCACCGAACAGGCCCGCCTCGACTTCGTGCCGACGCTGACCCCGGTGGTCACCGGCCAGCCGGGCGAGAAGCGCGCGGTGGTGATCGTCCTGCCCGGCGGCGGCTACTGGACGCATGCCCCGCACGAGGGCGTGCCGGTCGCGCAATGGCTCGGCTCGCTCGGCCTGGCCACCTTCGTTGCCACCTACCGCGTCTGGCCGCACCGTCACCCCGGGCCGCTGCAGGACGCCGCCCGCGCCTTGCGTCTGGTGCGCGCGCGCGCCGAGGAGTGGGGCGTCGATCCGGGCCGGGTCGGCGTGCTCGGCTTCTCGGCCGGCGGCCACTGCGCCGCCACCGTGTCGTGCTATGGCCCCGGCGCCCAGCCCGACCATCCCGATGCCGTCGAACGGCAGAACGGCCGTCCTGACGCCGCCATCCTGTGCTATCCGGTGCTCAGTCTCCAGCCGTGGAGCCACGCCGGCTCGCGCGAGGCGCTGCTCGGCAAGCAGGCTGACGCCCAGCTGATCAAGGAACTGTCGCTGGAGACCGCAGTCACCGACCGCACTCCGCCGACCTTCCTGTGGTCAACCAGCGATGACCCTGCGGTCAACGTGTTCAACAGCCTGCATTATGCCGGCGCCCTGCGTCGCGCCGGCGTGCCCTTCGCCCTGCATGTCTACCCCACCGGCCGCCATGGCCTGGGGATGGCCGCAGACGTCCCCCAGGTCGCCGACTGGACCGCCGCCTGCGCCTCGTGGTTGCGTGGGCTCGGTTGGGCCGCATGACAGGCGCCCTGCCTACGGGCCAGTAGCTCAACGGTTAGAGCAGGCTTCTCATAATCGCTCGGTTCTGCGCTAAATTATTCAGTGCTGACAACGGTTTACAACTCGAAAAACACCTCCGTGGGGCAACGGTGGGGCAACTTTGCCCCCGAAATCGGTACCAAGTCAGCGCAACTGCACCCCACTGTTTCCCAAGATGATGCTCCCGTGTAACTACTCACGGGGGCCCCGCCGCGCATGCGGTGGGGCGGCCACCGAACAGCGGTGGACGGATACAATGGGCGTAGCCCATCCGTCCACGGTTTCAGAGCGGCAGCGATGAAACCGAGCTGTGACAAAGGCCGGGGGGGCAGGCCCACAGGGCCGCGGGGGCGAAGCCCCTGAGCCGTCACATTCGTCTTACGCTCAATCGTGCTGCCACTGATGCTGATTGGGCGATTCGGACTCAAAGCTCCAAGCTCCAAGCTGGCCCGGACACTGCCTCACCAGTGGCAAAGTAATATGCTTCCGGGCCCTTAAGGCCTCACCCGTATTCGCTGTGCGAGCCCCGCGTCGGCTCGCCGGTGTCGTAGTCCCGGTAGTCGGGGGCGAGGCCGTCGGCCGGGTTGGGCCGCGACGGCGCGCGGAACGGCACTTCGCCGACCTGACGCCAGGCCCGCTGCCGCCACGAGCCGCCGCGCAGCGGATCGCGCCGCTCGTCCATCCAGGCCAGCAGGCGGTCATGCATCGCGTCGCGCTGCGCGACGGCAGCCGGATCGGCGATGCGGTTGACCAGTTCATGCGGATCGCCGGGCAGGTGGATCAACTCGTCGCCGTGGCGTTCGTGCAGCGACAGCTTCCACTCGGCGCCGACCAGGGCGCGCATCGGGCTCCAGTCCATGAAGCCTTCGTGGCTCAGTTCGTAGCGGTGGTATTCGACCACCACTTCGCGAGCGGGATCCTCGGCGCCGTGCAGGATGGGCAGCAGGCTGGCCCCATCCAGGGCGGGCGGCGCCTCAACCCCGGCCAGGGCGAGGAAGGTCGGCAGGACATCGGCATGGCTGACCGGGGTGCGCACCCGGCGACCAGGCTGCAGCCCGGGACCGCGCACGATGAAGGGGATGCGGGCGATCTCCTCGTAGGCGCTGGGGCCCTTGGCGGCGAGACCGCCGTGCGCCCGCTTCATCTCGCCGTGGTCGCTGGTGTAGAGGACATAGGCCGGACGCTGCGCGGCCTCGTCGATGAGATCGACGACCTCGCCGACCATGCGATCGACGAAGCGGTTGCAGCCAAAGTAGGCCGGCGCACGGAACTCCGCACTGGGCGCACCCCAGCCGTGGGCCGCCCAGCGCCGGTAGTGGGCCGGTTTCCGCGACAGGTCCTCATTCCAGCTCGGGCCGACCGGGAAGGCGAAGTCGGCGAAGGCCTCGGCGTCCTCGGGCGGACAGGTCCACGGATGGTGCGGCTCGTCATAGCTGACCACCAGCACGAAGGGCGCGTCATCGCGGCGACACTCCTCGACGAAACGGCGCGCGCGCTGGTTGCAGCGTTTGGCCCAGGTGAAGCCCTCGTCGACGCCCTGGGCGCGGAACGCCTCGGCCGTGGTCGCAGTGCGCCAGAAGCGGCGCTCGGCCGGCGTCAGTTCATCGAGGTAGTTGCGACCATCGAACCAGAACCGCGCGTCCCATCCGGGCGGGCAGATCCCGGTGCCGAAGTAGTCATGACCGTCGAGGTGCCATTTGCCGACGTAGGCCGTGCGGTAACCCAGACCCTGGAACCACTCGCCCATGTGGCGGACATTGGTCCCCAAGGCCAGGCTGTTGGTCCATGCTCCCGAGCGCTGGCTGTAGATGCCGGTGAACAGCCCCGAGCGCGCCGGCGAGCACAGAGGACAGGTGGTGTAGGCCCGCTCGCAGGCCACGCCCTGCTCCGCCAGCGCGTCAATGCGCCGGGTCTGCAGGCGATCGGCCAGGGCCGGGTTGAAGGCGCCGGTCAGGTCGGCGCCCTGCGAATCGGTCATGATGAGGACGAGATCAGGAAGGCGCATGCCTGCTAGCGTGTCATCATTAGCGGAACGCAACAGTCAGTTCATCTACCGCGTGCCAGACGCCAGCGTCCGGGGCTCTGCCCGACCGCAGCGTGGAAGGCGTGGCTGAAGTACACCGGCGTGGCATAGCCGCAGCGCACCGCCACCTCGGCCACGGCGAGATCGGTGCTCAGCAGCAGATCGCGGGCGCGCTCGAGCCGGCGCGCCGCCACCCATGGCGCGAAGCCCATGCCGGTACGCGACGACATCACCCGCGAGAGGTGCCCGGGATGGATGCCGCAGGCGCGAGCTGCCTCGCTGCGTGCCAGCGGCTGGTGCAAGCGCTCCTCGATCCAGTCGCGCAGACGCGGCCACGGATCGCCGGTCGGGGCAGGCGGGGTGCGCAGGGCCCAGACGGCCAGCGCCGCAACCAGGCGGGCCGCCGGTGCCAGCAGGTCGGCATCGGCGAGCGGGGCGAGGGCTTCAGCGGCATCCGCCGCCGAGCGCAGGGCCGGTTGCGGCGCCCCGGGCACGATGCTGGTCGCATGCTGCGCCGGCAGGCTACCCGGCCCGCTGGTGCGACGCAGATATACGCGCAGCCAGTCCGGCTTGAGGTCGATAGTACAGAAGGCCTTGCGATGCAGGTGCAGCGGCCGGTTCCACGCCCGCCGATCGATGACCAGCGCATCGCCGCCGCGCAGCACCACCTCGCGCACCGTCGCACCGCAGGCGAAGCGCATCGCATTGCGGCCCGACAGCGCCAGGACCACGCGGGTCGATCCGGTGACGGTCGCCCCTGGCTCGGGCGCGACCCCGCCCCACGCGCCAAGCACGCAGCCACCGCGACGGCGCAGCCAGCCCGAGATCAACGCGGCGGGCAGGGCATGAGCACATCCTCCGGGCTGGGCTCCGACCTCGACATCGATCCATCCGGACATGTGACCATTTCGCAATCAGATAACAGAAATGCAATTGAATTGCCTATCCTACCCATGCTATGATCGCAACCATGACCCGCCCGCCGAACATCCTCTACCTCAATAGCCATGACACCGGCCGCGTCATCCAGCCGATGGGTTACGCCGTGCGCACACCGAACATCCAGCGGCTCGCCGACGAAGGGGCTTTGTTCCGCGACTGCCACAACGCCGGGCCGACCTGCTCGCCCAGCCGGGCTGCGCTGCTCACCGGCATGCTCCCGCACAGTTGCGGCATGCTCGGCCTGGCGCACCGCGGCCACGCCCTGCTCGACCAGGGCTGGACTCTGCCCAACCATCTGCGCGCCCACGGCTACCGAACCGCCGCCTGGAACATGCCGACCAACCACGCCCAGCCGGTGCGCGGCGACCAGACCGCGGCGGCGCAGGCCTTCGGCTACGACACCTGGCTCGGCCACAAGCTGGACGACGCCCTCGCCTGGCTGGAAAAGCCCGGCGATGCGCCCTTCTTCGCCAGCCTGTCGTGGACCCTCACCCACCGCATCGGCAGCGGCTTCACCACCAAGCCGGATCCGGCACAGTACGATCCGCGCTGGACCCGACCGCCGCCGCCGCTGCCCGACACCCCCGAGGTGCGCGCCGACTGGGCGCACTTCCTCTGCGATATCGAGCGCTGGGACCATGAGATCGGCCTGGTCCTGGCGGCCCTCGAACGCAGCGGCCAGGCAGCGGACACCATCGTCGTGGTCACCACCGACCATGGCGTGCCCTTCCCCGGAATGAAATGCAATCCGACCGTCCACGGCACCGGCGTGCTGCTGGTCGTGCGCGGACCAGGTGGCTTCAGCGGCGGCCTCGCGGTGGACCAGCTGGTGTCGCACCTCGATCTCTTCCCGACCCTCTGCGCCGTCGCCGGACTGCCGATGCCGGAGCGCGTGCAGGGCGTCGATCTGCGCCCGACCCTGGCTGGCAAGCCGGTGCGCGCCGAGGCTCATGCCGAAGTCACCTACCACGCCGCCTACGAGCCGTGGCGATCGCTGCGCACCAAGCGCCACCTCTACGTGCGCCGTTTCGGTGAACGCCGTATCCCGGTGCTGCCCAACTGCGACGAATCGCCGAGCAAGGATGTGCGCCTGGCGGCGGGCTGGGCCTGCGAACAACTGCCCGACGAGGAGTTGTACGACATCCTGCGTGATCCCGCCGAGAGCCGCAACCTGGTCGCCGATCCGGCCTATGCCGCCCATCTGCGCGACCTGCGCTGCCGGCTGGACGCGCAGATGCGCGCCACCAGCGACCCGCTGCTGCACGGACCCGTGCCCCTGCCGCGCGGCTGCGTGGCGACGCACCCCGATGCGCCGGGACCGGCGACCGGGGTGATGATCACCGGTTAGTTGGCGGGCGCAGCCGGTGGCGCGTCGGCCGGCGGATCGGCGTCAGGCGGGCACAGCGCCACGGCGCCGACCTCGTCGCCATCATCGAGGTTGATTATGGTCACGCCCTGGGCGGCACGCCCGGTCGAACGGATACCATCGACGCTCATGCGCACGATCTGGCCCTTGCGCGTCGTCACCATGATCTGGTCGCCGGGGGCGACCAGCAGGCTGGCGACCACCGGACCGTTGCGCTCGGAGGTCTGGATGTTGGTCACGCCCTTGCCGCCGCGGCGGATCAGGCGGTATTCCTCCCACGGCGTGCGCTTGCCGTAGCCCTTCTGGCATACCGTCAGGATCTCGGCGCCGGGGATCAGGCGGACCAGCGAGACGACGCTGGCGCCGGGCTCCAGGTCGACGCCGGTCACGCCGCCAGTGTCGCGACCGGTCGGACGCACATCGGTCTCGCTGAAGCGGCAGGCCGAACCGTCGTTGGTGGCGATCAGCACCTCGTCATTGCCGTGCGTGATCACCACATCGACGAGGTCGTCGCCCTCGGCGATGCGGATCGCCTTGATGCCGCCGTTCCTGGGATTGCCGTAGGCCGACAGTTCGGTCTTCTTGACCTGGCCGAGACGCGTGGCCATGAGCAGGAACTGGTCGTCGCGGAACTCGCGCACCGGGATGATCTCGGTGACGCTCTCGCCCTCGTCGAGGGCGAGGACGTTCGCCAGGTGCTTGCCACGGCTGGTGCGCGAGGCCTCGGGCACCTGCCACACCTTCAGCCAGTGGCAGCGGCCCAGGCTGGTGAACACCAGCAGATACTGGTGGTTGGTGGCGCTGAACACCTTGGCGACCTCGTCGGCCTCGTCCTTGAGCTGGCCGCCGGTGACGCCCTTGCCGCCACGCCGCTGCACCCGGAAGGTGCCGACCGGCATGCGCTTCACGTAGCCCGAGGCGGTGATCGTGACGATGCACGGCTCGTCCTCGATCAGGTCCTCCATGTCGAAGTCGCCGACCGGATCGCCGATCACGGTGCGGCGCGGATCGCCGTAGAGCTTCTCGAGGCGCGCCAGGTCGTCCTTGATCATCGCGTTGCGCCGCTCGACCCGGGCGAGGATGTCGCGGTAGTCGGTGATCGCGGCGAGCAGCGCCTCGCGCTCGGCGGTCAGCTTGCCGCGTTCCAGCCCGGTCAGGCGGCGCAGCTGCATGTCGAGGATGGCCTGGGCCTGGCGGTCGGAGAAGTGTAGTTGCGTGATGAGCTGCTGCTTGGCCTGTTCACCGGACTCGGCGGCGCGGATCAGGGCGATGATCGCATCGATCACATCGATGGCGGCGAGCAGGCCATCGACGATGTGCAGCCGGCCTTCGTCGCGCGCGAGCAGGAAACGGGTGCGGCGAACGATGACGTCCTGGCGATGTTCGAGCCAGGCTGCGATCATGCGCTTGAGCGTGACGGTGCGCGGGCGTCCGCCGTCCAGCGCGATCAGGTTGATCGCGAAGTGGTACTGGAGGTTGGTGTGCTCCCACAGCTGGTTGAGCACGATCTCGGGGTCTTCACCCTTCTTGATGGTCAGAACCAGGCGGATGCCGTCGCCGACCACGCCGCCGTGCATCGCCTGCAGGCCGGGGATCTTCTCCTCGGAGTGCGCGGTCTGGATGCTTTCGTACACCGTGCCCAGCTTGATGCCGTAGGGGATCTCGGTGACCACCAGGGCGTCCTTGCCGTCGATCTTCTCCTGGGTGATCTTCGAGCGCACCACGACCCGGCCGTTGCCGGTCTCGTAGGCCTGGCGGGCGCCCATGTTGCCGCACATCACCGCGCCGGTGGGGAAGTCCGGGCCGTGGACGAACTGCATCAGGTCGGCGACCGAGCAGTCGGGATGGTCGATGACGTGACGCACCGCCTGGCACACCTCGCCGAGGTTGTGCGGCGGGATGTTGGTCGCCATGCCCACCGCGATGCCGCTGCTGCCGTTGACCAGCAGGTTGGGCAGGGCGCTGGGCAGGACGCACGGCTCGTGCATGCGCCCGTCGAAGTTCGGCCGCGTGTCGATCGTTTCGTACTCGATGTCGGCGAGCATCTCGATGGCCGGGCCGGCCATGCGCGCCTCGGTGTAGCGGTAGGCCGCCGCCATGTCGCCGTCGATCGAGCCGAAGTTGCCCTGGCCATCGACCAGCGGGTAGCGCAGCGAGAAGTCCTGCGCCATGCGCACCATCGCGTCGTACACCGCGCTGTCGCCGTGCGGATGGTAGTTGCCGAGACAGTCGCCGACGATCTTGGCGCACTTGAGGAACTTCTTCCCCGGCGTCAGGTTGAGGTCGCGCAGGGTCTGCAGGATGCGCCGGTGCACCGGCTTGAGGCCGTCGCGCACATCGGGCAGCGCGCGGTCGACCAGCACGCTCATGGCGTAGGCGAGGTAGCTCTCCTTCATCTCATCATGGATGAGGATGTCGCTGTTGCCGGTGGTCGGAGGGCTGGTGCCGTCGGTGCTCATGGGGATCACGGCATGGTAGATGCCATCCGTGGAGGGCAACGGGGGGCGAAGGGAAAACAGGCCGGGGCGGGACAGGCGGAAGGCGGAAGGCGGAAGGCGGAAGAGATGCTGTGGCCCGGGTAGGTCGTTCCCGGACTACGGGCCCATGCCGCCCGATCGCGCGATCGGCGCCACGCATGCAGCTTATGCCCGAGCGCGCAGCCCAGCGATTCTTCCGCCTTCCGCCTTCCTCCTTCCGCCTTTCCCCCCCCCTTCCCCCTTCCCCCTTCCGCC
>JAIFND010000099.1 GCA_020047915.1 bacterium | reverse complement strand
CGGTCGGCTTCTTGGAGAACTTGTAGGCGCCGTGGCTGGTGCCCATGGCGACGGCCAGGGCGTCGATGCCGGTGCGCTTGACGAAGTCCACGGCCTGGTCGGGGTCGGTCAGCAGCTGATCCATGCTCAGCTTGCCCTCGGCACCGTGGCCGTCTTCCTTCTCACCTTCGCCGTGCTCAAGCGAGCCAAGGCAGCCGAGCTCGCCCTCGACCGAGACGCCGAAGCTGTGCGCAAGGTTTACGACCTCGCGGGTGACGGCGACATTGTACTCGTAGCTGGCAGGGGTCTTGCCATCATCTTCCAGCGAGCCGTCCATCATCACCGAGGTGAAGCCCATGCGGATCGCCGAGATGCAGGTGTCCGGCGCGTTGCCGTGGTCCTGGTGCATGACGATCGGCAGTTCGGGATACAGCTCGGCAGCGGCCTGCATCAGATTGCGCAGGAAGATGTCGTTGGTGAACTTGCGCGCACCGCGGCTGGCCTGGACGATGACCGGGCTCTTGGTGGCGCGGGCGGCCTCCATGATCGCCTGGATCTGCTCCATGTCATTGACGTTCAGCGCGCAGACGCCGTAGTTGTTGGCGGCGGCGTGGTCGAGCAGGGGGCGCAGGGGGATAAGGGGCATGGATGCTCCGAAGGGGTTAGTGGCCAACCAGTGGCGGGGGAGGAGTATGGGCCGGGAATTTCCGGATCAAGTCATCCAGAATGTTACCACTTGTAGCTTTGAGCTTCAGGCTTTGAGCTTGGAGTCCGCAGTCCGCAAACGCAGAGGGCCCCCGGACAACCGGAGGCCCTGCGGGCTCAAAGCTCCAAGCTCTAAGCGCTAAGCTATATCAGACGAGTTCGAAGATCGCCTTGGCGCCGCGGTCGCCGAGGCGGTAGCCCGCCTTGAGGATGCGGGTGTAGCCGCCCGGGCGGGTCAGGTACTTGGGCGCGATCTCGGTCACGACCTTCTCGGCAGCCAGGCGGTTGTTGAGCTGGCTGGTCAGCTGGCGGGTGTAGCGCAGCTTGATCTCGGGCTTGTCGCCCGCGGCGGCGGCCCGCTTGGCGATCGTGATGACGCGCTCGGCGAAGCGGCGCGCCTCTTTGGCCTTGGGCACGGTCGTGGTGATCCGGCCGTGCTCAAACAGCGAGACGGTCAGATTGCGCAGCATCGCCAGGCGGTGCTTCGAGGTGACGTTCAGCTTGCGGTGGTCGATGCGGTGACGCATGGCAGGTTCCGTTCAGTTCAGGCTTGGATGGAGCGGCTTACGCCGCGCCGTCAGACTTCTTGACCAGGCGCATCCCGAAGGAGAGGCCGCGATCGGCCAGCTTCTTCTTGATCTCCTTGGTGGCGATCTTGCCGAGGTTGCGGATCGCACCGATCTCGCCCTCGTCAAGCTGCACCAGATCCGCGATGGTGCGGATGTTGGCCGCACGCAGGGCGTTCTCGGCCTTGACCGACAGGTCGAGGGCGTTGATCTGCTTGGTCAGCATCGCGCTGCGCTCGGCATCGCCTTCGATCGCCAGGTCGGCGCTGCTGGTGCTGTCGAGGTCGCGACCGATCTCGAAGTACTTCACGAAGGGGTTGAGGTGCTTGCGCAGGATGTTGGTCGCCTCGACGAGCGCGAGCTCGGGCGAGATCGAGCCATCAGTCCAGATCTCAAGGTCAAGGGCCTCGAAGTCGGTGCGCTTGCCCAGGCGGCAGCTGTTGGTCGCGAAGGCGACGCGCGAGACTGGCGAGTAGATCGAGTCGATCGCGATGGTGCCCAGCGGGCTGCCATCGGTCTTCTGGTTCTCGGCCGGGACGAAACCACGACCGGCGCCGACGTCCAGTTCGAGGTCGAAGCGCACATCCTTGGTCAGGGTGGCGATGACCAGGTCGGGGTTGATCACCTCGACGTCCTGGTGCGGGGTGATGTCGCCGGCGGTGACCGTGCCCTTGCCCGACTTCTCGAGGCGGATCACCACGTTCTCATCGCTGTGCAGGCGCAGACGCAGGCGCTTGATGTTCAGGATGATGTGGGTGACGTCCTCGAGGACGCCGTCCAGGCTGGTGAACTCGTTGTTCGCGCCCTTCAGACGGATCGAGCGCACGGCCGCGCCCTGGATCGAGCTGAGCAGCACGCGGCGCAGGCCGTTGCCGATCGTCGTGGCGAAGCCGCGCTCGAAGGGTTCGGCGTGGAACTTGGCGTAGTTGACCGGACCGGAGCCGTCGACCTTTTCGACGCGCGTGGGGAGCTCGAAGCCGCGCCAGCGAATGCGCATGGGGGATCCTCGGAAAGTGGGGGCGAATAGGATGGGATATGGGACGGCAATGTCCAGCACCTGGGAGCGCAGGCTTCAGCCTGCTCGGAGTCGATGCAGGCTGAAGCCTGCACTCCCGGGTCGGATCAGACGCGCCGCTTCTTGCGCGGGCGGCAGCCGTTGTGCGGCAGCGGGGTCACATCGGTGATCGACTTGACGCCGATGCCCGAGTTGATCAGGGCGCGGATCGCACTCTCGCGGCCGGCACCGGGCCCGCGAACGCGGACTTCGGCCTCCTTGAGCCCGAGCTTGGCGGCCTTCTCGGCGCAGCGCTCCATGGCCAGCTGGGCGGCGAAGGGCGTGCTCTTGCGCGAGCCCTTGTAGCCGATCGAGCCGGCCGACTCCCAGGCGGCCACGTCGCCATTGGCGTCAGTGATCGCGATGATGGTGTTGTTGAAGGTCGCGTTGACGTGGACGATCCCAGTGCGGATCGCCTTCTTGACCTTCTTCTTATTGTAAGCCATGGCTCAGTTCCCGATCACTTCCGGAGGATCTTTGCGGGTACGCGAGTTGGTGCGCGTACGCTGGCCGCGGCAGGGCAGGCTGCGGGCGTGGCGGTAGCCACGGTAGCAGCCGATTTCCTTGAAACGCTGGATGTTCGACGAGATCTCGCGGCGCAGAGCGCCTTCGATCACGTAGTTCGACTCGATGAAGGTGGTGATCTTACCCAGCTCCTCCTCGGTCAGCTGGTGCGAACGACGGTTCTCGTCGATGCCGCACTCGGCGCAGACGATGCGTGCGCGGTGCAGACCGATGCCGTAGAGGTGCCCCAAGGCATAGGGGACCTTCTTGTTCTGGGGGATATCGACGCCGAGGATACGGGGCATGGCAACCTTTCAGGATCTCAGCCTTGACGCTGCTTGTGGTTGGGGTCGCTGCACACGATGCGGACGCGGCCCTTGCGGCGTACGATCTTGCAGTGTTCACAGCGCTTGCGGACGGAGGCGAGCACTTTCATGGTGGGTCTTTCCTTCTGCTCTCTGTAACTGCTTCAGGCTTCGCGGTACACGATGCGGCCGCGGCTGAGGTCGTAGGGGGACATTTCGATGGTGACCTTGTCACCGGGGAGGATGCGGATGTAGTGCATCCGGATCTTGCCGGACACATGGGCGAGCACCTCGTGCTCTTTGCCGCCGGGCATGGTCACCGCGACGAGGAAGCGCGCATTGGGCAGCTTCTCACGCACGGTCGCCTCAAGGCGGATGGCTTCTTCCTTGGCCATGATTCAGAACCTCTTCCCACTGCCAGGCTTCTTGCCGGCTCCGAGGCCGCCTGCTCCTGCCACGCCACCATACTTGTGCGCGAGCATGAACGAGCCGACCTTCTGCATGACATCAAGGAGGACACCGACGACGATGAGCAGACCCGTGCCGCCCAGCAGCACCGCGCCCTGGCCCTGCAGGCCCAGCGTGGTGGCGAGGGTCTCAGGCATGATCGAGATGAGGGCGAGGAAGATGGCACCGACGAAGGTGATGCGGGTCATGATCGACCCGATGTAATCGACCGTGTTCTTGCCTGGCTTGATACCGCGGACGAAGAAGCCGGCCTGCTTGAAATGGCTGGTCAGGTCGTTGAGGTCGAAAGTGATCGAGATGTAGAAGTAGGTGAAGGCGACGATCAGAATGGCGAAGATCAGGCGGTGGCCCGGGTTGCCGTAGCCCATGAACTGGTCGAGGCCGACAGCAGCAGCGAACTGGTTGGCCGCCAGCATGGTCAGCAGCACCAGTACCGGCTGGGCGAAGATGACCGGGATGACGTTGGCCTGGTTCAGCTTCAGCGGCAGGGTGGTCTGGGCGCCGCCATAGACACGGTTGCCCTGCACCCGGCGCTGCTGTTCGAGGTTGACCCGGCGTACCGCCTGGACGACCACGATAATGCAGGCGATGATGATCAGGCACACGGCGATGAGCAGCAGGAGGGGGCCGAGATCGGTGGCGTGCCCGGCAAAGGCAGTCGGCAGGTAGGCCATGATCGAGATCATGATCACGATCGAGACGCCGTTGCCGACGCCGAAGCGGGTGATCTGGTCGGCGATCCACAGGATCAGCATCGAACCGGTGGTGATCACCAGCATCGACTGGGCGATGAACATCGGGGTGTTGGACAGCGCCTCGGGGGTCAGCAGCACGTTGCCGCCACTGCTATACCGGCTGAGTGCGATCGCAGCGATAGCTGACTGCACCAGGGCGATCAGCAACGTGGCGTAGCGCGTGTACTGGTTGATCTTGCGACGACCGGTCTCGCCTTCCTTCTGCAGGGCCTTGAGGGCCGGGATGCTGAAGGTCATCAATTGCAGGATGATCGAGGCCGAAATATAGGGCGTGATGCCGAGGCCGAAAATCGAAGCCTGGGCGATGGCGCCACCATTGAACATGTTGGCGTAGGCGAGCATCGCCTTCAACGGATCGGCATCGCCGCCCAGCCCACCGGTGACGATGGCTTTCAGCGCTTCAGCGTTCACGCCCGGGATGGGTACGAACACGCCGAGGCGGTAGACGATCACTCCCAGCACAAAGGTGATGAGGAAGCGCCGGACCAGCTCCTTGACGGGGCTTTCGATGAGGTCCTGCTGAGCCATCCGGCGCCTGTTCCCTTACTCGCCCTGAGCCGCGGGGGCCAGGGTTTCGGTGACGGTGCCGCCAGCGGCTTCGATCGCCTGCTTGACCGGGGCGCTGACCTTGTCGAGCGTGACCGTCAGCTTGCGGGTGATCTTGGTCTCGCCGCGTCCACCCACCAGCTTGATCGGAGCCGCACCACGGACCAGGCCGACCTCGGCCAGGGCCTCGGCGTCGATCTTGGTGCCTTCGATGAGTTTCAGGACGACGTCCAGGCGCACGGCCTGGAAGCTGACCTTGTGCATGTAGTTGGAGAAGCCGCGCTTGGGGATGCGCATCCACAGGGGCTTCTGACCACCTTCGAACATCGGGCCGCGGTTCTTGCCGCCGGTGCGCGAGCCTTCGCCCTTGCTGCCGCGACCACCGGTCTTGCCCAGGCCGCTGCCGAGACCGCGACCGACGCGCCGACGCTTGGCGCGGCTGATGTTGGTGGAGAGAATGTCGTTGAGGCTCACAGTTCGACTCCGCGCAGCACCTGGTACTGCTCCTTGGTGCGCAGACGCGACAGCGCGTCGAAGGTGGCGCGCACCACGTTCATCGGGTTGCGGCTGCCGTAGGCCTTGGTCAGGATGTCGTGGATGCCGACCTTCTCGAGCACCGAGCGCACCGACTTGCCAGCGATAACGCCGGTACCGGGAGCCGCGGGGATCAGGCGGACGGTCGAGCTGCCGAAGCGGCCTTCGACCTCATGCGGGACGGTGCCGTTGACGATCGGGAACGCCTTGACGTTCTTCTCGCCATTGCGCACGGCCTTGTCGATCGAGCTGGCGACTTCCTTCGCCTTGCCCTGACCGAAGCCGACCTTGCCCTTGCTGTCGCCGAGCACAACGAAGGCCGAGAAGGAGAAGCGCTTGCCACCCGAGGTGACCTTGGCGCAGCGGTTGATGCGCACGACGTCCTCTTTGTAGAGGGCGCTGCGGCTCTCGCGCTCGCGCGGGGGGCCGCCGCGACGGTCGCCGCGTTCGCCGCGTCCGCGGCCGCCTTCGGGGGCGCCAGCAGCGCCGGGGGGTCCGCCGCCACCCTTCACAGGTCCGTTCATCCGTGCCATGTTCAGTGATCCTTGCGTGTTCCGAACCCCGTCAGGCGGGGCGCGGCATAATGGTGGTACGTATTAGAACTGCAAGCCTTTAGCGCGCGCGGCATCGGCCAGCGCGGCGATCCGGCCGCCATAGCGCCGACCATTGCGGTCGAGCACCACGGCTTTGATACCGGCTGCGAGGGCCTTCTCGGCCACGGACTCGCCGATGAGCTTGGCGGCATCGATCGGCTTGAGGGCCTTGGCCTTCTCGCGCAGGTCCTTGCCGACCGTGCTGGCCGAGACCAGGGTCTTGCCGCTGATGTCGTCGATGACCTGGGCGTACATGTGCGCCTCGCTGCGGTACACCGACATGCGCGGGCGGCTGGCGTCGCCCGAGATGGTCTTGCGGATGCGCTGCTTGATGCGGGCGACCGCGGCGCGCTTGGTCTGCTGCTTGTCCATGGCGTGTCTTTCTGTGCCTTACTTCTTGGCGCCGGCGGCGCCGGCGGCGGCGGCCTTACCGGCCTTGCGACGGACGACTTCGTTGGCGTAGCGGACACCCTTGCCCTTGTAGGGCTCGGGCTTGCGTGCGCCGCGGATGTCAGCTGCGACCTGGCCGACGAGGGCCTTGTCGATACCGGTCACGTTGACGTGGGTCTGGTCGGGGCAGGTGACGGTGACGCCATCAGGGATGGCGACCTCGATCTGGTTGGCGAAGCCGACGTTCAGGACGATGATCTTGCCCTTGAGGGTGGCGCGGTAGCCGACGCCGACGATCTCGAGGCTCTTGGAGTAGCCCTTGGTCACGCCTTCGACCATGTTCTGGACGAGGGCGCGGGTCGTGCCGTGCATGGCGCGGACCTGCTTCTCCTCGTTGCCGCGCTCCAGCAGGACCTTGCCAGTCTCGACCTTGGCCGAGATACCCTCGGCGAGGGGGAGCTTGGAGGTGCCCTTGGGGCCCTTGCACACGAGGGTGCGGCCATCCAGGTTGAACTGGACGCCCTGGGGAATGACGACGGGTTGCTTTCCGATACGGCTCATGCTGGCCTCACTTCACGCTGCAGAGGACTTCGCCGCCGAGCTTGCGCTTCCGGCAGTCGCGGTCCGAGAGGATGCCCTGGCTGGTCGACACCACCGAGATGCCGAAGCCGCGGATGATGGGCTTCAGGTCCGAGCGGCCCGCATAGATGCGGCGTCCGCTGGTCGAGATGCGGTCGATCGCGTGGATCGCCGGCTCGCCGTCCTGGCCGTACTTCAGCACGACGCGCAGGGTGCGGGCCGGCTTGGTGTCGAGGACCGAGATGTCGGAGACGAAGCCTTCGGCCTTGAGGACCTTGGCGACGCCTTCCTTGATGCGCGAGTAGGGCACATCGACCTGGCCCTTGGCGGCGAGGAGGCCGTTGCGGATCACGGTCAGCATATCGGCGATGGGATCGGTGCAGCTCATGCGTTGTCCAGGTTCTTGAAGGGATTCACCAGCTGGCCTTGGTCACACCGGGCAGGAAGCCGGCGTGGGCCATGCGGCGGAGCACGGTGCGGCAGATGCCGAACTTGCGGATGTAGGCGTGGCTACGGCCCGTCACCTGGCAGCGATTCTTGATCTTGGTCGGGCTGCTGTCCGAGGGCAGCATCGAGAGGGCGGCGCGCGCCTCCATGCGTTCCTCGAGGGTCAGCTTCAGGTCCTTGCTACGGGCGCGCAACTCGTCCCGCTGGGACCGGTACTTTTCGCACAGGGCCTTGCGGTGGAGGTTGCGGTAGACGGTGCTGGTCTTGGCCATGTCACTTCTCCCGGAAAGGCATGTGAAGTGCCTTGAGTACTTCGAGCGAGAGCTTCTCGGTCGAGTTGGCGAAGCAGATGGTGATCTGCAGGCCCTGGTTATGCTCGAGCTTGTCGAGCTGGACCTCGTGGAACAGCGCCTGTTCGCGCAGACCGAGGTTGAAGTTGCCAGCCTTGTCGAAGCCCTTCGGCGACAGCCCGCGGAAGTCCTTGATGCGCGGGATGGCGAGATGGATGAGCTTGTCGATGAAGGCCCACATGCGCGGTCCGCGCAGGGTGACCCGGGCGCCGATCTTCACACCCTCGCGGGTGCGGAAGTTGGCGACGGCCTTCTTCGCGACGGTGACCGCGGCGCGCTGGCCGGCGATCGCCGAGAGGTGCTCGGAGACGACGGCGAGGATCTGGCCATCGGCGACGGCGCGGCCGACGCCCATGTTCAGGCAGACCTTCTCGATCCGCGGTCCGGCCAGGCGGTTGGTGATGCCGGCCTTCTTCAGGATCTCCGGCATCGTCTCCTGGTAGGTGGCCTTCGAGGTCTTGGACAGCTTGGTTGCGCTCATGGATCAGTCCTCAGCCGGCCGAGCCGGGTGCGCTGGAGGCGGCGAAACGATGGCCGCTCTTCTTGGCCACACGGACGACGCCGGCTTCGCTGCGCTCGTGGCGCACGCGGGTGGGCTTGTTGGTGGTCGGATCGACCAGGGCCAGGTTGCTGATGTGCACCGGGCGCAGACGGCGGATACGGCCGCCCTCGACTCCCGCCTGGGGGTTGGGCTTGACGTGCTTGGTCTCGTACTGGGCGCACTCGCCCTCGACGATCGCACGCTGCGCCCGCGGGAACAGCTTGATGATGGTGCCGGTCTTGCCGCGCACGGCCTTGGGGCCGGTCAGCAGGACAACCTTGTCGCCGGTGCGCACATGGCACTTGGCGTGGTTGGGCAGTTTGGGCTTCTTGACTTTGCTTGCCATAGGTACCTCAGACCACCTCGGGCGCGAGGCTGACGATCTTCATGAAGTTACGCGCACGCAGCTCGCGGGCGACAGGCCCGAAGATGCGGGTGCCGACCGGATTCGCATCCTTGTCGAGCAGCACCACGGCGTTGGAATCGAAGCGCACCCAGCTGCCATCCTCGCGGCGCAGCGGCTTGGCGGTGCGGACGATGACCGCCTTGCACACGGCCTTGGGCTTGACCTCGGAGGTCGGGATGGCCTTCTTGACGGTGACGACGATGATGTCGCCGACCGAGGCGTAGCGGCGGTGGCTGCCACCCAGGACCTTGATGCACATCGCACGCTTGGCGCCGCTGTTGTCAGCGACATCGAGCCAGCTCAGACTCTGGATCATGACGGGTTCCTTGGTGCTTTCCGGGTCAGACGGCCCGCTCCAGCACCTTCATCAGGCGCCAGCGCTTGGTGGCAGAGAGGGGGCGGGTCTCGATGATCATCACCTTGTCGCCGGCTTTGCTCTCGTTGTTCTCGTCGTGGACGTGGAACTTGAGGGTCCGCTTGACGTACTTGCCGTACTTCTCGTGGCGGTACTGCTCGGTGACCGACACGGTGCGGGTCTTCTGCATCTTGTCGGAGGTGACGGTGCCGATGACGCGCTTGTGCACGCCACGGGGCGCCTGCACGGGGGCGGCGGCGGGGGTCGCGGTGGTCATCAGTTGGCCTTCTTGGCGGCGGCGAGTTCGCGCTCGCGCAGCAGGGTATTGATGCGGGCGATCTGGCGGCGGCTGCCGCGCGTCTTGATGCCCAGGCGCTTGCCTTCGAGAGTGGTCGAGAGACGGGCGCGGAGCATGTCGCCCTGCAGCACGTCGGCCTCGGCCTTCAGCTCGTCGGCGGTCTTGGCGCGAAGCGCCTGCTTGACGGATTTCTTCACGGGGGCTTCCTTTACGACCGCTTCACGAGGCGGGTGGCCAGCGGCAGCTTGTGCGCCTGGCGGCGCATGGCTTCGCGCGCCATGGTCTCGGTGACGCCGGCGAGTTCGAACATCACGGTGCCCTGGTCGATCCAGGTCGCCCAGTAGTCCACGTCACCCTTGCCCGAACCCATGCGCGATTCTGCAGGATGCTTGGTCACCGGGGTGTGCGGGAAGACGCGGATCCACAGCTTGCCGTTCTTGCCCAGGTAGTGGCCAGCGGCGACGCGCGCCGCTTCGATCTGGCGGGCGGTGAGCCGGCCCGGTTCGGTGGCCTGGATGCCGTAGTCGCCGAAGGCGAGACGGTTGCAGCACTGGGCGACATGGTCCGGGTTGTTGCCGCGGATCTGCTGCTTGCGGTGCTTGACGCGTGCGGGGAGCATCGCCACGGCTCAGTTCTCCTTCTGATCGGCGTACTTGCCGTGGTTCACCCACACGCGCACGCCGACGGATCCGGCGGTGGTGCGGCTGACGGCATAGCCGTAGTCGATGCGGCTGTTGAGGCTGTTCAGGGGCACGGAACCGGCGTGGTCGTGCTCGACGCGGGCGATCTCGGCGCCGCCCAGGCGGCCGCTGATCTTGATGTTGATGCCCTTGGCGCCTTCGCGCATGGCATTCTCGACCGCGCGCTTCATCGCGCGGCGGAACGAACCGCGGCGCTCAAGCTGCTCGGCGACGTTCTCGGCGACCAGCTGGGCGCAGATGTCCGGCTTGCGGACTTCCTGGATCTGCACCTTGACGGCCTGGCCGGCCAGCTTCTCGAGGTTCTTGGTCAGGGCGTCGATCTCGGCGCCGCGCTTGCCGATGATCACACCGGGGCGGCCGGCGAACAGGGTCACGACCAGACGGTCGGCCTTGCGCTCGAGAATGATCTTCTCGATCGCCGCGCCATAGAACTTCTGCTTGAGATGCTCGCGGATGTTGTGGTCCTGGAGGACCAGCTGCGAATACTTGAGGCCCTTCGCGAACCACACCGAGCGGTGCGATTCGGTGACGCCCATGCGGAACCCGGTCGGGTTGATCTTGTGTCCCACGACTCAGCCTTCCTTCTTGGCGACGGCGATGGTGATGTGGCTGCAGCGCTTCATGCGCGCCGCGGAACGGCCACGGCTGGCCGGACGCCAGCGCTTCATGGTGATGCCCTTGTCGACGCGGGCCTCGGTGACGATCAGATCCATGGGATCGACGCCGCCGACGGCCGTGGCGTTGGCCACTGCGCTGTCGAGCACCTTCTTCATCATGGCCGAGCCGCGACGCAGCTCGAAGCCGAGGATGTTGATCGCGTCCTCGACCCGCTTGCCGCGGATCAGTTGGCAGGACAGGATCGCCTTGCGGGGGCTGATGCGTGCGTTGCGCGCGACGGCCCGGTAGGTCTGGATGTTCACTTGGGGGCCTCTTCCTTCTTCGCGCCGCCGTGGCCGCGGAAGGTGCGGGTCACGGAGAATTCACCGAGCTTGTGGCCGACCATGTTGTCGGTGATCAGGACGTTGGTGAACGACCGGCCGTTGTGCACCGAGAAGGTGTGGCCGATGAAGTCGGGCACGACCGTGCACGAACGGGACCAGGTCTTGATCGGGGTGCGGGCGTTGGCGGCCTTCTGCTTCTCGACCTTGGCGAGGAGCTTCAGGTCGACGAACGGGCCCTTGCGAGTGCTGCGTGACATCGGTTCAGGCCTCCGTGGTCATCGCGCGGCCATCACGGCGGCGGATGATGTGGACGTTGGAACGGTTCTTCTTGGTGCGCGTCTTCTTGCCTTCGACCAGGGCCCACGGCGAGCAGTGCTGGCGACCGCCGTTGGTGTGGCCTTCGCCACCACCCAGGGGGTGAGCAATCGGGTTCATGGCGTTGCCGCGCACGGTCGGGCGGACGCCCAGCCAGCGGTTGCGGCCGGCCTTGCCGATGTTGCGGGTGTTGGCGTCGGGACGACCGACCAGGCCGATGGTGGCCCGGCAGGTCTGCGGCACGCGGCGGATCTCGCCGCTGGGCAGTGCCAGGATCGCCTTCTCGCCATCGACCGCCATGAGGCGGGCGAAGGTGCCGGCCGAGCGGGCCATCTGGCCGCCGCGTCCGGGCTGCAGCTCGACGTTGTGCACTTCGAGGCCCTGGGGCACGTAGCGCAGTTCCATCGCGCAGCCGACATCGGGATCGCCGCCGGCGATGTAGCTGGTCACCTTGGCGCCGACCGCGAGGTCCTTGGCCGCCAGGATGTAGGCCTTCTCGCCATCGGTGTAGGTGATCAGGGCGATGCGGCAGTTGCGGTAGGGATCGTATTCGATCGCCGTGACCGTGGCTGCGATGCCGATCTTCGAGCGCTTGAAGTCGACCAGGCGGTACTGGCGGGCGTGGCGTCCGCCCTTGTGCCAGCAGGTGATGCGGCCCTGGCTGTTGCGACCGGCGCGGTAGTGCACCTTGACGGTCAGCTTCTTCTCCGGCTTGCCCTTGGTGATCTCGGCGAAGTCGGGGATGGTGGTGTGGCGGGCGCCCGCGCTGGCGTTGTGCAGTTTGCGGTACGGCATGTCAGACCCCTTCGATCTTCTGGCCTTCGGCCAGCTTCACGATCGCCTTCTTCCACGCCGATTCGGTGCCGGCGGCGGCGCGCATGCGCCGGGCCTTGCCGCGGCCGTTGATCGTGTTCACGCGGTCAACCTTGACCTTGAACAGCGTCTCGACGGCTTCGGCAATCTGCACCTTGTTGGCGTCCGGATTGACGACGAAGGTGTACTGGTTGAGCTTGGACTGCTGGTGCACGGTCTTCTCGGAGATGACCGGGCGCAGGATGATCTGGTGCGGGTTCACGCGAGCTCCTTCACCAGCGCGTCGAGCGCGGGCTTGGCGAACACCAGGTTGGCGTGGGTGAGCACGATGCCCGCGTTCAGGCTGCGGCGCTCGGTCACGTCGACCTTGGAGATATTGCGGGTGCTCTTGAGCAGCATCGGCTTCGAGCCTTCGCTGATCAGCAGCGCGCCCTTGCCCATGATGCCCATCTTCTCGAGCAGCTTGGCGACGGCGCGGGTTTTGGGCTGGGCGGGATCGAAGCCTTCGACGGCGCTGATCTTGCCCTGCTCGAGCTTCCAGCGCAGGGCGCTGCGGGTCGCGATGCGGCGCTCCTGGGCGTTCAGCTCGACGGTGTAGTCGCGCGGACGGACGCTGTGGGCGCGGCCACCGCCAACCCACTGCGGGCTGCGCGTCGAACCCTGGCGGGCGCGGCCGGTGCCCTTCTGCTTCCACGGCTTGCGGCCACCACCCGCGACTTCGCCGCGGTCCTTGGTCTTGTGGCTGCCCTGGCGCTGCGAGGCCTGGTGGGCGATGAGCGCCGCCTTGAGCAGCGGCTTGCGCACGGCGATGTCGAGCTTGGTCGGGTCGATCGAGATCGAACCGGTCTTCTCGCCAGCGGCGTTATAGACAGTGACGGAGATGTCGGTCATGTCCTGCCTCAACCCTGCTTGATCTCGACCAGCGCGCCGTTGGGGCCGGGAATGGCACCCTTCAGCACAACCAGATGGTTTTCAGCGTCGATCGAGACGATCTTCAGATTACGGACGGTAACCCGCTCGTTGCCGTACTGGCCGGACATCGTGCGGCCGGGGGCCACGCGGGCGGGATCCATACGGGCACCGATCGAACCGGGACGACGCTCGCCCATGTGACCATGGGAGGCGGGCTGCCCCGAGAAGTTCCAGCGCTTGACCACGCCGGTGAAGCCGCGGCCCTTGGTGTCGCCGACCACATCGCACAGCTTCTTGCTGTCGAGCAGGCCGACGGTCAGCTTGGCGCCAGCCTTGGCCTCGACTCCGGCGGCCACGGGGACCTCGCGCAGAGCCTGGCGGATGGCGACGTCAGCCTTCTTGTATTCGCCGGCGAGCGGCTTGCTGACCTTGCGGCGGCGCTTGCCGACCGCGACCTTGAGGGCCTCGAAGCCGTGCTTGTCCTTCGACTTCACTTCGACGACTTCGTTGGGCAGGCACTGGATGACGGTGACCGGGACGGCGACTTCGCCGACGTAAACCCGGGTCATGCCGACCTTCGTGCCATAGAGCGCGACGGTCATGGGTTCACCTCACCGTCTGCTTGATGGTGATGTCGACGCCAGCGGGCACATCGACCTTCGAGAAGACGTCGTTCGTCTTGGCGGTCGGCTCGAGGATCTCGATCACCCGGGTGTGGGTGCGGAGCTCGAACTGCTCACGGGACTTCTTGTCGACGTGCGGGGAGCGCTGCACAGTGAAGCGCTCGACCCGGGTCGGCATCGGCACGGGACCAGCGACACGCGCACCGGTGCGCTTCGCCGTCTCGACGATGTCCTGGGCTGCCTTGTCGAGGATACGATGATCGTATGCCTCAAGGCGGATCTTAATCTTCTCTTTCACGCCTACTCCCTCGGCTATTCGCCGGGTCAGCCTTGCGGCTGCTGTGGGCCCGTTGGACCTCGTTCTGCCTCCGCGCTGATGCGCTGGCGGCGGAACACTCCGAAGGGGCGGGCTTGGACCCCGTTCGGCGGCCCCCAGAGGTCGAGGCCGCGTGGCCCCTACTTGGGTGGAGCGGCGCACTATGGGACGACTTCGAAAAGCGCAAGAGGGCACTTGCATTGCCACTAGCGGTTAGGGGTTAGGGGTTAGGGGTTAGGGCCAACAGGCCGCTAATATGCAGGGCGCGTGGGGCCTTGCTCCCTAACCCCTGGGGCAATGCTGTCTTTCCCTAACCCCTAACCCCTAGTGGCAATGGGCCACTCCCCCTAACCCCTTGGGGCAATGTCGATGCCCGGTTTCCTCGGTGACGATCAAGTCCGCCGCGTGCGCGAGGCCATCGACCTCGTCCAGCTGATGGGCGAATACGCGCCGGTGCGCAAATCCGGGGTGAATTTCACCTGCTGCTGCCCGTTCCACCAGGAACGCTCGCCGAGCATGTACGTCTATACGGCCGACCAGCACTATTACTGCTTTGGCTGCAAGGCGCATGGCGATGCGATCACCCTGATCCGTGAGAAGGAGAACGTCAGCTTCATCGACGCGGTCGAGATGCTGGCCAAGCGCGCGGGGATCGAGCTAGTTTACCAGGAGGGCTCTGGCCGACGTCAGGACGAGCGCGGCGAGCGCGATCGCCAGCTCGCCGCCGCCGAGTTCGCCTGCGCCTACTACGAACGCTGCCTGTGGGAGTCGGTCGAGGCCGAGCCGGCGCGCGATTATCTGCTGAAACGCCGCCGTCTGACCGAGGAGACCTGCCGGCGCTTCCGGGTCGGCTGGGCGCCGGGCAAGGGCCAGTTGTTGGAGGCCGGGCGTCGGACGGGCATCGATGGCCCGATCTTTGCCGCCCTCGATCTCGCGGTCGAACGCAATGGCCGGCTCACCGACCGCTTCTTCGAGCGCATCACCTTCCCGATCTGCGACCGCTTCGGGCACCCGCTGGCGTTCAGCGCCCGGCTGCTGCCGGAGGCCGAGGCGGCGGCCAAAGCTGAAGGTCGCGGGGTCGGCAAGTACGTCAACAACACCGATACGCCGCTGTATCGCAAGTCGTTCAATTGCTTCAACCTACATCATGCGCGCATCAGCTGCCGCGACGAGCGTCGGGTGGTCGTGATGGAGGGTCCGACCGATGTCATGGCCGCCGACCAGGCCGGCTTCAAGGCCTGCGTCGCAGTGCTGGGCACCGCCCTGACCCCCGAGCATGCCAAGCAGTTGGGAACCCTGATCGGACGCGAGGGCAGCCTGATCATGCTGCTGGATGGCGACCGTGCCGGGCAGGAGAATGCGCTCAAGGCGGCGCGCACCTGCCTGGGTGCCGGGGTGCCGGCCAAGGTCGCGATCCTGCCCGACGAGTTGGATCCGGCCGAGCTACTGGCCGAGGCCAGCGCCGGTTCCGAGAGCCGGGCGGTGTTCGAGCGGGTTTTGGCCTCGGCGCGCAGCGAATTCGACCATCTGCTGCGGGCGTTGGCGCCGCGCCCCGTCGATCTTGACCGTCGCGCCCAGCTCGCCGTCGCCGACCAGGTGATCGCCGCGATCCGTGGCGAACCAGATCGCGAACTGCGCGATCTGCACCTGCGCGATGCGGCGGGCTGGCTCGGCCTGCCCGAGGACGCACTGGCCCGCCGTCTGGCCGGCGAGGGGGTGGCCGCGACGCCCGAGGTGTTGGGCGAGGACGCTCCGGATCCGCTGCCGCAGCACCTCGAGGAGGCCCTGCACATTCTGCTGCGCGAGCCGTCGCTGCGCGCGGCGGCCGGCGACGACCTGCATCTCGAGCCCCGCCACTGGCCCAAGCCATGGAGCGCAGTGGCCGCCGCCCTGCTGCTGTCCGAGCCGCGCGACGTCCACGCCGTGGTCGCCGACGAGGGGGTGGCGGCGGTCCCCGCCCTGGTCGCGGCGGTGCACCGCTGGTTCGCCCTGGAGCTGACCGGGCGGATGCCGGCGATCAGTGATCCGGCGGCGCGTCTCGCGGAAATCGCCGGCAACATCCAGCATTCCGAACGGCAGGATGGCCTGCGCCGCCTCGATCACGACCTCGCCGAGGCGCGGCGGGCGGGCGACCGCGTGCGTGAGCGCGAACTGCTCGCCGAGCGCTTCGCGCTGGCGCGGCAGCTGCGCGGCTGATCAGGTCCGGAAGCTTCGCCTTGCCCAGGTTCCCCACTTGATATAATTCTTAGCCCTTCGATACCGGGACCACATGGCCAAGACGATTGCACCCCCCGCCCCGCCCGAGAACGCCTCCGCCGCCGCCGAAAGCGACGCGCCGGCCCCCGGTGCGGCCCAGCCGAACATGAGCGTGGGCGACATCGTCGCCATCCTGGTCAAGCAGGCCAAGAAGGGCAAGGTCACCTACGACCAGTTGAACGCCATCCAGGAGGAGGCGGTCAACGACCCGGCCAAGCTCGACTCGATCCTTGAGGAACTCGAGAAGCGCGGCCTGGAACTGGTCGAGGACACCAGCGACGGCGACCCTGGCGAGGGTGGCGAAGAGGGCGGCGAGGACGGCGCCACCGGCGCTTTCGAGAGCTACCAGGCTCCCGAGGAGACCGAGGCCGAGATCGGCGAGAAGATCGACGACCCGGTGCGCATGTACCTGTCGCAGATGGGCGAGATCCCGCTGCTCAACCGCGACCAGGAGATCGAACTCGCGCGGCGCATCGAGATCTACCGCGACGGCTTCCGCCGCAAGGTGATGACCACGCTGGACGCGGTGAAGCGCGGCATCCAGTGGGTCGAAGAGCAGAAGGAGATCTGGGAGCAGCAGGAGAAGAACGCGAAGTCGCATGGCAGCAGCCCGGCCCGCGACGAGCGCATCGACCGCGCCGCCAACCACCTCTCGACCCTGCACCGCATCACCGCCCACGCCCAGTCGCTGTCTGACGGCGTGCTGCTGAAGGACGCCTCGCGCGCCCACGCCGAGCAGGTGCGCATCGAGCGCGTCCTGCGCAACCGCCTGACCCGCGCCTACCGCCTGCTCGAAGAGATGGAGCTCGACGCCAAGACCGTGATCACGGTCAAGGACGACATGCTCGACATGCGCCGCCGTCTGCTCCGCCTCAAGCGCGAGATCGAGCAGAACAAGCGCCGCAAGTCGCAGGCCAAGGAGAAGGAAGGCGAGCTCAACGAGATCGAGAAGACGATCGGCGAGCCGATCGACCGCTTTATCGAGCGCTGCACCGCGGTGTCGCGCCGCTTCCGTCTCTACGAAGAAGCGAAGCAGAAGCTGAGCTGCGGCAACCTGCGCCTGGTGGTCTCGATCGCCAAGAAGTACCGCAACCGCGGCCTGTCCTTCCTCGACCTGATCCAGGAAGGCAACGCCGGCCTGATGAAGGCGGTCGAGAAGTATGAGTACAAGCGCGGCTACAAGTTCTCGACCTATGCCACTTGGTGGATCCGCCAGGGCATCACTCGCGCCATCGCCGACCAGGCGCGCACCATCCGCATCCCGGTCCACATGATCGAGACGATGGGCAAGCTGCGGAAGATCCAGAAGGACATCC
>JAIFND010000218.1 GCA_020047915.1 bacterium | reverse complement strand
GCAAACAGCTTCTCGACGTCGCCGGCCTCCAGCGCGCGGGCCAGGCCTTCGAGGGCGAGGTCGCCGATCAGGCGGCGCTTCTCGGCCTGCAGGCGCAGCACGCGCTCTTCGATCGATTCGACGGTGACGATGCGATAGACCATCACCGGCTTGTCCTGGCCGATGCGGTAGGCGCGGTCGGCGGCCTGTTCTTCCGCAGCCGGGTTCCACCACGGGTCGAGGATGATCACGTAGTCGGCGGCGGTCAGGTTGAGACCGACGCCACCAGCCTTGAGCGAGATCAGGAACAGCGGATCGGTGCCGTTCTGGAACGCCTTCACCTTGGCCGAGCGGTCGCGCGTGCGGCCGTCGAGGTACTGGTAGGTGATCTGCTTCTCTTGCAGGCGCTGCTCGATCAGGCCGAGGAACTTGGTGAAGCTGCTGAACACCAGGGCGCGGTGGCCCTCAGAGACCAGTTCATCGACCAGGTCGAGGAACAGGTCGATCTTGCACGACGGCACCATCTCGCCGCCGACCAGGGCCGGGGCGCAGGCGGCCTGGCGCAGGCGGGTGATCGCGGCGAGGATCGACACGCGTGAACGTTCGAGGCCCTTCGAGCCGAGCAGGTCCATGACCCCGACGCGCTCCTTCTCGAGCAGCTCGTTGTAGAATCCGCGCTGCCCCTCATCCATCTCGGCGTGCAGCAGGATCTCGGTCTTGGGCGGCAGCTCGGTGGCCACTTCCTTCTTGATGCGGCGCAGCACGAAGGGCGCGACACGGTCGCGCAGGCGGTGGATCGCCTCGGGGTCGTCCTGCAGGGTCTCCTTCAGCGTCTTGCGACGGCCGAGGAATCCGGGCATCAGGAAGTGGAAGATCGGCCACAGGTCCTCGGCGCAGTTCTGCACCGGGGTGCCGGACAGGCACATGCGCCGCTTGGACACCAGCTTCAGCGCGGCGCGCGTGGTCTTGGCCTCGGGGTTCCTGATGACGTGCGCCTCGTCGAGGATCACGGTCGAGTACTCGATCGCACCCAGCATGCGGATGTCGCGCTGCAGGATGTTGTAGCTGGTCAGCAGGATGCCCGACTTGGGCAGGCGGCGCTCGTCGCGCGCGCGGTCGAGGCCGAGGTGGATGTGCACCGGCAGGTCGGGGGTGAACTTCTTGGTCTCGTCGAACCAGTTGTCCACCACCGAGCGCGGGGCGACGACCAGGTGCAGGCCCTTGTCCTCGTCGTGGCGGTGCTTGATGAAGGCCAGCGACTGCAGCGTCTTGCCCAGGCCCATGTCGTCGGCGAGCACGCCACCGAGGCCGCGCGAGGCGAGGAACACCATCCAGTTGAAGCCGGCGTGCTGGTACTCGCGCAGCGTGGCGTTGATGCCGGGCGGCAGCGGGATGACCGGGATCTCGGCCCCGCCCTTGGCGAGTTGGGCGAGGTCCTGGGTCGCGGCGTCGAGCTGCGCTCCGGTGCCGCTTTCGGCCAGCGCCACGGCCATCGCCGCAGCGTGGCGCGGTACGCGCACCTTGCCACCCGCGTCCTTGAGGCCGCCGAACTCGGCGAGGGTGCGGTAGCGCTGCAGCCATTCCTCGTTGATGCGCGCGCGCAGGCCGTCCTTGAACACCATGACGTTCTGGCCGCGCGCCGCGTTCTTGAGCAGTTCCTTGATCGGCACGGCGCGGCCGGCGACGTTGGCCTCGATTTCGAGCTCGAGGAAGTCGTCGTGGGCGGTGACCTTGGCGGTGGTCTGGATGTCGTCGGGCGCCTTGCCGCGATGCAGTTTTTCGCGTCCGCGGATCTCCCAGCCCTGCAGATTCGGGATGACCTGGGCGAGGAAGCGGTCGGCGGCGTCGCCATCGGCGACGAAGCCGAAGGCGCCGCGCCGCTGCACCAGGGCGCCGCGCTTGATGAACTCGTTGCAGCGCGTCAGTTCGAGGTCGCGGTCGCGCTCGCACTTGACCACGTTGCCCTCTTTGTCCTGGGCGACGATCAGGCCGATGCGCTCCAGCGGATCGATCTCGGGCAGGTCATCGTGGTAACGGAAGCGCACGTTGCCGCACAGCCGCGAATCGACCTCGTACATCTCCAGGATCGGCTGCGGCCGGCCGCGCACCGGCTTGGCCTTCTCGTGGTGCGGCGGCAACTGGCCGGCGTGGGCCAGCACCGCGCGCCAGGGTTCCTGGACCAGCAGCGCCTTGTCGACCAGGATCGGACCCTGCATCAGCGGATCGAGGTGCTCGGCCGGGCCGGTCCACTCCAGCGGGATGACGCGGCCGCGGAACACCAGGTGGGGGCCGGGGATCGACCACACGCCGACCACCATGGCGCCGCCGACCTCCAGGTACATGCGCACCTTCTCGCCCTTGTCCTCGATCATCAGACGCGGGTTGCGCGGGCTGCCCTCGATGACGCAGGGGTAGGTCTGACCGTCGATGACCATGAGCGGCGGCGGGTGGATGCCGCGTACCTGGGCGATCGCGCGCACCACGGAATCCATTTCGATGAGCGGCTCGGGTTTGATGCCCACCGCCCCTTCCATGATCAGGCAACGGGTGCGCTTGCAGCCCGGCAGGGTGCGGCCGAGGGTGAGCACGACCTGTCCGGTGGTGCGCGGCGCCGCATCGGCCGCCTCAGGCGTGGCCGGGGGGGTGCCCTTACCGGAATGTGCGGTGCTCACGAAACTGCTCCTCCTGTCGCCCTGGGAAAACGGCGGTCTGGGAGTCTAGCACGGAAAGCCCCGCCGCAAGAAGGGAAAACCGAGAGGGATGACGCAAAATGATGCAAACGTTGCGTGGCGACGTCGGGGGGGGCTTGGGGCAGGTGGATTGCCAAGGAACGCAGAGTGAAACTGCCCCCGGGGCCCAGCCGAACCCCGGGCCTTCCCTGCTGGCCTCGGAAGGCTTCCCGTCGATAACCCCACCCCGTGCTCGACGCCCTCGCCTACCTCGGTTACGTGCTGATGGCCCTCATGGGCTTCGGCTTCGTCATCGCCATCCACGAATTCGGCCACTTCCTCTTCGCCAAATGGGCGGGGGTGCGGGTCGATGTGTTCTCGATCGGCTTCGGGCCGGTGGTGCTGCGCAAGCGGGTCGGCGAGACCGACTACGTGCTGTCGCTGCTGCCGCTGGGCGGCTATGTGAAGATGCTCGGTCAGGAGGATGTGCCGAGCGGCGCCGAGCAGCCGGCCGCTGATCCGCGCAGCTACCTCGCCAAGAGCGCCGGCTGGAAGGCGCTGATCCTGCTCGGCGGCGTTTTGTTCAACCTGATCAGCAGCTATCTCATCCTGCTCGGCCTGGTCGTCTGGGGCATGCCGGTGTTCCATCCCGTGGTCGGCGAGGTCCAGCCGGTGGTCATCGACCAGCATGGCCTGCCGGTCGAAAGCCCTGCGTCGCGCCTGGGCCTGCAGCGCGGCGACCGCCTGGTCGCGGTCGATGGCGAGAAGGTGCGCTCGTTCGACGACGTGATGACCGCGGTGATCTTCGCCGGCGGGCGCAGCCTGGAGGTCGAGGTCGAGCGCGGCGGCAGCCGCCTGACCCTGCCCGCCGCCGGGGCGCCACCGGTCGAACCGGTGTTCGACGGGCGCTTCGGCCGCCCCAGCCTGGGCATCGGCTTTCCGTGGAGCAACCGCGCGCTGTTCGTCGCCGATGCGCCGGAGGACGGTCTGCGCCGCTTCGACCGCATCGTCGCGGTGGAGGGCGAGGATGTCTCCGGCCTGATCGGCCAGCACATCCAGGACCGCCTGGCGCGGCACTTCGGCAAGCCGGTGATCGTCACCATCGAGCGTGGCGGCGAGCGCCGTGAACTGACCCTGACCTACGCCGGCTATGACGGTGCCTTCGATGTGCGCGCCGGGGTGCCGGTGCGCCTCGCCGGGGTGCAGGCGGGTGGTCCGGCTGCGGCGGCCGGCCTCGCCGCCGGCGACTGGGTGCTGGCGGTCGATGGCGTGGCGGTTGCCGGAGCGAGCCACTTCCTCGCCCTGGTGCGCGCCGGCCTCGACACCACCGGGCAGGTCGCGGTCGCGGTCAGCCGGGATGGCGTGCGCAGCGAGGCGCTCATCGCCGCCGTGCCGATGCATGGCGTGGCGCGCATCGGCGTCAGCATTGATGCGGTCGATCGCGGGGCCCTCGCGGTGCTGCCGCCGGCCCTGGCTGGCGGTCCTGGCCTGCTCGAGCGCAGCGGGCTGAAGCCGGGCGATGCCCTGGTGGCGTGGCAGCCGGGCGAGACCGACGTGCGCATCGCCTGGGTGCCGGGTGGTACGGCGCGCACCGTCGAACTCGGGCTCGACCAGGCGGCGTGGCAGGCCGCCAACCGCTGGCGCGAGGCCAGCCTGCTCGGCCGACTGGTCGGCCAGAAGCCCGAGCCCGGCCTTGCCGACCTGATCGCCGGCAGCCGCGTCGTCGAGGTGCGCGACACCGCCTTCATGCTGCAGCCGGTTGCCGGCCCGGTACGCAGCGTGCCGCGCGAGGCGCTGGGCAAGGCGAGCGGCGAACTGCAGGTCGGCGACTGGCTGGTCGATGCCCGGCTGGTCGGCGGCCAGGCCCTGGTCGAGATCGTGCGCGGGGCCGGCGAACCACGCTGGGCGACCCTCGCGCCGCCGCCGCTGGGCACCACCATCATGTTCGAACGCGAGGAGCTGCCCTACCAGCCGACCAGCGCCGGCGACGCCTTCGGCCTGGTCAACGACGCGGCCTACAACCTGGTGGTCAAGAGCGTGCTGCTGCTGCCGCGCCTGTTCCGTTCGCCCGAGCAGGGCGGGGTCGATCCGAACAAGAGCCTGACCGGCCCGATCGGCATCTTCCGCGAACTCAAGGTGCGCGCCGAGCTGATGGGCTTCGACTCGTTCCTGAAGCTGATCGCGCTGGTCGGCCTCAACCTCTTCGTGGTCAACCTGCTGCCCATCCCGATCACCGACGGCGGCCAACTGCTGATGCTCGGCATCGAGACGGCGATCCGCCGGCCGCTGCCGATGTGGCTGCGCAACGGCCTGATGTACGCCGGGGTCGGCCTGGTCGGCCTGCTCTTCGTGTACATCTGCGGCCTCGACATCCTGCGCTGGATCCTGGGCTAATGTGTGGCGGAATGCCAAATGCTAGAATGTTGGAATGCTGGAATGTTTCGAGGGGAATCACGATGCCTCTGCTGTGCATGGCCATATTCCAGCATTCTAGCATTCCAGCATTCCGCATTCCTGTATGTCTGTGCCCAACTCCACTAGCCTAGCCATGCGCCACTGGGGCCGCCAAGCCAGGCTGTACCAGACGCTGGCCTCCACCATCGATGCCGGGATGCCCCCCGACCGCGCCCTGGCGATGGCCGCCGAGGTGGCGGGTGGCGTGCCCGGCGCCCGCGCGCGGCAGGCAGCGGGGCGGGTCGCTCTCGGTACGCCGCTTGGCCGGGCGCTGCGCGAGGCCGGCGAGGATGCGGTCGCCTGCGCCGTGCTCGAAGCCGGCGACACCGCCGGACGCCTGCCAGAACTCGCGCGCCAACTCGCCGCCGCCTTCCTGGTGCGCGCCCGGTTGCGCGACGAGGCGATCTCGCGCCTGGTCTATCCCGCCATCCTCGTCCATCTCGCCCTGCTCCTGCTGCCGCTGCCATGGGTGGTGTCGGGTGCGGTCCACCCGGCGACGCTGCTGCTTGGGCCGCTGCTGCTCTGGCTGCTGCTTGCCGGGCTGATCGGCACGGCGTGGTGGACGGGTCGCGCCGGCATCCTCGCCCGGCTCGCCCTGCGCGCCCCGCTCGGTGCGCTGTGCTGGCCGGCCTTGTCCGCCGACCTGTGCGCCGTGCTACGCGCCGCCCTGGGTGGTGGACTGCTGGTGCCGGACGCCCTCGCCCTGGCCGCCAGCGCCTGCGCCAACCGCGTCCTGCGCGAGCGTCTGGCCACGGCGGCGGTCGCGGTGCGCGCCGGTCGCCTGCCCGATCTCGCCGCCGCGCTGGCCGACTGCGGTCTGCACGGCGATGTGCTGGAACTGATCCGCAGCGGCGAGCAGAGCGGCCGGCTCGACCAGGGCCTGGAGCACGCCCGCGTGGTTGCGTCCGAGCGTTTCGCCTGGCGCCTGCAGTGGACCGCGCGGGTGGTGAACGGCGCGGTCTATGCCCTCGCCATGCTGGTCGCCGCGGCGACGGTGTTCAGCCTGTACAACCAGACCTACGGCAGCGTTCTCCGCGAACTGCAGCAGGAGTGAGCCAAAACGCAGCATTTCACACGGAGAACCAGAGCCACCAGAGGTCAACCTAAACGCAGCATTCCACACAGAGAACCAGAGCCACCAGAGATCAAGACAAGGATTTGCGCGATTTCTCGGGTTCACCCGGACGGTGCATGTCGATGTACCATGCACAGCATTTCCCCTCTGGTCACTCTGGTGCTCAGTGTGACCCCTATCGCCGGGTTTAGGATCAAGACAAGGATTTGCGCGATTTCTCGGGTTCACCCGGACGGTGCATGACGAAAGCCTTTCCCCTCTGGTCACTCTGGTGCTCTGTGTGACCCCTATCGCCGGGTTTAGGGTGAGGTAAGCGGAATGCTGGAACGCGCGACTGGTGTGCGGGGCATTCCCGCCGTCCGTCTTACCGGGCGGGACGGATGACCAGGGCGTTGGGGGGCGGGACGGCGCCGGCTGGCAGGGTGACGACGGCGCGTTGCGCCTCGACGGTCTGCACGGTGGCGGTCGTCAGAGTCGGGCCGGCGGCCGAGGCACGCAGGCCCAGCTGATCGCCGGCGCGCAGGCCGTGCCGGGCGCCGAGGCTGACCAGCAGGGCGCCATCCTGGTGGCTGAGCCGGCCGTGCAGTTCCAGCAGGCCGGTGGCCGTGCCCAAGCAGGAGCTGGCGGCGCCCTCGACCTCGTTGGCGGGCACCAGCTTGGAGGCGGCGATCTCGCCGGTCTCGATCAGGACGCTGCGCACCTCGATGCGGTCCTCGACCGCGCTGGCGAACAGGGCGATGTGGCCGCCGATCAGCCGGCCGAGGCGGGTCGCGGTCGCGGGATCGACCCGGCCGTCAACGACCAGGGTCTGTTCGCGCACCAGGTCGTCGATGCGCTGGCGTTCGATCAGGGGCAGGCCGCTGGCGACGCAGGCGCGCTCGAGTCCCGAGCGGGCGGCGGCGGACAGGCCCTCGCCGAGGACGAAGACGGCACGGGGCGGGGACTGCCAGACCTCGACCGGCGGCGCGGCGGCCGGGGCCGGCGCTTCGCCGCCAGAGGGGGGCTTGCGGGGCACGGCCGACCAGCCGACCAGCAGCAGCGCGGCGACGCCGGCCGCGGCGGCCAGCCAGCGGCGGCGCGAGCCGCCGAAACGGCGTTCGGTGGTGGTCGCGACCGGGGCGGTCGAGGCGGTCCCGAGGCCGAGCAGGCGCTCCAGTTCACCGACCACCGCGGCCCCGTCAGAGGGCCGGTCCCACGGCTCGTCGGCCATCATGCGCTGGACCAGCGCCGCGACCGTCTGCGGGATGTCGCCCTGGACCTGACGCAGGCCGCCAGCCTTGCGCAGACGTTGCGGGGTCAGGCCGCTGAGCAGATAGCCCAGGGTGGCGCCGAGGGCATAGACGTCGGCGGCCGGCGTCACTGCCGGGGCGTCCTCGACCTGCTCGGGAGCCATATAGGCGACCGTGCCGACGACATCGCCGGCTGCCGTGATGTCGCTGGAGCCCAGCATGCTGCGCGCCACGCCGAGGTCGGCGAGCTTGACCCGGCCCTGGCCGTCGAGCAGGAAGTTCGAGGGCTTGATGTCACGGTGCACGATGCCGAGACGGTGCGCGGCGGCGAGGCCCTCGGCCGCCTGCAGGGCGAGGTGCAACGCCTCGCGCCAGGGCAACCGGCCGCGTTCTTCGACCACCTGCTTGAGCGTGCGGCCATCGACGTACTCGAGGATGAGGAAGCGGCAGCCTTCCTCGATGCCGGCGTGCAGGATGCGCACGACGCGGTCGTGCTGCACGCGGGCGGCGAGGCGGGCCTCGGTGAGGAAGCGGTCCTCGTCGCCGCGTTCGGGATGCAGCACCTTGATCGCCACATCGATGTCGAGGATCGGGTGCCGGCCGTGATAGACGCGGCCCATGCCGCCGACCCCCAGGACGCGGCCCAGACGGACTCCGGCCAGCACATCGGGCACATGCGGGGTGGCGCTGACGGAGGAGGCATCGTTCTGGTCGTCGTTCATGGCAGTCCTTACCAAGTGTACCCCGCAATCCCGAGGCGCGCAACGGTGTGGGCAACGCAGCGTCAGGCAGCGCTGGCACGGCTCCTGTTTCGCGCTAGTCTTCCCGAGTTATGGAACCCATCACGGTTATTTCCGGTGTCTCCCTCGGTGGTGCGGCGGCGATGGCCGTCTGGAGCCATCTGCGTGGTCGCTGCGCCGCCCGGCAGAGCCGGCTGGTCGGCTGCCTGCAGTCGGTTTCGCGCCAGCTTGCCGTCACCCCGGACCCCTATCTGGCCTTGCCGGCCGTGCTGTCTGATCTCGGCCAGGCGCTGGACTGCCTCCGGCTCGAACTGCATGAGATCCACGAACCGGCCGGTGGCGGCATGCCGCTGTCCAGCCTGCGCTGCGCCTGGGCGGGACCGGGCCAGCGTGATCGCAGCAACGATCCGCTGCAACGTGGCCGGCCGTGGCATCCGGAACGCTCGCGCTGGTTCTCCGAGATGGTGGTCGGCCGGGCCTTCGCCGCCGCCGCCAGCGACCTGCCGTTGGCCGAGCGCACGCTGCTTGACGGGGCTGGCGCGATCGCCCTCGCGCCGGTGGCAACCGGCAACCGCCTGCGTGCCGTGGTGCTGTGCCACGACCGCCGGGCGCGCCGCGACGACAGCGGACTCGATGCCCTGCGCCTGCTCGCCAGCCTGTTCGCCCATGCACTGGAACGCAACGAGACGGCCGATGCCTTGGCGGTCGCCCGGGCCGAGGCCGAGTCCGGCGATCGCGCCAAGCGTGAGTTCATCTCCAACATCAGCCACGAACTGCGCACCCCGCTCAACGGCGTCCTCGGGATGACCGGCCTGCTGCTCGACAGCCAGCTCGACCAGCGGCAGAAGGAGTATGCGCAGGTCGTGCGCAACTCGGCCGAGAACCTGCACACCCTGGTCAACGACCTGATCGACCTGGCCAACGCCGATGGCGAAGAGGCGTGCGAGCGCACCCGTACCGATCCGCTGCGTCTGGTCGAAGACGTGGTCGCGATGCTCGCCGACCGCGCCCATGCCAAAGGGCTTGAGATCGCGGTCGAACCAAGCGTGAATCTGCCCCGCCGCGTGCTGTGCGATCCCACCCGCCTGCGCCAGGTGCTGGTCAACCTGATCGGCAATGCGATCAAGTTCACCGGCCGTGGGCATATCGTGGTGCGGGTCGGCTGGGGTGAGGGTGGGGACCATCGGCCGCTGATCGGCGTGCCGGCCGACGCCATCCCGGTCAACGCCGCGACCCGCCGCCGGGCGGCGGCGACCAGGCTCGAACTCAGCGTCTGCGACACCGGCATCGGCATCGACCCCAGCATCCAGGCACGCCTGTTCGGCATCTTCGCGCAGGGCGACGGTTCGACCACGCGCCGCTACGGCGGCACTGGGCTGGGCCTCGCCATCGTGCGTCGCCAGATCGAGATCATGGGTGGGACGATCGACTGCGACAGCGAACCAGGCAACGGCGCCGCCTTCATCGTGCGCATCCCCGCCAGCGAGGGCAGCACCGGCGGATCCTCGGGGCGCAGCGCGACGTTGCAGACCCGGCTGGTCGGACTGCGCGTGCTGATCGTCGAGGCGGTGCCGGAAGTGCGCGCTGCGATCGCCGCAACCTGCTTCCGCATCGGCCTGATCGCGGAAGGCGCCTCTGGCTGCAGCGAGGCGCTGGCCCGGCTGACCTCCGCCGACAGCGAACGTCCGCGCCTGGTGCTGGTGTCGGCCGGACTGCCCGGCGCCAGCGATCTGCCGGCCCAGGCCGGCAAGCTGGGTGGGCCGCTCAGCTTCATCCTCATGGCGCCGCTCGCCCGGCGTCCGGTGCAGTCCGAGGCCGCGGCGCTCGGCTTCTCCTCCTGCGTGGTCAAACCGCCGCGCTGCGCCCGGCTTATCGAGGCGGCAGCGCGGGCCTTGGACAACCCCGACGAGGGCTCGGGCGAGGAGACCGCGACGCACGTCCGGCGCAGCTTCAAGGTGCTGGTGGTCGAGGACGATGCGATCAACCAGATGCTCGCCAAGGCAGTGCTTGAACGCGAGGGCTACCGGGTCGATCTCGCCGGTGACGGCCACGAGGCGCTCGAGGCGATCGCGCGGGCCAGCTACGATGCGGTGCTGATGGACCTGCACATGCCGGTGATGGACGGCTTCGCCTGTTCCACCGAGATCCGCCGCCTGGAGGCGGCGCGCGGGCAGCCCCGCCTGCCGATCGTCGCCCTGACCGCCCTCACCGATACCGATCTGCAGGCCCGCTGCAATCAGGCCGGGGTCGATGCGGTGATGCACAAGCCCTTCGAACCGAAGCATTTGCGGCGCATTCTGAGGCGCCTGGTACCAGCTCAGCGCAGTTCCGCCGCAGGCGCATGACGACGCCATGACATGCGGGTGGCTGGTGCCGCCGGGGTCCGGGGTAGCGTTCGCACCATGACCAGCGTGAAAGCCGACGTCGGCCCCCGCACCTCGCACTCGGGGCGCCAGGCGCTGGCTGCAGTTCCGGGGCGCAGCGCCCTGCGCCGACTGCTCGCCCTGCTCCTGGTCGATCGCCGGCTGGCCATCGTCATGGGCGTCTTCCAGGCCCTGCAGGCGATCACCTACCTGCCGTTCACCGCCGCGATCACCTTCCTGATCGACCGTGTCATCACCCCCACCGATGTGCCGCTGGAGACGCGCTGGTGGCTGATCGCCGGGTGGGCGGGCGCCCTGCTGCTGCTGTGGCCGGTGCACGGCTGGCTCACGGTCAAGGCCTATGCCCTGTCGCAGTCGCTGATCCGCACCACGACCGCGCGTCTGCGCCGGCTGGTGGTGGACCAGCTGCAGCGCATGTCGCTGTCCTACTTCACCCGGCGCGGCGCCGGCGCCTTGTCCAACCAGGTCACCGTCGATCTCGGCCGGGTCGAGGGCTTCATGGGCAACATCGCAGGCCATTTCATGGTCGGCTTCTCGATCGCCATCGCCGCGACCGTCTACATCTTCTGGCTCAACTGGATGCTTGCCTGCATCGCCATCGTGGCGGTGCCGTTCCAGGCCATCGTCGTGCGCCTGACCGCCAAGAAGGTGCATCGGCTGAACAAGCGCGTGCAACGCAGCGGCGAGGAGTTCTCGGCCAAGATCGTCGAATTCATCGGCGGCATGCGCCTGACCAAGAGCCTGGGCAACGAGGACATCGCCGCCGACCGCCTCGGCGAATCGATCGAGGAGATGCGCGTCAGCGGACTCGAGCAGAGCGTGTTCATGCGCTGGCTGCATTTCGGTGTGCAGTTCATTGGCGAGTACTCGACCACGCTCAGCTGGTGTGCCGCGGCGGTGCTGGTGGTGCTGGGCAAGGCGACGATCGGCGAAGCCTTCGGGTTCATGGCCATGCTCGGCTTCGTGCGCGCCGGCTTCCACACCTGGATGGGAGCCTACGACGCCTGGCAGCAGGCCCGGCCGGGCATGGACTCGCTGCTTGAACTGCTCGACTCGCGCGAGCTCGAGGACTACCACCACGTCGAGCACCACGTCGATCTGCGCGGCCGCATTGAATTTCGCGCCGTGTCCTTCCGCTACCCCAGTGCCGAGAACACGCCGGTACTCGATGGCCTCGACCTGACCATACCCGCGGGTCAGCGCATCGGCCTGGTCGGCGAGACCGGGGCGGGCAAGAGCACCTTCCTCGACCTCGTGCTCGGCTTCTACAAGCCCAGCGTCGGCACCGTGCTCTACGACGGCCACGAGCTGCCCGTCATCGGTCTGCGCCAGCTGCGTCGCGCCTGCGCGATCATGGGCCAGGACGCCTTCCTGTGGAATGCCACGGTGCGCGAGAACATCCGTTACGGTCGTCCCGCCGCCAGCGACGCCGAGGTCGAGGAGGCGGCGCGGCGCGCCCAGGCGCACGAATTCATCCAGCATTTCGAGCAGGGCTTCGACAGCCTGTGCGGCGAGCGCGGTGCCAAGATGAGCGGCGGCCAGCGCCAGCGCATCGCCTTGGCCCGCCTGTTCCTGCGCCAGCCGCGCATCGTCATCCTCGACGAACCGACCAGCGCCCTGGATCTCGAAACCGAGGCGCGGCTGCAGGACGACCTTGATCGCTTCTGTGTCGGCCGCACCACCTTCATCGTTGCGCACCGCCTCTCGACCCTGCGCGGCGTCGATCGCATCCTGGTGTTCAGCAAGGGCCGCATCATCGAGGACGGCTCGCCGGCCGAACTGCTGGCCAAGGCGGACGGGCACTACGCCCGGCTGCACGCCCTGACCACGCAGAAGCCTTTGCAGGATCAGGTGGCGTGAGGGCGAAGGCCGGCCTGTAGGGCCTGGCCCCGGCGTGCATTGCAGAGCCGGGAGGGAGGCGTATCACCCTCCTACCCTACAGGAGCATTCCATGGCCCACGAGTTCACCGACGCCAACTTCGCCACCGATGTCATCGCCTCGTCCAAGCCCGTGCTGGTCGATTTCTGGGCCCCGTGGTGCGGCCCGTGCAAGATGATCGGCCCGGTGATCGAGAAGCTGGCCAAGGAACTCGAAGCGACGGTCACCATCGGCAAGGTCAATGTCGATGACAACCCGCAGACCGCCCAGCAGTACGGCGTCATGAGCATCCCGACCCTGATCCTGTTCAAGGGCGGCAAGCCGGTCGGCCAGGTCATGGGGTTCCAGGCGGAACCGAAGCTGCGCGAGTTCATCAAAGCGAATGCTTAAGATTCGAGGGGGCTAATCGCCCCCTCGGGCTCCCCCGACGGGCTTTGTCGGGGCTCGCTGATGTCGCTGCGCTCCATCAGCGTGGGCGGATGGGCTTCGCCCATTGTATCCGCCCACCGCCCCTCGGCGCCCGGTCGCGCTGGCGCGCTCCACTTCTAGTTGGGGACTTCGTCCCCACGGGCCTGATCGGCCCTGCCCCGACGGGCTTTGTCGGGGCTCGGTTTTGTCGCTGCGCTCCAAAACCGTGGCGGCATCGGCTTCGCCGATTGTATGCCGCCACCGCCCCTCGGCGCCCGGTCGCGCTGGCGCGCTCCACTCTATGCGGGGCTGGCGCCCCGCGCCCCGCGCCACACCGCATCCAGCTGTACGCGTAGAAGGGGGAAGGGCCTACGCCCCGCCCCCCGCCCCCCGCCCCCCGCCTGCTGCCGGCGAAGCCGGCAGCATTTTCGCGATCGCCTTCAGGACCTGCTCTTTCGAGTAGGGCTTGGCGATGTAGGCGTCGCAACCGGCGGCGCGGCACTTCTCGTCCTCGCCCTTCAGCGCGTTGGCGGTCAAGGCGATGACCGGGAGGTGGCGCAGCTTGGCATCGGCGCGGATCGCCCGCACCGCATCGAAGCCGTTCATCACCGGCATCATCATGTCCATCAGGACGAGGTGGTACGGAGCCGCGCGCAGTCGCTCAAGCGCCACCAGTCCGTTCTCCGCCACCTCGTAGGTGTAGCCGGCGCGGGCGAGCAGGAAGGCGATCAGCTTCTGGTTGACCGGGTTGTCCTCGACGATGAGGATGTCCGACACGGCGAGTCTCCAGCGCGGAGTTTAGCTGCCTGCGATCACGGGGTCAAAGGATAAGGCAGCGGTCTGCCGACCTCCGATCAGGTCGGCCACTAGCTCGCCGGTGATCGGTGCCAGCAGCACGCCGTTGCGGAAGTGACCGGTTGCCACCCATAATCCCTGGCGGACCCGGCCGATCGCCGGCAGACCGCTGGCCAGGCGCGGCCGCAATCCCGTCCAGGCTTCGCTCGGTGTCTGGCCAGCGAGGGCAGGGACGGCCTCACCGGCCCACGCCGCGAGAGCACGCGAGGCGGATGGATCGAGGGCGCGATCGAAGCCGGCCTCGACCATGGTCGCGCCCACGACGATGCTGCCGTCGTGCCGGCTCATCAGGTAGCGGTGGTCCTGGCGGATGAAGCCGCGCAGGTGGCAGGGACCAGGCAGGCGGATCATCTGCCCCTTCACCGGCGCGCCGGGCAGCTGCGTTCCGGTAAGCGCAGCAAGGGCCGGCGTCCACGCTCCGCTGGCCAGCAGCACGGCGTCGGTGGCGTGCGTGCTGCCATCGGCCAGCGACAGCGAAGCGTCAGCGATGGCGGTCACCGGCGCACCCAGGTGCTCGGTGACGCCGTCAGCCAGGCATGCGGCACGCAGGCGCGGCAGCACCAGGCGCGGATCGACCTGGGCGCCGGGCAGCCACAACGCGCCGACGCCGGGAGCGGCGACGCTGCAGGCCCGGGCGTAGGCACCGGCCGACAGGCGCAGGACATCGGTACCGGTGGCGCGCAGCCAGCGCAGGCTGGCTTCCAGCCGATCGAGGTCGGCGAGATCGGTGGCACGGATCCAGCCGCCACCGTCGCGCCAGTCGGCGTCGCGTGGCGACATGCCCAACTCCTGCAGGAAGCCGGGCCAGCGCTCCAAGCCGGCTGCGCAGAGCCGCCACAGCGGCGAGTCGTGATCCGCCTCGTGGTGCGGTGCAAGCATGCCCGCCGCCGCCCAGCTCGCCTCACGCGGCTCGGCCGAGGAGTCGAAGACGCGGACGCGGTGCCCGTCGCGGGCCAGCCGCCAGGCGCAGGACAGGCCGATGAGACCGGCGCCGATGACGGAGATGTGCATGGCAGTAGCTGAGCGAGGCGGGGGGAAGGGGGAAGGGGCAGGGGCAGGGGCAATGGCGTTGCGTTAAGGACTCTTGGGGACGCAAGGCGGAAGGCGGAAGGCGGAAGGCGGAAGAGTTGCTGAATCGAGTTGATGGGGGCCCCGACCCATTTTCGACTTCACGACTGGGCCGGCAGTCCAATCCGCATTTCTTCCGCCTTCCGCCTTCCGACTTCCGCCTTTCCAAGGTCAGCGCCCTTAACGCAACGCCATTGGGGGCAGGGGCGCAGGGGCAGGGCTGGAGGCTGAGGGCTGGAGGCTGAAACGCATGCGTTGCGCAAATTCGTCACGCTGAGACGGTGTAACTCCTCCAGCCTCCAGCCCTGCTGCCCCTCCCCATGCCTATCCACCTCTGGCTGATCGACGATGCCGAATCGAATCACAGCACCGTGCGTGCCACGCTGCACGGCCGGCCCGAGTTCAGCTTCGAGGGCTTCCACGACGGCGAGACGGCGGCGACCGAGTTCGCCTTCCGTGCCGCGCATGCGCCGGAACGTCTGCCGCGCGTCGTGCTGATGGACTTCTACATGGGCGAGCTGCGCGGCGACCAGACGACCGAGCGCATCCGCGCCGTCGCCACGCCGCTCAGTCCGATCATCATCGGCTACAGCTCGGTGGCCTCGGGCAGCCGGGCGATCGTCGAGGCGGGTGGCGACCTGGTGCTGCGCAAGCACGCCACGCGCAACGGGACCAACCCCGACCTGACGGTGTACCTGGATTCCCTTCTACGGGTTGCCGGCTGAGCGACCCTGGCACGCTGGCGAGGCCATGCCCGACCAGCCCGCCCTCGCCGCCGCCGAACTCGACAGCATCCAGGTGCGCGGCGCCGCCGAGCACAACCTCAAGCAGGTCGATCTCGATGTGCCCAAGCGGCAGTTGACCGTGTTCACCGGGCCGAGCGGCTCGGGCAAGAGCTCGCTGGCCTTCGACACGATTTACGCCGAGGGCCAGCGCCGCTACGTCGAGTCGCTGTCCTCGTATGCGCGCCAGTTCCTCGGTCAGCTGGAAAAGCCCAAGTACGAGTCGATCCGCGGGCTCGCCCCGACCATCGCCATCGAGCAGAAATCCTCGGCGCGCAACCCGCGCTCGACGGTCGGCACGATCACCGAGGTGCACGACTACCTGCGCGTGCTATGGGCCCGCGTCGGCGTGCAGCACTGCCACCAGTGCGGCCGCCTGGTCGGCCGGCGCAGCGCCGACGAGATCGTCGAGGGCGTGATGAAGCGCACCGAGGGCAGCCGCATCCTGCTGCTCGCGCCCAAGATCGGCGAGCGCAAGGGCGAGCACGCCGACGTCCTCGACAAGGCGAAGAAGGGCGGCTTCACCCGGGTGCGCGTCGATGGCAAAGAGCATCTGCTCGACCAGCCGATCACGCTCAACAAGAAGGTGAAGCACCGCATCGAGATCGTGGTCGATCGCCTGGTGGTGAAGCCCGACATCCGCTCGCGCCTGGCCGACTCGGTCGAGACCGCGCTGCGCGAGGGCGAGGGCAAGATGCTGGTCAGCGACGCCGACGGCAAGCTGCCGGACGAGTTCATGTCCGAGCACAACTACTGCCACCACTGCGACCTCAGCTTCGGCGACCTGGAACCCAACTCGTTCTCGTTCAACTCGCCGGTCGGCGCCTGCCCCGCCTGCAACGGCCTGGGCATGAAGAGCGAGGTCGATCTCGCCAAGCTGATCAGTCCCGACCTGTCGATCGACGACGGCGCGATCGCCTGCTGGGGCGCGCTCGGCGACGAGGATCGTACCGCCTGGCACGTCGAGTACCGGCGCAACGTGCTGGAAAAGATCAAGGTGCCGCTCGACAAGCCGTGGAAGAAGCTGAACGAGAAGCAGCAGCAGCTGGTGCTGCACGGCACCGAGGAACGGGTCAAGGTCGATTGGGAGACCAAGAACAGCAGCGGCACCTTCAATACCAAGTTCGATGGCGTGATCCCGTGGCTCAACCGCACGCAGAACGAGACCGACAGTGAATGGCGGCGTGACCAGTTGGCGCAGTATTTCACCGCCCACCCCTGCCAGTCCTGCGGCGGCGGGCGCATGAAGGCGGAAAGCGCGGCGGTGGCGATCGAGGGCAAGACCCTGCCCGAGGTCTGCCATCTGACCATCGAACAGGCGAGCGCCTTCTTCCGTGGGCTGAAGCTGGTCGGTGGCCAGGCGCAGATCGCGGCCGGCGTACTGAAGGAGGTGCAGGCGCGCCTCGGCTTCCTGCTCAATGTCGGCCTCGAATACCTCACTCTCGATCGCAGTGGGCCGACCCTGTCGGGCGGCGAGGCGCAGCGCATCCGTCTCGCCTCGCAGATCGGCTCCGAGCTGACCGGCGTGCTGTACGTCCTCGATGAACCCTCGATCGGCCTGCACCAGCGCGACAACGAACGCCTGATCGGCACGATGCGCCGGCTGCGCGATCTCGGCAACACCGTGCTGGTCGTCGAGCACGACGAGGACACCATCCGCGCCGCGGATTTCGTGGTCGATTTCGGGCCGGGCGCTGGCGTGCACGGTGGCCAAGTGGTGTACGCCGGGCCGGTGGCCGGCATCGAACACATCGAGGGTTCGATCACCGGCGACTTCCTCGCCGGGCGGCGGCGCATCCAGGTGCCGGCCAGCCGGCGACCAGGCAACGGCAAGCGCCTGACCGTCACCAAGTGTGCCGCCAACAACCTGCGCAACATCGATGTATCGGTGCCGCTCGGCACCTTCACCTGCATCACCGGCGTCAGCGGCGCCGGCAAGAGCAGCTTCCTCAACCACATCCTCTATCCGGCCCTCGCCAACCACTTCAACGACGCCAGCGAGGAGGTCGGCGCGCATGGCAAGATCACCGGCCTGGAACACCTCGACAAGGTGATCCGCATCGACCAGCAGCCGATCGGGCGCACGCCGCGCAGCAATCCGGCCACCTACACCAAGGTGTGGGACCACGTGCGCACGGTGTTCAGCAGCATGCGCGAATCGAAGCTCTACGGCTACACCCCGTCACGCTTCAGCTTCAATGTGAAGGGCGGCCGCTGCGAGGCGTGCGAGGGTGACGGCGTGAAGAAGGTCGAGATGCACTTCCTCGCCGACGTGTTCGTACCCTGCGAAGTGTGCCACGGCCGGCGCTTCAACGAGCAGACCCTGCGCGTGAAGTACCACCACAAGTCGATCGCCGATGTCCTGGACACGCCGGTCGGCGCCGCCTTCGAGCTGTTCCGCGCCCACCCGCCGGTGGCGCGCGTGCTGCAGACGCTGATCGATGTCGGCCTCGACTACATTTCCCTGGGCCAGAGCGCGACCACGCTGTCGGGCGGCGAGGCGCAGCGCATCAAGCTGGCGCGCGAGCTCGCCAAGCGCGACACCGGCCGCACGCTCTACATTCTCGACGAGCCCTCGACCGGGCTGCATTTCGAGGACGTGCGCAAGCTCCTGACCGTGCTCGAACGCCTGGTCGAGGCCGGCAACACCGTGGTCGTGATCGAGCACAATCTCGACATCATCAAGACCGCCGACTGGGTCATCGACCTCGGCCCCGAGGGCGGCGCGCGCGGCGGCCAGCTGGTCGCCGAAGGCACCCCCGAGCAGGTTGCCCGCGTCGCCGCCAGCCACACCGGCCATTTTCTCAAGCGCATGCTGTAGGCTCCGCCCCAGCCCGAGGCTGATTATGGGCGTCGCCCCGCTAGCTGGCTGTTGCTGCAGGGGCTGCGCCCCCGCACCCCCGAGTCCTCACGCGCAGCGACTTTGCCGACTTTGACTTGGCAGGTCAAAGTCGCTGCCCTCAAGGACTCTAGTCCATCCCCAGCTCGCCTAGCCGGTCTTCGTCGTAGCCGAGGTAATGGCCCAATTCGTGGTGCAGGGTCTGACGGATCTCGGCGTCGAATTCCTTGGTCGAACCGCTGGCGTGCTCGTGGCTGCGCCGCCACAGGTGGATGCGCGGACTGACCAGGCCGAAGGCCCCGCTGCGCTCGGAACGCTCCGCCCCCTCGAACAGTCCGAGCAGTTCGGGATCGGCGTATTCCTCGATCAGATACGGCTCGGCATAGTCGGCCATCACCAGGGTCACCTCGTCGAGGGCGCCGCGCAGCTCGGCGGGCAGGGCGAGGGCGGCGCTCTTGACCGAACGCTGGAAGCGCGCCCAGGTGACCCGCCAGGGCGCCCCGACCGGGCGGCTGGGCGAGCGCTGCGCCTTGGCGAAAGCCTTGTCCGACTCGCGCAGCCGGCCGGCGCGTTCGAGGTTGCAGGCCAGGGCATGCCAGGATTCGCCATCCTCGCCATCGGCCTCGATGGCGCGCCGGGCATGATCGATGCCGGGCAGCGGCTTGGCCTGGCGGTAGGCCGTCCAGGCGGCGTCGATGTGGTGCTGGGCGGGCATGCAGCGGGGTTAGGCCTTAGGGGTTGATCTGCAAGCCGCGGCTGGCGCAATGCCGTCGGCACCCCATCCATGATCTACGCCGACCACAACGCCTCGACCCCGCCGCTGTCCGAGGTGGTCGAGGCGATGACCACCTGCCTGCGCGAGGGCTGGGGCAACCCGGGTTCGCGCCAGCATCCCTTCGGCCGCCGCGCCTTGGCCCTGGTCGATGCCGCCCGCGCCGAGGTCGCCGCGCTGCTGGGCGCACGCCCCGAGGAGGTGTTGTTCACCAGCGGCGCCACCGAGTCGTGCAACCTGGCGGTACTCGGACTCGGCGAGCGCGTGCTCGCCAGCCGGCCGCGCCTGGTCACCTGCGTCACCGAGCATCCCGCGATCCTCGAACCGCTGCGTCGTCTCGCCGAGGCCGGGGCCGAGCTGGTCGAACTGCCGGTCGGGCCGGATGGCGCACTTGATCCGGCGCGCCTCGCCGCCGCGATCGACGGGCGCACCGGGCTGGTCTGCCTGATGTTGGCCAACAACGAGACCGGCGTGATCCACGACATCCCTGCCGCTGCCGCGCTGGCGCACCGGCATGGAGCCCTGCTGGTGTGCGATGCCACCCAAGCCCTGGGCAAGATCCCGGTCGAGGTCGCGACGCTGGGCGCCGACGCCGTCGCCTGCACCGCGCACAAGATGTATGGTCCGCAGGGCTGCGGTGCGCTGTGGTTGCGCCGTGGCCTCGGCCTGGCGCCGCAACTGCATGGCGGCGGTCAGGAGCGCGGTCTGCGTCCGGGTACGCACAACCTGCCGGGCATCGTCGGCTTTGGCGCGGCGGCGGCCGCGGCGCGGCGCGATCTAGTGGAGCGTGCGCGTCAGCTCACGGCCTTGACCGCAGACCTGGAGATCCGGCTGTTGGCCGCGCTGCCTGGCCTGGTGGTGCATGGCCGTGGCGGCCCGCGCATCCCGGGGACGACGATGTGTACGCTGCCCGGCCTGCCCACCGGCTGGTTGACCACCCTGGCCGGGATCGCCGCCAGCGGCGGCTCGACCTGCAGCACCGGCAGCGGCAGCTATGTCCTGCGTGCGATGGGCCTGGCCGCGCACGACGCTGGCAACAGCCTGCGTTTCGGACTGGGCATCCACACCACAACCGCCGAGGTGGCGGAGATCGCGGCCGCAGCCGTGCGCGGTGTGGCAGCGCTCAGACGGGATCCCGCCACTTCCCCGACTCCCTGATCAGGTCGATCAGCTGGTCGCGGCCCTCGGCGAAGGGGATGTTGCGGCGCACCACCTCCTTGCCGCGGTAGAGATCGACCTTGCCCGGGCCGCTGCCGACGAAGCCGAAGTCGGCGTCGGCCATCTCGCCAGGGCCGTTGACGATGCAGCCCATGATGGCGATGGCGACGCCGTCGAGGTGCGCGGTCTTCTCGCGGATGTGCGCGGTCACCTCGAAGAGGTCGAACTGGGTGCGTCCGCAGCTCGGGCAGGCGACGTAGTCGGCGCGCGTGGTGCGCGCCTTCACCGCCTGCAGCAGGGTGAAGGCGAGGCCGCGTGGATCGCGCGCCCCCGGCAGGTAGAGGCAGTCGCCGATGCCGTCGATGAGCAGGCCGCCGGCGATCGCTGCGATCGCGAGATCCGAGGAGACGAAGGGCAGGGCGAGGCAGATCGCCTGGCGCACCCCGCTGCCGGGCGAGCGCGTCTCGGCGCTGCGGAACTCATCCTCGATGACCGCCGCCAGCAACCGGTAGGCGCGGGTCTCGCCCAGCGCTCCTGGCTCGGCGATGCCGACCACGACATGGTCGGGAAGCAGGGGGAGACAGCGGCGTATGGACCCCGCCGGATCGGCATCGTCGATTCCCAGCAGCACGACGCTGCGGTCGGGCACGTAGGGCGAGGCCATCGCTCCGCGCAGGTGGACGACGGCGGGCCAACTACCAGCGGCCAGCGCGGTCTGACGTACGCCGCTCTGCTCGTCGAGGAAGCCGGGAACCTGGCGCGGGGCGGTCGGCCACAGATTGGGATCGGCCACCACCAGATCGGCCGGAGGCTTGCCAGCCTCGGTGCCGCTGATCGCCAGGACGCGCGGGATCTGGCCACCGCCGATCGGCACCTCGCCCAGGCGCACGATCTCGGCGGTGCGGCGGACGAAGCGGTAGGGATCGATGGCCTCGGCCGGGCAGCCGGCCGGCGCCGGGCGGGCGCGCCAGGCGGCGTAGCGCGCGACCAGGGCCTGGGCGACCGGGATCTCGGCCTCGGGCGGCTCGGTCAGCGAGACGCGGATGGTGTCGCCGATGCCGTCCTCGAGCAGCGCACCGATGCCGGCCGCGCTCTTCACCCGGCCGTCCTCGCCATCACCCGCCTCGGTGACGCCGAGGTGCAGCGGGTACTCGCGTCCGTGCCGGCGCAGGCGCTCGGTCAACAGGCGGTAGGCGGCGACCATCACCTTGGGATTTGACGCCTTCATCGAGATGCAGATGTCGTGGAAGGACTCGGCCTCGGCCGCGAGGATGAACTCCATCGCGCTTTCCACCATGCCGGCCGGCGAGTCGCCGAAGCGGTTCATGATGCGGTCGGACAGCGAACCGTGGTTGGTGCCGATGCGCAGCGCCCGGCCGAGCTGCTTGGCGCGGCGCACCAGCGGGCGGAAGCGCTCGGCCACCCGTTCGACCTCGGCGGCGTAGTCGGCGTCGCTGTACTCGGTGACCGCGAAGCGCTTCTTGTCGGCGTAGTTGCCCGGGTTGATGCGCACCTTCTCGACGTGCTCGACCGCCTCGAGGGCGGCGTTGGGCATGAAGTGGATGTCGGCGACCAGCGGGATGTCGCGGAAGCCGGCGGCGTCGAAGCCGGCGCGGATCGCCTTCAGCGCCTGGGCGTCCTTCACCCCGGGGGCGGTGACGCGCACGATCTGGCAGCCGACCTCGGCCAGGCGGATCGACTGCGCCACGGTCGCGGCGACATCCTGGGTCGGCGTCGTGCACATGCTCTGCACCACGACCGGGGCATCGCCGCCGACCTGGATCCGTCCGACCATCACCGGATACGAGCGGCGGCGGGCATAGGCGAGACGATGATCGACGTAGGGACCGACGTTGGACATGCGCGCATGCTAGCAGGCTGGAGGGCGCGGGAAGGAGGGAGGACGGGTAGGTGGTGCACGCGGTTCCAGCGTGGGCCGTGGTCGTGCCGGTCATCCTTGTCCAATCCCCCACAACGCTCTTGGGATTTCCTTCGGGTTCCATAGACTGGAGTTATGGCCGACATCCTTCTTGAGGCTGGCACCAACGAGGTCGAACTCATCGAGTTCCTGATCGCTGGCAGGCCTTTCTCCGTCAACGTGCTCAAACTGCAGGAGGTGGTGCAGTTCGACGCCTCGCAAGTGACCCCGATGCCGGGCCAGCATGCGAATCTGCTCGGCTCGTTCCTGCTGCGCGGAGCGGCCCTGCCGCTGATCGATCTCGACCAGCATCTGCACGGTCCGCGTACTCAGCCGATCGCGGAGCGGGCGCGGGTCGTGCTGGTCACCCGGCTCAACGGGGTGCGCTGCGCCTTCGCCGTGCAGGGTGTGCATCGCATCCACCGCGTGTCGTGGAAGGCGATGACGCCGCTGTCGCCCTGCCTGGTCTCCACGCGCTCGTTCCTGATCGCGTCGGTACACATCGACTCCCGCGACATGATGGTGGTCGATCTCGAGGCGGTGATCGCCGAGATCATGCCGCAGACCCGGCTGGACAACGAACTGCCGCCGGAGCGGCAGGCCCCGCCTCCGGCCCAGGCCGGCAGGACACGGCGCGAACGCGGCGATCTGCGCGTGCTGATGGCCGAGGACTCCCGCCTGATCCGTCATGAGATCGTGCACGTGTTCCAGCAGGCAGGTTACACCCAGGTGACCGCCTGCGCCGACGGCCAGGAGGCCTACGACCACTTGGTGGCGGCCAAGCAGGCTGGTGGGCCGCTACCCGATCTGATCGTCTCGGATATCGAGATGCCGCGGCTCGATGGTCTGACCTTGTGCCGCCGCGTGCGCCAGGAGCTTGGTCTGGCGACCGTCCCGGTCATCCTGTTCTCGTCGCTCATCGACGAGCAGATGATCGGCCGCTGCCGCAGCGTCGGGGCGACGAACTGGGTGACCAAACCGCGCATCGCCGATGTCATCGGCATGGCGGATGAAGCGCTCGACTGATTGCCCAGGGGCTTCGCCCCCGCGGCCCTGCGGGCCTGCCCCCCGGCCTTTGTCGCAGCTCGGTTTCCTCGCTACCGCTCCGAAACCGTGGGCGGATGGCTTCGCCATTCTCTCCGCCCACCGCCGCTCGGCGGCCGCCCCACCGCATGCGCGGCGGGGCCCCCTGAGCCGTCACTCGCGCTATTCCAGCATTCCAGCATTTGGCATTCTATGTCCCGGGTATCTCGTCGATGCTCGCCACCACCGTCATGGTGCGGTCTGCGCCCAGCACCTTCAGCATGCTGGCGACCTGCGGCTTTGGCCGCACCA
>JAIFND010000118.1 GCA_020047915.1 bacterium | reverse complement strand
CCCGCTCCTTCGACGATGTGCAGGCGGTCGGCTTCCACATCTTCCGCGATCGCGGCGGACCCGGCGTGGTGGCGGTGAAATGGAACGCCTTCGCCCTGCACGCCACGGTCAACCGGCCGGCCCGGCCCGGCTGGCTGACCGACCTGAAGCCCATCGGCGCGCTGCAGGCCCAGGAGCGCGAGGTGTCCTTCGCCCTGTGGCGACGCATCCACCAATGGTCGGCGCGCAACCAGTGGTGCTGGGACCTGGAGGAGGGCGGCTACACCTACCGCAACGACGGCGAGATCGCCGGCCAGCGCGATGGCCAGCCGCACGCCGCCGCCGAACCGGTGGCGCGCATCGACTGGCTCGATGCCGTGGCCTGGTGCAATGCGCTGTCCGAGTTCGAGGGCTTGACCCCCGCCTACTACGCCGACGCCGCCTTCACCCAGCCGCTGCGCCGCACCTGCGACCGCGATGATCCCAAGCGCGCCGGCTGGGCGCCCCAGGTCTGGCTGAAGCCCGCGGCCGAGGGCTACCGCCTGCCGACCCGCGCTGAACATGCCCGCCTGCGCACGGCGGGTTTCGCCGGCATCGCCGACGGTCCGGCGGAGTGGCTGTGGGATGCCGCCGGCGACGGGCCGGCCAGCGGCGAGGGCCGCATCGCGGCGGCCGGCTCCCTGCCCGAAGCCGGACTGCGCGTGGTGCGCGGCGCGGCCGACCACGCTCCGGCCGAGGTGCCGCTCGCGCTGGCCAGGCCGGTGCTGGCCGCGGTCAAGCCCGCCGGGCTCAGCGAAGCCGAACAGGCGCCGATCAACGGGGCGCGCTACCAGCGTGAGGATGGCTGCGAGGTGTCGCTCAGCGACTACCAGATGAGCCGGACCGAGACCACGTTCGCGTTGTGGAATCGCGTGCGCATCTGGGCCGAGGCCAATGGCTACCGCTTCGACCGGCCGGGCGATCTGGGCAGCGCGGCGCTGGGTGATCCTGCGCAACGGCATGCTCCGGATGAACCGGTGACCATGATCGGCTGGCACGACGCGGTGGCCTGGTGCAACGCCCTGTCCGAACTGGAAGGCCGCATGCCGTGCTATTACGAGGACAAGGAACTGACCCGGCCCTACCGCCGCGCCAACGCCTGGCGCATCGCCATGAGCGGGCGTGCCCTGGTGAGTTCGCTGCGCGATGATGTGTTCGTGCGCTGGTCGGCGGACGGCTACCGCCTGCCGACCCATGCCGAATGGTGCGCCGCCTACCGCGCCGGGGATGCGGCGAAGACCAGCGCGGACGGCTTCCCGGTGTCGGTGCCGGCCTCCGGCGCGCACCAGCGCGGCTGGTTCGCCGCAGACAGCGGCGGCACGACCCGCGCCTGCGCAAGCCGGCCGGCGAACGCCTATGGCCTCCACGATCTCGACGGCAATGTCATGGAATGGGTCGGGGATTCGCCAGCCACCGATCCGTTGCGTACGCGCAATGCCAAGGGCGGTCGCGACGGGCTCTTCGGCGTACCGATGATGGGCGGCTGCTTCGCCGGCAACGCGGCCGGCATCGGACCCCGCGCTGCGCTCAAGGAGCAGGAATCGGCGGCACGGCCGACCACCGGCTTCCGCGTGGTGCGTTGCGCGGCCGACGCGCACAGCGCCAGCGACAACCAACCGCCGGTGGTGCTGCACATCGATCCTGCAACCTACGATCCGCTGATCGGCCGCACCTACCGTGGAGGCCTGGCGCGTACCGGCTCGTTCGCGGTCACGGGCCTGCCCACCCTGTCGGGTGTGGCCTGGACCCTGAAGACCGGTGGCCCGGTGCGCTCGTCGCCGGTAGTCGCCGATGGCGTGCTGGTGGTGGGCAGCGATGACGGCAACGTCTATGCCGTCGATCCATCCACCGGCGCCGAACGCTGGCGCTTCGCCACCGGCGGCCCGGTGCAGGCGAGCGCCACCATCGCCGGCGGCTGCGTCTTCATCGGTTCGAAGTCCGGGTTCATGCACGCCCTCGACCTGCGGGACGGGCGCGAACTGTGGCGTTGGACCAACGACGCCGCCAACCCGAAGCTGTTCCCGATCACCAACTCCACCTCCCTGGCCTACGGCGTCCTGTTCGTCAGCGTCAACGGCTGGTCGCCGCGCGCGAACCTGGTCGGCCTTGATCCGGCGAGCGGGAAGGAGGTCTGGCGCTGCCGGGCCGCCAAGCCCAATGAAGGCCCGATGGCCCCGACCGTGCTGGGTGGACGCATCGTGTTCCCGGGCAACGACAATGTGCTGTTCTGCGTCGATCTCGCGACCACCGACATCCTGTGGAAGGGCAACGGCCATCATTGCCATGCCAGCGTGGCGCACGACGGGGATGGCCTGTTGTACGACACGGGCGACACCTGCCTGCGCATGGACGCGATGACCGGACGCATCACCGCCCGGACGGCTTCGGCCCCCGGCGGTGCGCTGAACTTCTTCCCCCACGCCTCGCCTGCGGTGCACGGCGAGGTCGCGATCTACGCCAAGCAGGATGGCGTCGTGCGCGCCTTCCAAGCCGCCTCGCTCGGCAAGCCGCTGTGGGAGGCCCGTCTGGGAGCCCAGCCCAACAGTTCACCGGCGATCGCTGGCGGGCTGGTCTACATCGGCTGCGATGACGGCCACATCTATGCGCTCGACTTCGCTACCGGCGCGGTGCGCTGGCAGCACCGCACTGGTGGCCCGGTGCAGTCCTCGCCGTTGCCCGGCGACGGCTGCGTGTGGGTCGGATCCGACGACGGCTCGGTGATCCGCCTGCGGTAAGGGGGCGTGTCTGTCCAGCGCCGTCACCGGTTTTGCGTAACGGAGGGTGTCAGGGGACCTGCCGTGGAACCCATGTTCCCGGCTCCGCTTGGCTGCGTTCCTCGGTGACCGACCAGTAGCCGTCGGGATCGTTCTGGGCCTGCCACCACCATAGTGACGGATCGGGCCAGCTGCGGCCGTCGGCGGCACGGATCTGCTCGCGCACACGGATGTGCCGGCCGTCGCGCTCGGCGCCCAGGCACGACCACCAGCCGTGCGCGTCGCGCTCCGGCGGCGCATCGCGCACCGTCCAACCGGTGGCGCGCAGGCAGTCGGCGGCGGGATGCAGCGCGCGTGTCGGGCCGGGCACCCAGCGCAGCACCACATGCCGATCGCCGGCCTGGAAGCGCGCGATGCGGCCGGGGAATATCGCCGCTGCCGCCGCATCCTCGGCGCTCTCGGGCAGGGCGATGAGGTCGACGCCGTCCCACGTCTGCGGCCAGCCGGGAAAGTCCGCCGCCGGCGGGTCGCGTCGGACGGCGGCCAGCGGCGCGAGGGCGGCGAGCAGCGCGAGCAGCAGGTGCGGCAGCAGTCGGGGTCTCATGCCGCCCTCGGTCGCAGCACGAGGAAGCAGGCGGTCAGCGCGGCGCCCAGCGCGCACAGGCCGGTGGCGGCATGCAGCCACGGCGCCTCGGGCAGGATGCATGCGCCACCCAGCGCCAGCGAGGCGGTGCGCCAGGCGTTGGCCAGCACGGCCGCCGGCACGGCGAGGGCCAGGGCGGCGGCAGTGCGGCCCCAGCCCCAACCCGACCACGCGGCCAGGCCTGCCACCGCGACGCAGGCGGTCCACAACAGACGGACGCCGCTGCATGGCCCATCGACGACCACCGGGGCGCCAGCGACGCTCAGCACCACGCCGTTGCACGAGGCGTCGAAACCGCCCGCGCCGAGCAGTCCGGCGGCCAGCCAGGCGGCAGCGTGGCGCAGCGGACCGCCGGCCCAGAACTGCAACGATGCGATCACCGGCAGCGCGAGCAGCAGCAGGGCGAGCGCACCGGGGACGAGGCGTACGCCGAGCAGTCCGCGTGCCGCCAGCGCCAACACCGGCAGGTAGCACGCCGCACGCAGCAGCGGCGGCACCGGCAGCACGGCCAGGACGGCGGTCAGTCCCAGTCCGGCGAGAGCGGCGTGCCGGCACGCTGCCGACGGCTCGCCCCGGCCGGCACGCGCCAGCACCGCGACGGCGAGGGCGAGCGGAACCAGACCAAGCGGTTCATCCCCGCCATCCTGCAGGCGGCGGACGAACCAGCGCCACACCGGCCAGCCGGCAGCGGCCAGTGCAATCATCCTAAACCCGGCGATAGGGGTCACACAGAGCACCAGAGTGACCAGAGGGGAAATGCTTTGCATGGTACATCGACATGCATCGTCCGGGTGAACCCGAGATATCACGCAAATCCTTGTCTTGACCTCTGGTGGCTCTGGTTCTCTGTGTGAAATGCTGCGTTGAGGATCATGCGGCAACGATGCGTCGGCGGCGCCACAGGACGATGGCCAGCAGCAGCAGGGCGAGCGCGAGCATCGCCCAGGTCTCCGGCTCGGGCACGGCCGGCACCGACGCGGCGTCGGCCGGGGTCAGTCCCATCGCCACCTCCTGGGCACGCGTCTCCAGCACGACCAGGCCGCTGACCGGGGTGACCAGGCGGTGCTCCTGGGCCAGGGCGCGCGCAGTCGTGCGGTCGGGGGTGGGGCCGGCGATCAGTCCGCGCACGCGATCGGCGATGTGCAGGCGCACCAGATGATCGCTGGTGCGCGCCGCGCCTTCAGGCGGTGTTGCGGCCAGCACACGCTCGGCGGTCGGCGCGGTGCCCAGACCGGGCAGGGCGGCGAGGGCGGCAGGCAGATCGGCGGCGGCGACGCGCAGCGAGCGCACAGCTCCGGCACCATCGAGGTCGGGCAGCACCAGGGTCGGACCCGCCTCGACTTGCGCCTCGACCAGGCGTGCGTCGGGCCGCCGCTCGAGGGCGACGCGCAGGGCGGCGGCGGCGCGGCCGATCGGCTGCGCGCCGTGGATCCACACCACCGTGCCGCCCGCCGCCAGGGCCTCGGCGACGACCGCACTGTTGTCGTGCCCGCCACGGAAGGCCGTGCCATCGCTGACGATCGCATCCTGTGCCAGCAGCAGCCGGGATCCGGGCAGCTCGCGCGCCAGGCCGGAACGCAGCGTCGCCTCGTGGGCGGCGAGCTGGGCGCCGGTGTCCAGCACCACGATGAGTGGCTGGCGCACGCCGTCGTGCCAGGTCTGCACCACCGCACCCTCGCCGAGCGGAGTCCAGGCTGCGTTCGTCTTCTGGCGCGCGGCGGTGATCAGCGTCGTGCTGGTGGTCGGCAGGTCACGGCGCAGATCGCCAACCGGCGCTTCGCTGGCGTTGGCGAGGCGCAGGCCGCCCGTCCCGGCCAGCCACACCGGATGCCGCGCCGGCAGGGCGACGAGGTTGTGCTGCGCGATGGCGGGCAGCAGCAGCCGCGCTTCGCTGCGGTCGGCGCTCAGCGCCAGCGGTGCACTGATGCCGACGCGCACCTGCAGCCGTCCGGCGGCCGGTACGGGGAAGGCCTGGAGCAGCACGCGGTCGCCGCCCATCGTCGTGACCAGGGCCGGATCGCGGCGCTGACGCACCGCCACCTGGCGGTAGGCGCCGACCGCCTCGGCGCGACCGCCGACCGCCGCCTCGCGCGGCTCGCCGTTGACCCACAGGGTCAGGCGCGACACCACGCCTTCGGGCGGCAGCACGATTTCGAGGCGCGCCTCCTGCTCACGTCCTGCGGCGTTGGCGAAGATGAAGGTCCATTCGAGATAGGCGAGCCCGCCGTCACCGTCGAGACTGCCGTCGAGGCGGCTCTCGGCCGCGCTCAGGCCCTCGACCGGGGCGCCGACGACCTGACGCCCGAGTTGCTCGTCCCACCAGGTCGCGCGATCCCCCGCCTGCAGATCAAGATCGCCACTCATGCGGAACAGCAGCTCCTCGGCGGCTGTCTGTTCGCTGCCCGAGTCGGCATCACCCCAATCGCGGCTACGGCCGCCGAGCAGCGGGCTCCAGCCCACCAGCAGCACCGGCCCGCTGCGCAGCAGGCCGCGCCGGAAGGGCTGGGCGACGCTGCGTAGCAGGTCGTCGTCGCCGAAGCGGGCGAGCGAGGCGGCGATCTCGGCCCGGCGCGCCGGATCGTGCGCCGCTTCGAGCTGGCGAATGGTGTGCAGCCCGCGCAGGTCGGCGAGGGCGAGCGCAGCCACCGCCGCCAACGCGGTGAGCGCACCGACGCGCCGGCCAGTCCGATCCGCCCACCAGGCCGGGATCATGCGGACGAGGGCGAGATGCGGCGACAGCAGCAGCAGGCCGGCGCCCATGAACATGATGCCGACCACCGCGAAGGGGGTCATCGGCAGCAGGGCCGCTGCGTAGTAGAGACAAGCTCCGCAGGCGACGCCGCGCAGGGCAGGCAGGAAGCGCGCCTGCGGGCGGATCGCCTCGGCCAGTCCGGCCGCCGGCACGCTGGCGATGAGCAGGGCGTGCAGCCAGGTCGGCACCAGGTCGTGCAGTTCCAGACCCACACCGAAGGCGAGGGCGCAGGCCGGATTGAGCACGGTGAGCAGGAACCACCACACGCCGCGCCGTGCTTCCGGAGCGGCAGCGCGGTCTTCGTGTTCGAAGCGGTGGTCGTTCACGTCTGCGTCCGGATCATAGCGGACGCTAGCGCAGGCCCGTAGGCCGTCCAGGAACGCTCAGGCCCAGAAGCGGCCGCGCTTGCGCGGCGGCTTCGCCAGGACCCCGACCGCAACCTCGTGGTGCCTGGCGCTCTCGTCGGCCAGCGTGCCGCGCACTGTCACCTGGCGCACCGCTGCGGGCAGGCGCGCCCACAGGGTCAGCAGCCGACTGCACCAGGCGTCGGGGATCGGGTCTGGCGAACAGGCCCGCAGCGGGCCGTCGGCGGTCTCGACGCTGATGTCGGCCAGGGCGGGCGGCCGGACCATGCGCGCGGCCACCGCCAGCACACGGTCGAGCCAGCCCTCGCAGGGAACAGCGGACGCACTCGAAATGCGTGGCCAGCATCGCAGACGCAGCGGGCTAATACTTCGTAATATATTGGCTGGCATAACGATAGAGGGATTTTGGGAACAAGGGCCCGCCGCGCGCCTTACATACGTACCGTTCCCCGGGGCATGGTCTCAGGAAAGCACACATGCATATCTGCGCGCCGATCGCGTCCGCTCTAACACCATATGCACAGGTGTGCGTCTGGCTTATCCTGGCCCTGAGCCTGCTGGGAGGAGGTATGGCGGAAGCGGCTACGGCCAACGCCGGTCCTGACATCGTCGTGGTGGACTCCAATGGGGACGGTAGGGAAGTCGTGGCGCTGAGCAGCGCCGGCTCCAGCGGTTCGACCTTCTCGTGGAGCCGCTACGGCGTCGTCCTGTCCACGGCGGCCAATCCGTCGTTGA
>JAIFND010000173.1 GCA_020047915.1 bacterium | reverse complement strand
GCCGACTCTGGGTCGCGGAGACCAAGGCGCAATGATCCGCTGCAAGGCTACGCCCATCTGGCGTGCCGGCCTAGCCTTACAGCAGGTGCGTACGGAGGGCATCTACCCTGAATACCCGAGCGTGGGGTCATCTTTCAGGAATTCTGAGCGTCCGCCGGCTGTTACCAGCCACGCAGGATGATGTCGGCGAGATGGTTGGAATTCGCCGCAATGGCGGCGTCCATCACGAGAGCGGAGCGCCGACTCCTACTTCACGGATTCGAAGACATAGAGCAGCGTCGCCGCCGGCGGCAGGCCGCGGGCGTCGGCGCCGCTGGCGGCGTCGAGGCGCAGGGTCGAGCCGCCCTCGCGCGGGGCGAGGATGGTGGTTGGGACCTCGATGCGCTCGATGCGCACGGTCTCTGCGTCGAGATCGTGGGCGCGGGGATCCCCGACCAGGCGGTGCAGCGTCACCTTCTTGGCGGTGGCGAAGGGCAGTTCGATGCTGGTCGGGGTGAAGCCGTCGGATGCCGCATCCGGATGCTTGTCGAGGCGGCGAGAGAGGACGAACAGGTTCACCCGGTTGCCTTGCTTGGTGGCGTAGGTCATGGCCAGTGGCATGTCCTTGCTCGCCGGCCGCTTCTTGAAGGCGGGCATTGACATGCGCGGCGCGTCGAGCACCTCGACGCTCAGCATGTCGCCGGTGCCTTCGCGATTGAACAGCTGGATGGTGGCGAAGGGCAGGTGCGGATGGCCACCGAGCTTCACATCCGTGTGCGAGACCCAGTGCGTGCGACCACGCGCCAGGGTGAAGTAATTATTGAGTACGAAGCCCTGCGACGCCTTTTCGAGGAAGCTGTCGAGGGTGGCGGTGCCGGAGGCCAGGCTTTTCATCGCCCGCGCCTGGCCCTCGACCTCTTCGGGAGTCATCTTCTCCTGGTTGTTGAGGCCCGACAGGGCGTAGCCGGGGCCGGCCTCATAGACGCCGTTGACGTAGTTGCCGCGGCCGGCGGCCTTCTCTGCCGCGAGATAGGCGGCGAAATCGCGCGAACGGGTCGATCCGACCTGGGCGGCGAAGAACAGGATGCGCTGCAGCGAGGCGTCGCTCTGGGTCATCGGGCCTTCTCCCTCGTCCCAGCCGCCGTTGTATGCAGCGACGGTCAGATCCGTCCGGCTTGGTCTGCGTTCCCCACCCGCCGATGACGAACTCGACCTTGCGGTCGAGACCGGCCTGCTTCCACCATGGCGAGGCCGACAACTGGTCGATGACCCACTCCTGGAACAGGCCATAGACCGTGCCGCGGTCGAGTTCGGCACCGGTGGCGCTGTCCTTCATGCCACGCATGAAATTCCATGGGCCGAACAGCGAGTTCCAGGTCTCGTTCGAGATCTCGAAGTACATGCGGTCGAAGGATTCGCTCCACGGCCGGGTGCGGCCCTGGGCATGGCGGCGCGCCGCCCACGGCTTGCTTGCCGGGGTGTCCACCGCCGGATCGTAGGGTGCGGCGAGGTATTCGACGAGGCCTTTCCACTCCTCGGGTGCCATGTGCATCTCGATCTGCAGCCAGGGCCGCGCCTTGACCTGCTCCATGATCGCCAGGGTCTGCGGTACGGTGTTGCCCTGGGTGCCGTTGATTGCGCCGGCCGGCGCCAGCAGCTGCTCCATGCTGTAGGTCGTGATCCCGGTCTTGATGAAGGCGTGGGTGCGGATGGCTGAGACGCGGGCCTCGCCGAACATCTTGGCATCATCCGGGGTCAGCGCTGCGTAGGGCGTGCCAGCCTCGATGAGGCGCACGTTGTCGATCCACAGCGTCGCCGGGCCGGTGACCGCCAGCTTGTAGCCGCCCATGGAGCCAGTGCCGTCGTAGCGCACGGGGACGCGGAAGATGTGGGTGAAGCGTTGCCAGGCGGTGGTCAGGGCGAAGGTCGCCGGCGCCACGGGGTTCTTCCCCTTTGGCTCGTAGAAGCCGGTCAGGGCAAAGCTCGCGCTCAGCGGCTTGTCGGCCTTGGCCCAGAACTCGACGGCGTAGTCGCGGTCGGGCAGGAAGGTCGGCCACCAGTGCTGGCCGCTGGGACCGTAGGCGTAGGGGGCGAAGGCGAACTCGCGGCCGTCGCGGATGTCGAAGCGTGCTGCGGTCTGGCCACCGCCCACCACCGGGCTGTCAGCCGGATGGCGTTCGAGGCTCCAGGCGAGGGCCGGATCCTCGTCAGGCTGGAAATCGATGCCTTCAGGCAGGAATTGGCGTTTCTCCTTGGAGTCGTAGATGCGGTTGCTGAAGTGCTGCCGGCGCGAGGTCTGCGACAGCTCCTTGCGCACGACGATCATGTCGCCGGTCTTGATCCGCTCGTCGGCGTTGGCCGCCTTGCCCGCGAGGTCGAGGCGATAGCCCTCGTGGGTGGCCGGATCGAGGTCGCTGCGCAGCAGGCGGTAGCCCACCACCGCCGGATCGCCGACCGGGGTCCAGGTGAAGGCCGGCTGGCCGGTCGCCGCGTCGGTGGTGACGTTCAAGCCGGTCGGGGCGGGCAGGCTGCCAGCCTGTTCGCCTGACTTGGGTGCATTGCGACCACGTTGTGACTTGAAGACGATCAGTCCCTCATCCGTGGCTTTCTTGACTTCGGTGGCGGTGCGCTCGAAGAGCACCGGAGTCGATGGGGCGCTCTGCAGTCCCTGCTTGTCCACGCTGACCAGGGCGAACCAGTAGGGGGCCTCGGGGCGCGACCAGGTCTCCAGTCCGCCGGTCCAGGTCGAGGCGGTTGGCGGCAGCAACTGGTCTCCGCCCAGCTTGTTGTTCCAGCCGCCGGCCTTGTGCCCGCCAACCGCCACGCGATCGCTGCGCACCAGGCGGAATTTTCCCTCGGTGATGCGGAAGACCAGCACTTCGGCGTCGTCATAGAGACCCTGGCGGTGCGAGTCGTAGCCGGTCAGCGGGGTCTGCTCGATGGTGATACTGTTCTCGCCATCGGCGGCGGCGCTGAACCGATTGCGCAACTGCACTGGCTCGAAGCCATAGCCGCCATTCCTGAGAAAGGTGTTGCCGATGCGGCCGGTGGTGGCGGTGAAGGCTTCCAGCCCGGGGTTGATCACCTGCGTGCCGACGCGGAAGCGCGCCTCGCTGACGCCAGCTGGGGGCGGGTTGGCGGCCGGCGTCTCGGCAGCCGGCAGCGCGACCCACAGCGAACCGGCGAGGGTGAGAGGGATGATGGCGGCGAGGGCAATTTTGGTGGCCATGGTCATTCCGAGGGCGGTGGGAGCGGAGCCGCAGGCAGCGCGGCGAGGAGGTAAGCAAGCAGGGCGGTGGCCGGACAGAGCGCAGATCCCTACCGCCTCCAGCGGGAACGGTCGGCAGCAGCCGCCACCAGCGCTTCCGCCTGGGTTGCATCGAGACCGCCAAAGAACTTGATCCACACGCCTTCGGGGCGCAGATGCGGCATGACGTCCAAGGCGTCCTGCAGCGAGACGGGCAGCAGTTCGATGGATTTCCCGGCGGCCTGGATGCGCTGGTAGACCTCAATCCAGCGCGACGCCGGCCCACGACCTGCCCCGTACACCCACTGGATGCCGCGGATGCCAGGTTGGGCGAGAAGCCAGTCGAGGTGCGGCAGTTCGCCAGCGCTGTCGAGGTGCCACCAGCAGAATTCGAGCGCGGCAATGTGCTGCTCGATGGCGGGATAGATGGTATTGCGGGCGCTCTTCGGCGAGATCAACGCCAGGAAGTCGCAGCCCAGACGCGCCATCCGATGATGGCTCGGCACATCTCCGTCCACCGCGACCAGCGGCTGGCCGGCGGCGCGGATCCGCCGCTCGAGATCACCATGCATGCGCTTGAAACAAGGCGCAATCCGTTCGGCCGCCGCGCGCACGCCGTCGGGATCATCCATCAGCCTGCGGTCCGCGCAAGGCCACCAGGGCATCGCCGTTGCAGTCCAGGTTGGGGATCGAGGTCAACCAGCGTCCCTGGCTGGCCGCAAGCGAAGTGTCCACCAGGGCGCGGGTCGCCTGCCAATAGGGACTGCGCTCGAGATCGGGAGGGACGGCGCCGGCCGCAGCGATGCTGGTCGCCGTATGCCTGGCCCAGCTGCCGCCCGTCTCGGGGAATTCCAATTCGGCCCCGAGCACCGCTCCGGAGAGATCGGCTCCCAGCGAGGGGCTGAAGCAGGGGAAGGTGTCGCCGATCCAGCGCCAGCAATCCAGCCTGGCCGCGAAGGTGGCGACGCGGAAATCGGCGTCGAACTGGCGCTCACGCGGCGAGGCGTGCCGCGCAACCGGAAGCGCTCCGGGAACCGCGCCATCCCGCCAGACGTTCTTCACCGTCACGGGCGGACGGTCGATGATGGATTGGTTGAACCAGGCGTCGAAACGCGCGAGGCTGCTGGTGATGTCCATGCCACCATCCTAGGCGGCCCATCGACCCCAACCTCCGGTGGCTGGTGCGCTTCCTCCGGTTTCCGATACTGCCGCCATGGAGACCGCTCCTGCCATCTACCCCAGCATCGGGCTGCGCAGTGGACGCGCCAATCGGCGCCGCGATCCCTCCGGTCATGTCCATGGCGATCTCGAGCTGATCCTGCCGGTGCTGCGGCCCTGGCGCATGCTGCATGCCGGCCGGGTGGTCGAGTTGCCGGTCAACCGCCTGACCGCCTTCTGGGGCGCGCTGCCGCACAAAGCTCTCAGCGCTGCCGACGATGCCCCGATGCTGTGGTTCACCATCGGTCTCGATCGGGTGCTGGCGTGGGGGCTGCCGCGCGCAGTGTTGCATGGCTGGTGGAAGGGGGCTGTCATACATGGCGATCTCCCAGAGCAGGCCGATCTCGGCCGACGCTGGCACGAAGACCTGCGCTCTGGCGTCCCGGAATGGCGCCGGTCCTGCGCCGCGCTCGAGATCGAGTCCTGGGTGCGCCGCCTGGCCCACACCGCCCACGCCGTGGAAGCCAATGAGTCCGATGCGACGACCGATCCCAGTCTGACCAGGATGTGCGAATGGCTGGCTGGGCATTATCTCGAGGCGGACGCCGCGGCGCGGTTGCCGGGCATCGTCGGATTGTCGCCGGGTTATGTTCGCAACCGTTTCCGCGCCATCACCGGCATGACGCCCTCCCGCTACGTGGTGCGCCTGCGGCTGATCCACGTCCGGGCTGCGCCCTGGAGGCCGGCTTCGGTTCGCAGTCGCAGTTCTATGCCGCCTATCGTGCCGTCTTCGGTTGCTCGCCGCGTCGGTAGGCCCATGCGGCGAGCTGCGTGGACGTCCGACTGTCGGAACTGCCCTGATGCCCGACACCATCCACCATCCGAGCTTCGGCCGCGAACTGGCGAGGCCGAAGATCCTGCATGGGCGGGAGCCGGCCAAGTGATGGTAACGAATGACCTCCCTGCCAGTTCGCGCAGGAAATTCTTGAAGATAGACAGGTAACAGTTTGCGTTGTTTTCACTGTGTCGTTTTCAGGTTCTAGCGCCCCTTAACGGCGTGGAGGTTCGAGTTCTCTCTCGCGCGCTGCAAAGCAGAAACCCCAGCCGCATGGCTGGGGTTTCTGCTTTGCTGCGCTCGCTCATCCGACACCCCGTATCTCACAAAAACCCACCCACCGTATCCGCCGCTCAGGTAGTCCCTACCGAGAGGTTCATGCCGGTCACGACTGCGCTGTATTCGCTACCGCCCCCCTCTTGCCCAGCCACAGTGGCGCCATCGTCAGGAAGGATCGGTTAGGAGACTTACTGACGATGTACCACAGGGTTGCGGCGTAGGGGTTATTTGTGAGATACGGGCCACGCCGGCCCGTGCGCTCTTGCCGCAGGGGCTGATGCCCTCGCGCCCCCGTAAGCACTATGGCACGATGTCTTCGGATGATGGGAGATGTCGCACCGTCGTGCTGCCGTCAGTCTTCCAGGAGCAGGATCTTGACCCGGATGGCGCCGCTGGTTTCAACCCGATAGGTGTCTGGCACACAGGGTCCAAAATACAACCGCCCTGGCCCTGCCACGACGACGCCCGATTCGACTTCGTTGATGTCGAGCCAGGTCCAGAGCATCCCCATGGGCAGGAGTTTCTGATCCGGTTTTCTTGACCCCGGGCCCCAGCTATTCTTGCCGCCGAGCCATGTGCAGGCCAGGGTGTTTGTTTCCTTTTTCCCTGTATTGACCCAGGTGAATGTGTGGGTGAAGGTCCAGGTATCGGTCGGATGCGGAGCCACCCGGACCCGCTGACCGTCCTTGAGGTTCAGGCCAGAGTCGGTGCGCTGGTTCGAGGGACTGATCGACAGCAATTTGCCCTGGAGCCGGTTCCATTGCGAAGGGGTGAGGCCGACCCAATCGAGCGTGTCGAGATCGAGCGGCACCTCAGCATCGAGTTCCTCGATGCGCTTGCCGATCTGGTCCTTGATCACGCCGGAGAGGCCAGGATGGGCCTGCTGATACCAGAACAAAGCCCGGGACAGGAAGGCCAGCCGCTCGGGCTTGGCGCTGGTCTTCTTGGCCAAGGCATACCAGGCATCGCCGACCTGCACGCGCTGGTCTGGCTCGGTCGGCTGGCTGGCATCAGCGGCTGCCGCCGACTGGAGTGGACCATCGGGGGCCAGACGCAGCAGGGTGACGGCGTCGTTCCAGCGCTTGGCGGTGAAGGCGAACCAGCGTCCGACCACCTCGTTGGCGGCCGGGTCGGTTGGCGTGTCGCATAGCTGTAGGGCGGCCTTCGCCACCGCTTTGCCGGCCATCCGCCCCAGGACCGCCTTTCGCTCGGCGGCAAGGTCGAAGCCTTCGAAGGCGTCGCCGAGCGATTCGGTGCATTCGATAATCTTGGCGTAATCCTCGTTCTTTTCGGCCAGGCGCAGGCATTCGGTCAAGACTCCATGATAGAGCGCCGCCCGGGTGCGGTTTGCTGGCGCGTCGGCCCAGAGTCGGCGCATCAACGCGAGACGCCCCTTGGCGTCGGACTTCTTGAACTGGGCGGCGTAGGTCTTCTTCACCAGGGCCGCAGCCTCGGTCTGCTCGGCCGCCGCAGGCAGCGGCACCCGCTTGCCGGCTTCGATACCGACCGGACGGGAGAACAAGGTGGTGGACTTGCTTTCCGAGGCGGCCTTCATCAGTTGCTGTTGGGCATCTACCGCCCGCTTGCCGGCCTCGGTTCCGGCCGGGGTGCCGGGAAAGCGCTCAGCCACTTCGAGGTAGAGGATGGCCGACTGCAGCAACTCCGTGGGATGCGCCTTCACCCAGATGGCGGCGTGCTCGAGGTAGGTGGCCGCTTCGCTGAGCGGGACCTGCTTCTGCGCCACGGCGTCCATCGCCCTCATCCCGATGTCGCCCGATTCCCCCTTCTTGGCCAGATATTCCTTGATGGCCGCAGTGTCCATCTGCTTCTTGCACCAGAACAGGCTGGCCTGGATCTCAACCAGGGCCGGATCATTGCTGCCCTGCAGCAACTGGTGGGCTTTGCCATACGCGATGGCTGCATCGACGATGGCGTTGGCGTTGCGCAGACGATCGTCGTTGAAACGGGCCAGAGCCGCCCGGCCGGCCTTGGCGTACTCCTCGACCGCGGCCTGGTCGACAGTTGGGCTCGCCTGCGGTTGCGGCTGGGTGACGGGATTGTCACCGAGCAGATCGAGTTCCTCGGCCGCCTGGCTCTGGCAGATAGCAAAACCCAGGAGCATGGCGCAGCCGCTGGCCAGCCGCCATGTGGTTTGAGGCGTAAAAAATCGAGTATACCAAATCATTTTGGCAGTTAAGGCGCAAATCGAAATCTGTCAAATGAAGAGGCTGGGGGATGACCATCACTGCGTGCGGTGGACCGCCTGCGTCCACCGTACTGCGCATTTATCCGAGCCAAAACTGAATGCCCCCCCTGCTGAACGACCACATTTCAACTCGGTATGGCAGAGCGGCCCTGCCGCTTCCTGATCGCTGATGCCATCCTCGTACTCGCCTGCGCCTCCAGACCCCGGCGGTTTCGTGTCAGACCTGCCACACAAGGCCAGGGCCGCATGTCGCCAGCGGCGGGACGGTGAAGACCACCGGGGCGGTGGACTGCCGAGCGTGCCACGACGCCAAGCGCCACCCGACCTTTCAGCGCGAGGCTGGGTGGAAGCGGATCGAGCATGGGTTGGAGCCGGCAAAGCCGTGATAGCAGAAACCCCGGCTACAAGGCCGGGGATTCTGCTGTGCTGCGCTCGCTCGTCCAACACGCCCGGCCCAGTCCGCTTCACGCACTTACTTGAAATTGGTCTTCGGTCCCGACGCATGCCTGCCGCCAAGCACGGGAAGTGGATCCTTGGTGAATTGCGCGCAGCACTCCATCGAGCAGAAGCCCATGCGGTAATGCTTCGCCTCGGCCCCTTCACCAACCGTCACGCGGACGGCAGCAGGACGGTTTCCCACCATCTTGCCGTCCATGGGACAGACCGTGTTGACCACGGCCGGAGCTTCGGCCTTGGGCGGGGTGATGGGATCGTCAGCCGCACTGGTCGTGGCGGATGTCAGCAGAACCAGCGCCAAGGCGGGAAGGAAGGAGCGGATGTGCATAGGTTGCCCAGGTGACCGCAAAGCGCCGGCTGGATTGCCGACGGATCACGGATTGGTCGCCAAGCATGCTGATCTGCTGACCACGCTTCCATGGGGATAGAACCTGAGCAACCACGGGCCCGACTGCGCCCGGCCGTTCTCATGCTGCTCTCATCTTCGCCCGCTACACAGGTGCCAACCCCACAGGACCTGCCATGCGCAACCTCATCGCATCCCTCCTTCTCATCACTGCCGGTGGACTCGCCGCCGCCGACGGCGCGGCCCCGCCGGTCAGCGAGGCACCCAAGCCGGCGCCGACCGCCAAGCCGGCCGTCACTCTGGAGGAGATGCCCGAGGCCGTGCGCGCCGCCCTGCTCAAGCAGGCCGACGGGGCCACCCTCGAGAAGTTCAAGATCGACGAGCGTGGCGGCGAGAAGTCGTACAGCGCCCGCTGGACCAAGGACAGCGTGCGCAACGAGGTGCGTGTCACGGCCGATGGCCGCCTGCTCAAGCTGAAGGCTGAGCGCAAGAGCAAGGACGGCAGCGTGTCCATCGATCACCTACCCGAGGCGGTGCGTGCCGCCATCACCGCCCGGCTGGCCGACGGCAAGGTCGCCGAGGTCGAGCAGGAGGACGAGAAGGGCGTGATGGTCTACAGCGTCGAGATCGCCCGCGCCAATGACCGTCTCGCACTCGAAATCTCGGCTGACGGCGTCATCGCCGAAGAGAAGGTCAAGGTTCCTGAGGCGAAGAAGGATAAGGCCGGCAAGGGTGACAAGCCGGCCGGCGAAGACGCGCCCAAGCCGGGCCTCTGAGCACGCTTGGCCCGGCGACGGCAGCCATGATAA
>JAIFND010000181.1 GCA_020047915.1 bacterium | reverse complement strand
AGGCTGCCGGCTCACCGCGATGCGTGGCGGCAGGTTCCTGGGCCTGCAGGGCTGACGGAGCAGCGGACTGCTGGACCGGCGCTGATGTCGCTGATCCTGACTGCGGGCCGCGCACGGGTCCGGCGCACCCCAGCAGAAGAGCCAGACTCAGAACCATGCCGGCAGCGGGCATCCCGCGCCAGACACGGGGACAGATGACGGGGGATTCACGCACAGGTGGCATGGCAGAGGATGTGAAAGGGTACGCTGGCGCTTTAGGCACGCATCGCTCCTTCACCCGGGTCAAGACCCAGGGCTGGGCGACGAGGGGGCGTCCGGGGACAAACCGATGGCGTGGTCAGCCACGGCCGTAGGCCGCCAGGGTGCGTCCGGCAACACGCACATGGCGTGGCTCGCGCTGTGTGTTGAGCACTATATGCCAGGAGTAATGGATGGGGGCACGCCATGGAGGGCATCAATACTGCCAAAACAACATGGCCATTCACGACGCATTTGCGTCACAATTTTGTGGATTTGCGAACCGTGCCGTACCTGAACCTCCAAGGATCATGATCAGCCTGCGGAGCCCCATGTCCGACCCTGTGTGGTTCCCAATCCCTGAATGCGCCTATCGTCAGTGAAAACCGACGGGGGTGATCTTCGATAATCCCTGCTTTCCGCTCGGTTGGTCGTTCCGTAGGTTGGGTCTGGAAGTGTGAGAAAGCGCGTGGGTTACGGAATCGACTACGATGCCGCAGGCAACCGGGGTGACGGAAGGCCGGTTGCCGGCGGGGTCGAACGGGTTCCACCCACCAAACACATCATGGGCTGCAACTGCCATGGCAGACCTCGACCACGAGATCGCAGCCGCTGATGCGCCCATCCGCACCGCATACAAAGCGTGGGAGAAGGCCTGGAAGCAGCATACCGCAAAGGTTCTCGGACGGGCGGCGTGAACTCTGACTTTTCAGGTCAAACACCAATCACTCAAGGAATCTAGCCTTGTTGAGATCACGGTTGCCGATCCCGCTGCTGGTTCTGGATGTGCTGCCGCAGGTGATGGGCGATGGCATGTACTTCGGTTTCTGGAATCCGCTCGGGACTGGCCGAGATGCAGGCCGCCAGTCCGCCCTTCGGGTTGAGTACCCAGGTTGGCCATTGCCGCGGGTTCTTGTTCTCAATCCACCAGCCTGGGAAAACCACGACGGGCTGAACCGCGTATGTCTTGCCGGTGAGGCTCGTGCAGAGTTGGCGCAGCCAGGAGGCTTCCGCCTGGGCCTGATCTATGGCCCGCGTGTAGTCGCCTGTGCCATCGACCAGCAACCGTTGGCCGTCATAGGTGATGACAGCCTTGCCGTCCGGCTTGGAAACAACCTTGGTCTCAACTGTAAAGAGGCCCCTGGTGGAGATCACGACATGATCGACGTTGAACCCATCGCCGATGATGTCGTGGAGGACGATGCAGCCATTGGCTATCAGTTCTTCCAGCATTGCCCCGACCTCGCGCTCACCGTCTCGGCCCAACTTCAAGGCGCGGATGCGGTTGCGATAGGACAGGGCCCTCCAGTAGCAGAAGGCGGTGACGATGATCGCGCCGATTGTTGCGTAGACTGGATGAGGGGCGACATCAAAAAGCCAGCGGAACCACTCTACGGCCGCGATGGAAATCACGATGGTAGCAATCACAGACCACGGAGTCACCTCCTCATCGAGCAGGCGGACCAGTTCCTCGTCCAGCGACTGACCGGCGACTCGCGGCGGCGGATTCTTAATTGGTGAGTGTTTCTGCGGCGACATGCGTCGGACGGTGCAGACATGGGGCCGTGTGGCAAGGGGTGGGACGGCTGCGGAGGTCGTAGCGACGGAGGGTATCTGCATCCTCGACCCGGAGCACGTGCGTCAACGGCCCGCTGCCCTTCGCCTAATGCGGTCGCTCGATGTTTAAGTGGTCACTGTATTCGCGCAGTGCCTGGAACAGGCATCCGTAGTCGAGGAATCGACAGCGGCGTATCCGTCTCGTCTTGACCATCCTGAACCATGGCTCAGCGAAGGCTTTGCAGTTGGGGCGCTAGGGGCTGGGCGGCGGCGGGCTCGACGTGAACCTGGAGCCGGGATTGTACCACGCTCCCAGCCCAGCAACGCCGGGTTCCTGGGCATCGGCCAGCGGATCGAAGCCGCCGGGTCGGTTAATCGGCCAGGTCGTCCGCACGGCAGCGCCGCCCGCCTCCCAGCCAGCGGGATGGTCGGTGATGGCATCGAGGGGAATCCACGCGCCGCGATGCTCGACCTCGGCATAGACGTGCGAGAAGCGCGCCGGCGTGAAACCAATGGTGACGAACCGTGTACGATGCCCGAGCGCACCGAGCAGAGCAGTCTCCAGCACCGCGAAGTCGTCGCAGTCACCGGAGTGGGCGACGAAGGTCGTATGCTCCGGCGTCTGCACCCGCTCCTGCCCGATGGGATCGCGGGTGTAGCGGATGGCCGACTGCATCCAGGCGTGGATGGCATCGACCTCGCCCCGGTAGTCCTTCGCGTCGATGCCCGCCGCGCGCACGATGCGGAGCGCCAGGTCGCGGATGCGTGGCGACTGCGCACCCCAGCGCCCAGCCGACAGGTCGGCCATGACCGCCACGGTCTCGGCCGTGCCACGACGGCCGGGGGAGAGTTCGCCCAGCAGGACCGGAGTTGGCCCTGCCCGGCTCGGGCCCCGCGATATCCTCGGGTACATACGTCCATGGTGAGGAGGATGAAATTCAGGATCCAGGAGAATGAACTGAAACGCCCAGAAATTCACCATGTTGACGAAGCACCGACCGCCCGATCATCACGCCTGGAGATTCATCCATGCGTCACGGTCTTGGCGGCATCCACAACCCCGAACCTTACTTTGACCCGGCCACCAAGAAGTGGCGGATCCGCTGGCCCGGCGCCAGTCTGGAAGACCCCAACTTGATCTTCGAGACGGAGGTGGAAGCCCGCAGTTGGTGCGAAAACGCCATAAGAATGTGGGAAAAGTAGCGGTTCCTCGTTGCCAGGGACATTGCTCGATCTGGCGCACGAGGGTGGACAGGATGGATGCAGCGCGCGGATCGCGCTGCATCCATGCGTGCAGTGCCAGTGCGGCGACGCGATCACCCTGAACCTGTCTGACTGCCATGCCGAGCCGCGCCATGCGATTGGGTGCGCGAGCACTGGAATCCGCGCGACCGGCCGAAGTCCTTGGCCCGAATCGTGGAGCGCACCGACTGGTACCGCGCCAACCTTCCTCCCGAACCGCCAGAGGAGCCATGACGCCCCGCACTGACGCGGAACGCCTGGTGGCCACGGCTCTGGCCGATGCACTACGCGGTCAGTTCACGCTCGGGCGCAGCGCCATCTGCGACCGCTCCGTCCGCTGGCTGGTCCGCGACACCAGCCCCGGCCATCGGTACGCCGGCGGCGAAGGCGCCGCCCGCCCGGCCCGCAGCCGCCGACCGTGCCAGCCCCGCCGCCCGCCGCTGGGCGCGCTGGACCTCGCTCATGCCTGCCCCCCGCTTGGGCGGCAGCGGCAGCCGGGATTCCACCCGTGGGGCCCGGTCCTCGCCGGCGACCACCCACCGCTCCAGGCGCAGGCTCCCATCGGGGCCATAGGTGGCTAGGCCAGCCGTCACGCAGGCCCGCAATTCGCTCAGGCGGATCCGAGCGGCGTCGGCCACCTCCCGGTCGCGGTCCTGGGCATCGGGGATGATGCCGGCGGTGCGGAGTTCGTTGGCCAGTTCCGCCAGCGCATACCACCCGAAACGCGCCGCCCGGCTGGCATACACCCATGCCGGCGTGATTCTGAGTTAGCTCGGCGCCGGCACAGTTGACGTTATTCCTCTGCGCTTTTTTAAGAAGGCTGCTTGGACTTAGCCCATGGTATATGGCGGCAACTGGTGGCCGCCTCGACTGCCGTTCTGGTCGTCGGTTTCGCGACGCATATTCTGGCTGATCTACTTCGCGATCACCTTGATCCCACATCGTCTAGGCCTGCCTAGCGTTCCCCATGCTCCGGGTGGATACGTCCGGCACGGACTCCAACAACCCAGTTATTGACATTGCATACCCATGTTGCCAGCGCGGGCGGCAGTTCGCACATCACCATGTCTCAGTCGGTGACATCTTTCCAGCAATGCCCACCCGATGCCCTGCGGGATTTTCTATCCCGCCGTTCGTTCTGATCCCTGCACCTTGTCGAGCATCGACTGCAGGAAGGCTTTGTCCTTCATCAGCGTCTCAATGACCTCGCGGATTTCGGGCTTGGCGTGGGCGACGGCGGCAGCCTGACGCCACGCCTCCCGCTCGCGGGCTGGCACCTCTAGGACCTCCAGCCACTTGGCGAGTCGGCGCAGCGGCGGCTTGCGCACCCCAGAAATCACTTCGTTTACATTGGAAATCGGCGTCTTCGTACGCTGGGCAAACGACTTCTGGGTCATCTGGCGGTCAGCCAGGGTCTCGGCCAGCAGTTCCCCGAACGGGCGCATAGGCCGGCACTGTAGCACGATCCGCCCACAGGTGGCGTGGGGAGAATCACCAATTCCCACGGCGTGGGAATATTTGGCTTGCCGGAAGGTCCGGGGTCGCCACAAACACGTTTCCCACGCCATGAGAATCCTGGAGAAGCCATGCGCATCCTGACCGGCATCATCCTGTGCACCTGCATACTCCTGCTGACGGGGTGCAACACCTACCGGACGGTGGTGACCCAGACCCCGACGGTTCCCGACCTGTCTCAAGCGACGGCGTCTCGGCCCAGCCTGCAGGTTGTTGGCCAGGACGAGGCGGGCTTCATCCCGCTGCTTGCCAAGGCGCTGCAGGACACCGGCCGCTTCGCGTCGGTTCACACCGGCAGCGAGCCAGCCGCCGGCCAGATGACGGTGCGCGTCGAGGTCGAGCGCATCATCGACAACCACAGCGGGAAGAACGCCCTCAAGGGTGCCGTCGTGGTCGCCACGCTCTTCATTGCCGCGCCCTTCGTGGAGCAGCACTACACCCGCACCACGACCAGCACCGGCACCATCGGGTCGGCCCGCGTCACGGCCATCACGGTCAGCGATGTCCGCACCGATGCGATCATGTTCAGCAACCCGCTGGACAAGGTCCAGGCTGCGAACGACGCCGAGAACGCCCGCAACCTTGCCGCGCAGATCGTCGGCATCCTGGACAAGTGAACGGGAACAGGACGGCTATGCCGGTGCCGGCTGCCATGCGTGCCCTATCAGGTTGGTGCGATGACCGCTATCACCACCTGCGCCGGTCGGCGCCGGCGCAACTTGGTCGGACGCCCCTCGACCAGGGCCAAGATGCGCCGGCCGATGTCCTCCGGGAGGGCGTAGGCGGCACGCAGGGTGGCACGGCGCAGGTGATCGACCGGCAGCGACTCGATGCCGGTCGCCTGAGAGCCAGCAGGGATCTTGGCCGGGTTGGCCCGGCGGGTGCGGTCGCCGTGCTCCAGCCAGCGGGCCGAGACATCCAGCGCCGTCGCCAGGCTCGGCAGCCACCGATAGGGCGTCCGCTGGCCGGCGATCAGCTTCCCAACCCAGGTCTGATGGATGCCGAGCGCCTTGCCCAGCTGCGCCTGCGACATGCCTGCCGCCCCCATCGCCAGGGCGACCCTGGCTCCAATGGCTCTCCGGTTGGCGAGTTCCTCGATGGCGGTGCCGCGCATGCGCACACCGTGTCTTAGAATCCGTGTTGACGGTGTCTTGACATGCGTATTGTCACACAGCCGAGAACCCAAGGAAATTCTATGATTCGCCTCTCCGCCTTGACCATGTTCGCCCTGCTCGCCAGCGTGGCAGTGTCCGCTTCGGCTGCCGAGGAGCGCAACTGGAATGCGAACGCGGAACGGGTGGCCAAGGCCTGGTTCGGCAAGGAGTCGTCGCCGCACAACTTGTGGGGAAACTGGTTGTCCAAGCAGGCCATAGCAGTATTGCACCCAACCTCGTCGGGGTCGACAACCTATGCACCAGACGCGACGACGATCACCAAGACTGGTCCCATCGTCACCGTCACATGGTCGATGAAGTGGCAAGGTGGCATGGGTGCAGCGCGGAGTTCCACGCTGCGTTGGAAGTTCACTGAGCGGCAAAGCCTCGTTGTCGATGTCGTGGCCGATGACGGCGCCTTCGGCGTCGGTGATGCCCAGAAGACCCAACTCAAAGATCATTTCGCGTCCAGCGTTCATCCGCTCTTCGTGGAGAATGTCCTGAAGGAAACCCCGCTGGAGCAGTTGATCGCTTCATTGACCAAGGCGTCGCCGTGGGCTGACAAGGCGGCTGCGATGATGGCGGCGTCCATCTGCGCCGGTGCACAGGACATCGCTCATGGCCTGACCGGGGTCGCTGGTTCCATCACGGTACCGGGCAGTGTCATCGTGGTTAGCCGCTCGCCCGTCATCAAGGTGCAAGCCTCGGTGATGGTTCCGAATGCGGAGAACTTTGTGGTTGTAGCTGTGATGTTTACGCAGGACGAGGCACTGGGCGTTTCACATGACGGCAAGCCGGCGCCGCAGGCGGTGAGCGAGTGGTTCAATAGCGTCTACTGGCCAGCCATCCTGGAAAAAACGGCGGCACCCTGAGGATGATGGATGACATGCTGTGCGTCGGCAGGTGTCCGCATGAGTGAACCGTCGCCCCAGCCCAGCACACCACGCTCGTCTGCTGGTGGCTGCGGTTGCGCCATGATGATCGTGGGCGCCCTCTGCATCGGCCTCGCGTTCCTGGCCGTGGATACGATCAAGGATCAGGACCTCCTGACATCTGCAGCCCAGAACCTGTCGGGGCAACGGCACGAACAGCGCCAGACCATTCAGGTGCTCGTGGTCGTAGGAGCCATCCTCGGCGTGATCGGTCTCGTTGTCGCCATATTTGGAGGGAATGCGCAGCAGGCACCACCGCCAGTCGAGCCACCTGGCAGTGATGCCGTTGTCTCGCCGAGGGCGCCACCGCCAGGGCAGCCGGCATCGGCACCGCTTGTAGCAGCGGCGGGGATCCGCGATCCGTCCGCTGATCATCAGCCGCCGCAGCCGCCAAGCGGCGATGATGTAGCGCAGCGGTTACGGGCACTCCAGGGTTTGAAAGATCAGGGTTTGATCAGCGACGACGAGTATCAGCAGCGCCGCCAGCACGTGCTCGATCGCGTTACATAGACCTGTAACATCGTGGCGCCTGTGAGGCGTTACATGTCCCATCCTGGCTTCTCATCTCCAGAGGCGTCGTGGCTACCGTCCTGCCACGAGCGATGACATGCGCACCATGTGTCCTGCTCGTTAGCATTGCGCCCCATCGGAGCACATGGCGCTGCTGCAGTGGGTCATCGCCCCACGCATGCATGTGGGTCCGAGCGACATCTGCATGCTGAGACGAATGCACGGGCAGGAACTGGGCAGCAGCCCAGCTCGGCGGTTCGCCATGGGGCTCGGCAGGCTGTAATCCTGGCTGATCCAGACCATTTCACCTTCTGGCGACACCGCATCCCCATGCGGAATCGCATCGTGGCCAGGTCTGACCACAGGCTGACCGCAGGGTTCTATCCATGTTGGCAAACCATGTTGCCAACAACCAGAATAGGATGGGGGTATCGCATCCATGGGTCAGGGAGCGATGCCGGTCACCACCGTGTCGGTGGTGACCGGCAACCGACCACAGGGAATCCCCCATGTACCTCTCCATCAGCCGCTTCTGCATGCAGTTCCTGCTCAGCGAAGCCTGGGTCCTCAGCGCGGCGCAGCATGCGCGCACCCCGTTCCTCTTCCGCACGGACGTCGGCTATGTCATCAACGTCAACGCCTTCCTGGTCTACTGCGACGACCAGGGCATCGTGCTGCCCAACGATCCGCGCCGTCCGACGGTGGACGCGATGCTGCCCCCCAACCTCTACCACCAGATGGCCGTACCGCCGCCCTACGCGCCGGCAGGCCAGACTGTTCCGCCGGGCGCATGGCCCGGATACTATCCCCAGCCCAGCCGCTCGCCCGAGCACGATGGCAGCTACCACCGCCCCGCTGTGTTGCGCGTCCGTCAGGCCGAGATCGTCGCTGACGATCACGCCTCGACCGCCTCGCGCCGTCCGTCGGCGCACCGCGAGCGCCCCAGCGGCCCCGGCATGAACGAGGATGACCCAGCCAACGACGCCGGTGCCGACATCGTTGCCGATGACGATGGCGCCGAGGCCACGGTGCGCCCGCGCCGTCGTCAGCGCGATGATGCCGGTGCGGGTCGCCAGCGCGGTGGTCGTCGTCCGTGATGGGCTCCGACACCTCCCGTGTCCGGCACCAGGCCGGACATGGGGACGACAGGCGGGTACTGCGATGAACATGCTCGTGCGCGTGCATCGCGGCTATCGTCTGCGCCCCTGCCAGGGCATGATCCAGGCGTCCTACCTGCGCAGCCAGGCCAATCCGCATCTACCACGTTCGTTCCTATGGAACGATTCTGCCCGGATCGGCGATCTGTACCGCTATATCGACGCCCTGGCCATGGGGCGTAACCGGACGTGGGTACGCCGCATGGAAGGCTGCGGACTCGTCCAGGCCGTCGCGGACATCCCCCCGACGCTGACGGCAGCGACTCGGCCACGCATCCGTGTCGGCATGGACTGGCTGCAGGATGTGCTCGCCGGCCGGGATCGCATGGTCGTGCCGGTCCATGCATCCCTGGCCCTGCGGTCCGGTCGGGATGGTTTCGACGGGGCGAGCCAACGCGCCGCCATGATCGCCGCCGGTCTGATTCCTGCCGACCTCAGCGACCGGCCATCGCGGCCGTCGTCGCCGCCACCGATAACCCCCATGCGGATCCACATGCCGCTCCGGCCATGGGCGGCAGGGGCATGGGTGCCCTTGCCGCTTGCCGATGGCAGCGTCCTGATCGATGGATTCCGTGTCCGCCTGCGGCATGGCTTCGCCCTCGCCACGCGACTGGTCGCCTGGCATCCCGATCACCCCCGACGCATGCGCTGGCGCTGTATGACCCCGGCTGCCGTCCCCGGGGACCTGGCACGCCTGCTGGCCCGATCCCATGCCGGCTTCTCGGCCGATCTGCAGACCGAGGGGGCCGTGGAGGACCAAAACCTCGCCTGGATCGAGGTCGATGCCCGGCGTCTGGCCCACGTCCTGCTGCTGTGCGATCCGCTGCAGATCCGTGCATCGCCGGGCTGGCTCACGGTACGCTGGCATAGCGGCCATCTGATGCCCAGCGTCATCCCGGCCAGCCTGGTGGATCGCGCCCTCGTGCCGGCGCAGCGCCACGCCCTGTTGGCGCGTCAACGCCTCGGCTTGACCGAGGAACCAGCCTGGCCGATCCAGCGTGGGGCGGTGCCCTGCGATGCTGATCCGATCACCGAGGCCGCCCGGGATCCGCGCGGTTGGGCCAGCCGGACCCCCAGATCCGGATCGACCCTGCTGGCCGATATCGAGAACCGTATCCGATCCGACCAGGAGCGTGTCGCCCAGGGCCACCCCGAGAGCATGACCCTGTTGGAGCCGTGGCGATGCCAGACGGCCGGCGCATACGATGAAGGCCTCGCCCGAGCGCGGTGCCGCCAGCGCGGCGACGGCTGGCTCCGCATCATCAGCCGCGACGGATGCCATCTCTACCTGCTCTGGTCTTCGACCGGCGCGGAGCCGTGGGAGATCCTGGCCGAGCATCCAGCAGCATCGGGGTTGTGCGGTCCAACGGGTTCGTGACCCCTCGACGCGCAGGCCGTCGACCAACCTGGTACCGACCCGCACAGCGGCATCGGCATGATGGCGCCATACTGAGCCGATGCCGAACATGGTGTCGTCCCTCTCGTCGTGCTACAACCGTGCTGGGGTTGATATCGGACCGGCGGTTGTCCCTGTGGTCACGCCTGTGGTCACGCCTGTGGTCATGCCGGTGGTCGCCTGGTGGGCAGTCCTGGGGTGATGACGACCCTGCCGTCAGCATCCCAGCGGTGGATCGACTTCCCCAGTGATCGACGGGTTAAGGCGCATGACAACACGATGCACGCACCGTCGCCCATCCGGCACATCCGCTACCCGCGAGCGTGGTCGATGTGCTCGTGTTTGGTCGTGCGATCACGACCCGGATACGATGTAGCCGGCACGTGGCGGTCGCCGTCCCCGGATGCGACGGGGGGGTGGGTTTCTGAGTACGTAGGTGAACGGTATTCCAGGAGTCCGGTCGACATCCGGGGTCTCTGTCGCGGGTAGGATGGCATGGACGGCTGCCTGGTAATCCGCCTCGCCAGGGGAATGCGGGGTGAGGGCGAGCGCGTTCTGCTGATGGATGTTCGCGGTGGATTGAGCTTCGCTGGCGACGAGGCGCCGCAGCCGGGTCGGCGCGAGGACCTCTATGTGTCCGGCGAACTGCAGGATCCATGGTGTGATGGCGTCCAGGCCGCGGGTGGTGAACGCCAGGGCGTGTGGCCGCGGGCGATTCGGCCAGCGATTGGTCACCGTCTTCTGACGGTCACCCCAGGTCTGGTGGGCGACAGTGTCCCACGCGAAGTTGTCGACGGCGAGTTCAATCCGCATGCTCGTGTCGTCCACATGGCCACGGAAGGCCTGATGGATGGCTCCATCCACCTGGGAGGTGAGATCCGATGGGCGCGTGATCCGCGTGGCGATCAGTTCGGCGGATTGGATGCGTGCCACGGCCAGCAGGCGGATCCGGTTGTTGTGCGGGACCCAACTGGCGCAGTACCAGGCGCCGTCGATGAGCACGAGGCGTGCGGGCAATGCCTGGAGATTCTCCCTGCTGTGGGCACCGATGCGCATGTAGGACACGGCAATGGCGCTACCGATGCGGATGGCGCGCAGGAGGGTGCTGAGATGGACGGCAGCATAGGGCATGGCGCCGCAGGAACTGACCTGCACCGGCTCCCAGGAGGCGGGTGCGCCCCGTGGCTCCGCCGTGGGGATACCGAGGGAGGTCAGGACGCGGTCGAGGGCATCCGCGAGCGGGTGGATGCCCGTACCGCTGCCTCGTACCAAGCGGCGGGCAAGGTGCAGCGCCACGAGTTCGTCATCGCCCAGCACTAGGTTTCCCGTCGGCGTGACACGGTGAACGCCTCCCGTGCGGAGGCGGAAGAAGATGCGCTCGGCAGCGCAACCACGGGGCATGTGCTCCACCTGCTGTCGGGTGATGCGCTGGAGCTGGTCGGGCCCCAGCCGTTGCCGGAGCAGGTCCAGGTCGATCTGCAGCATCCGTCGCGAGCAGGGTATGCCGGCCCGGCGCAGCCGGTCGAGCAAGCCACGGGCTGGGAGATCCTCGTGCTGCAGCAGCACCAGGATCTCTTCCAGACGCCGATTGCGCCGGTGGGGTGCCTCGCCCACGCCATCAGGCGGATCGCCATGATCCGCGGCAGTTTGCCTCATGAGCCGGCCGCCGTCGCCTCGTGCAGACTGCGGTTGCCGCCGTTTTGGCTGTGCCATGCGCGGATATCAGTGGGTGGCGTCAGGCATGCAACATGCGGTATACAGAGATGGCGAACCAGAGTGCACGCAGACCTGTTTCACCGGGCCTCAACCCGGTGGCGGCCAGGCACACAGGACGACGGCGCGCGACTCCACCTACACTCCACATGGAACCATACCCCTGGCCTTCTCTAGCGCGTGAGGGGCTGGACGCTGATAGAGCATGGGTGGGAGGCGGCGAGTCCATCAACATCATCACCAGCATCCATCGCATGCGCCGTATCGCCCATTCGCCACACCGCGCCACCGGTCGCCAGGTCGCTGCGCTGGTAGCCGCATGCGCTGAGTCCCCGGTCGAGATCATGCCCCGGGTGATGGACCAGCAGCCGCGCCAGGCCCGCCGCCAATCGGGTCGTCCCAGCTGCGGAGGCGACGCCCGACAGGGTCACCCCGGTGAAGCGCCCAGCTGCGGGATCCTCGCCGGGGCCGTCGAGCGATCCGATCTGGCGCGGATCCTGCAGCACCACGGTGGTCGCCAGACTGCGCAGCACACGGCGCTGTTCGGCCCGGTCGAGATGCAACATCGCCTCAATGAGCGGCACATACCGCCACCGTCCACCCGCTGCGCCCTCCTGCACGACGATCAGCCGGGCGAGATAGGTCAGACCATCAGTCTCGCTCAGCTGCGCCATCGCTGCGGCTCGGCGGCTCTCGCGCACCGCGACGGCGGCAGCGTATGCAGCCGGCGTGATCGCCCCGCTCGCCAGATCGTCGGTCTCGCGCTGCTCGGCGGCATCTGCCGCCGCCAGTTCGGCCTGCGCCACGACCCGCCGCTCGTCGAGGCAGGCGGGTAGGCGGTCGAGTGCCTCGGCACCCAAGCGTTGGAGCGTGGCGAGATCTTGCTGCAGCAGGTGTTCGATGGCCCGCCAGACGAAGGTCTCAATGGAGATTTCCCAGGTCGCACCGCACGCACCACGCGGTGCAGCGTCGGGCGTGGCCCGGTGCCCGCCCCGGCAGGCGTAGTGCCCGCCCGACCGGCTGGGGGTGCTGCGCCAGACCACCCCGCCGCCGCAGACGCCGCAGGTGGCGATGCCGCCCAGCCAACTGATCGCCGCACCGGCATTGAGGCCGGCCTCGCGATCCTCACGCCGCAGGCGGCGCTGTTCCTGGACGCGCTGCAGATCGGCTGGGGGGATGATGGCCGGGTGGTTGTCGAGCAGCACCACCGGATCGCCGTTGACGCTGCCGCGCAGGACGCCGGCATACACGGGACTGCTTAGCAACTTGGCGATGCGCCCCGGCGACCACGACTCGCCGGGCAGATGCTCAGCGGCCCATGCCGCCAGGCGACGGTCACCCCAGGTCGGCTGCGCGAGCGCCTGCTGGTACAGGGCAAGGACACGCGGGGCGGTGGCCGGATCCGGCTCCAGGTGCCGGCGTGGCCGCTGGCCGGGCAGCGACTGGTCGGTGACCACCCGATAGCCATAGGGCTGCGTCCCCAAAGGGAGACCGCTGCGCAGACGCGCCTGCATGCCGGGCAGCACCCGGGCGAGCAGACGCTTGCGCTCATGGTCGGCCAGGGTCCCCCAGATGTGCAGGAGGAAGGGACCGATTCCCTCCAACTGACCGTAGCCCTGGGACGGGGCGACGATGGCGATGTCCTGGTCCTGCCAGAGCCGCACCTGACCGGCCAGTGCCGCCAGATCCCGCGACAGGCGGTCGATGGCCGCGACCGCCACCCATCCGACGCGGCCACTGGCGATGTGCCGCTCGACCGCCTGCCAGCCGATCCGGTCGTCGAAGGCCGTCGCCCCGCTTTCATGGCCGTCAGGCGCCTGCTCGATGGCGATGATCGGGAGCGCATGCTCGGCTGCCCAGGCCCGGATCACCTGCTCCTGGTTGCCCAGCGACCAGCCATCGGTCTGCCCGGCGGCGCTGACGCGCACATAGCCGACCACACCCTTGCCGGCGGCACGCTTCTGGGCCGGCGTCATGACGCCACCTCGGCCGGCTGAGCCGTCGCCACCTGCACCGTCTGCGTGCGGCCGTCATCTTGGCGGATCGACACGCTGGTGACCGATTTGCCGCGCACCGTCACCGCTGCCAGCAGTGGCGTCAGTACGCTGCGCCGACCGGCCGCGTCGAGGGCCTCCCAGGTAGCCTGGGGGCGCTGCCGGAAATCCCACCCCGGGCCGGTGGCGACCAGGGGGCTGCCCTCCCGGCGCTGCGCCTGCATCTGCATCCGCTCCAGATCCGCCGTGGCCGTCGCCAGACGCTCAATCAGGACCGCCGGTGCCCGCGATCCCAGCTGCGTCACCGTGGCCTGCAAACGGTCACGCTGCGCCGCCGCTGTCGCCACCGCATCCTGGGTCGCCCCAGCTGGGGTCTCGGCGGCTGGTGGGTTGGGCGATGCCAACGACCAGGTGCGCATCTGGCCCTGCACGGCGGCAAAGACCGCATCATCGATCACCTCGACCGGCACCGGCGGCTGGGCGCAGAAGGCGGCTCCACGATCCTTGTGGTAGCGGCAGATGTAGCTGGCCCGCTGGGATCGCTTGCCGACAGCGCCCACCGTCGCGAGCGAGGCGTACATCGACGCACCGCAGGTGCCGCAGCGCAGGATGGCTGGACCGATGGCGCCATGCACCGGCCGGGTTGCCGGTTGCAGGCTGGCGATCAGATCACCGGACGCCGGCAGGCGCTGGCTGAGGCGCTGGGCGCGGCGGCGCTCGCGGCGGCGCTCCGCTCCCTGCTGCGCGCCTGCTGCAGCCGGGGTCGCCGCCGCCGCCGAGGTAACCGACGCACTTCCAGGCCTGGCCAGCAATCGCTGCAGCCGGTCGAAGGTCACCGGATCAATCAGCACGGAGTGGTGCGCGAGGATGCGGAATGCGCTCGGCGTATCCCCCGTCACCGCCTCGGGCGGCAGACGGTAGGTGAGTTCGCCTGTCATGAAGCGGTTGGTCAATGCTCCGCGCAGGCGGTCGAAGCTGATGATCGCTCCGTCACTGTCGCGGACGCCCTCGGCCACCCACCGGCGGCTCAGCTGCGACAGGCCCTGCCCGGCCAGCACCGCCGCCACCGCCCGCTGCACCAGCACGGCATCGTGGGGATCGACCTGGATCGTACCGTCTGCCTGGCGGCGATAGCCCAGCGGCACCCGTCCACCCCGCCGGCCGTTCTGGGCTGCGGCGACGATGTTGGGGATGATGCGCCGACGCAGGGTGGCGATCTCCTCCTCGGCCAGCACGGCGGTGAGCGAGGCCAGCAGATCGGCTCCCAGGTGCGCGCCGCCAGCCGGATCGGTGGCGCGCAGGTGCAGGTCGCCGTCGAGGAACAGCAGATCCGCCCCGTGGCGGTTGATCCACTGGCGCAGCCCCAAGGAATGATCCACCGCCCGCGCCAGACGATCCGGGGCCTTTGCCACCACGACGCCGATGCCGCCGTGGTGGATCAGTTCCAGCATGGCCAGCAGACCCGGTCGGTGCTGCATCGACCGCCCCGAGCGGCCCGCGTCGCGGAACACCGCCACGACATCCAGCCCCTGGTTGGCTGCCCAGGAGCGGATGGCGTCTTCCTGCTGCTCGATGGACCAGCCGTGGTCGGCCTGCTCGCGGGTCGAAACCCGGCAGTAGCCGACGCAGGTAGGGCGGGGAAAGCGGGCGGGAGGCAGCGGCACAGGGGAGATCATGTGGGGCACCTGTCCCCGACAATATGTATTCTAGACTCCTGTGACCCCTCGCGTGTGAAGCGAATGCTCTAGCCACTGAGCTAACCGCCCATCTGTAAAGAGCTTTCAAACCTCCCCCACGGGGG
>JAIFND010000225.1 GCA_020047915.1 bacterium | reverse complement strand
CGTGCATCGCCAGCCGTGTAGAGGGGGACCAGCTGACCAGCCTGACGCTGATCGGTCTTGCTGCGGCGGATATGGAGGACCCAGCTGCCGGCGGCCGATTGACGCAGATCATCAACCGTCACCGCCACGAGTTCGCTCCGGCGTAAGGCAGCTGAGAATCCCAGCAGGAACATGGCTCGATCGCGCAGTGCAGCCAGGCGCTCACCGACATCTGCAGCCATTGCGGCCTGATCCAGATGCTGCAGAGCCTGTTGTAGATGCCTGCGCAGCACTGGCCCTTTGCGGGCCGGTGGCGCCGACAGTGGGACGAGGAGCTCGCCATCGAACCAGGTGCTGAAGGCATGGTTGGCGAGCGGTGCCGGTAGATCGAGTAAACCGCGCAGGGCGGTCACGGCGGCCAACGCGACGCGGGCTGAGGACGCCGACCAGGCATGGGCGCCGCGGGTCATGGCCAAGAGCCAGCCCCGCAGGAGCGCATCGTCGCCCAGCTCGGCCTCCCGGCGTTCGCAGAGCGACCACCAGGCGGTGATGAAGGGCCGGTAGGTCCGGGCCGTCCCGGCGGCCACGCGGCTGGCCAGGCGTTCGAGCACGGCCGCCAGGTGCTCCTGGTCCTCGATGGCGACCAGCGGTCGTCCGCTGCGATCGCGGACCTCGCCGGCCGCCAGCTTCGTGATCGGCAAACCGAGGATCTTGCTGGTCCTGGCGAGTTTGCGCTTGATGGCCATGGCCGGCATCCTGCCGCTGGCCCCCTCTTTGTCAATGCTCGTTAACTGCAATTAGCGTCTCTGTATTATTGCTCACCGAACAGCGTGAATTATCACCATGGGAGGCCCGCTGACTGTCATCGTGCCGGCGAATCCCCAAGCCCGCACACGGTTGGTGCTTCGCCTGCCGCAAGTTCGACTAGGTGGCTCTGTGTAGTGTAGTCCGATTGAACATAGCCGGCTTCGCCGGCGATCGGACGTCTGTATTGCGGGCGCCATGTGCGGGATCGAGGCGTTGCGCGTCAGTATGCGCGGGCACAGTGAGTAATTCAGTGCTCACCCGTCTTCCCCATACGGGTTGTCTATAGTTCTTGACAAACCGGCCAAACGACCAATAGATTATAACGTGTTTGTCAAGTGGCGCCATGCGTATTTCGAATACCGGTCGTGATTATTGGCTCTGCTCAACCCCTCGCTGCATGCACTGCCCGCCGCAGCCACCCCGGGGGCATGGACGGCGTCTTGCGGCGGCGGAAGTGCATGCAGCGCTATTCATTTCAAGAAGAAGCCGAAGCGGACCCCGTGATTCAAAGCCAGTTCGCAGCTTCACCTTGACTTCAGGGGACACGGACGCGGATTTAGGAGGCCGGGCACAAGAGGTAGACGGAGGGTGGTAGCGCATGACTACTTTAGCGCCCACCCGAAGTTTAGAAGCTAGTTTGAAGGGTGGCTGGAGGATGATCGCAAAAGCATCCGCCGCATAAAGGCGAGCCAGTGCGCCCACAGACGCAAGCTCTTCGAACTTCGAACTGGCGGTAACGACGAACCGGTCGGCTTATTGCACGGCGGTCTTCAGTATGGCGCGGCGAAACTCCGTTTCGTCGGCATAGTCGGACGACCGGAGCACGGCCGCCGTCTCAGGCGGCGCGGCGTCCGAGGCCCCGAACCAAGGGTCGACGTAAATGACGGGGACTCCGATGCCCGGCCGGATGACCTGTGCGCCCGCTCCGGAAGCCAACACGCGGACGGCGCCCATCTGCTTGGCCGATTCGATTGCCGCCGCCAGCTTGTCCGGGCCCGGGAGTTGGTCCATCACCACGACGGCCCATCCGGCGTCGGCCATGTCCGAGAGCACAGTGTTGCCGCGCAGCGGGCCGGATCCGAAGCCGCGCACGACGATCGCCATCCCGATCGGGCGGCGGGGGATGAGCGCCGCGCTAGCGTCCGGGTTCGGATGGATGACTATGCGGTAACCGCCGACGACCCATCCGACGGCCACGGCGGCAAGGCAGAACGCCCCGGCGGCCGCGCCCGCGACGGCCAGCGCCCGTCCGAGCCCGTCGCCGCCGGTCTCGCTGTTCCGCACCAGCCACGCCCACGCCCACCAGGCGGCGATCGCGGCTAGCAGCCCGACGACTAACGGATCCCGCTGGAGCGTGCAAGAAGCGCCGGCCACCAAGGCCGCGACCCATGCGGACCGCGCTGACCTCAACGGCGACGTGTCCGCCGGGGCGGCTGCGGGGGCTATCGACGCCGCCAGCAGGAGGAAGCCGGCGGGGATCCCCAATTCGGCCAGCAGCGTGAGCGGGGAACTGAGGGCGCTTGTGAACCCGAACTGCCACCCGAGCGGTTCGAGCCAGTCCTGCCAAAATTGGCCGAAGCGGCCCCAACCGCATCCGCCCAGGGGGTTTGAGAACACGAATGTGCAGGCGTCCGTCCAGAGGCGCAGGTGGTGGACGGTAGAAACGTCGTGGTTTCCCGGGACGACTGACACACCGCGAGTCCAGATCAGCCAGGCTCCGGCAAGCACGGTGGCCGTGACGGCCGCAGCCTTCGCCCGCTTGCCGCCGGGAAGGCCGGCCAGCAGCCATGCCACCAAAACGCCGAACGTCGCCGAGCGGGATTGGGAGGCAGCCAGCCCTACGGCTGACGCCGCCGCCGCGATCCACAGCAGCAAGCCATCGGGGAAGCGCGCCCTGGTCGCGGTCGGCCTCGCTGCCAGCGCCGCTACGGCCGCGACGAGGACGATCGCGCAAGCGGCTCCCGCGTGGTTCGCCGTCGCGAACGCGCCCTGCCAACGCTCCGTCACGGCAACGACTTCCAAGGTCCGCCGCCACCGAGTTCCGAGACGGTTATCCGCATCGCGCCCTCCCATTCCCGCCCCGAGTCGGGCAGCAGCGCGTTGGCCGCGGCGATCCAGGTCCCCCCGGCCAGGTCCCCCGCCGGAGCCCGGGCGCCGACGTCGACGAAGACGCGGCGCAATTTTGCGAGACCGGGGTCCGGGACTGGGGTTTCCCACGTCTCGTAGACGCGGAGCATTCCCGGATCGAGGCCGAGCCTTAATTTGAGTTCGTCCGCGAGGCTGAGCCACCAGGACGGATCGGTCGCATCCGGTCCTGCGGGATCAAACGGCGCCACAGCGACGATCCCGGACTGCGCCAGGCGCATGCAGTTCTCTGCCACGGTCCCTTCGGAGCCGGGTCTGTAAGGGTGCAGGTAGATAACGACGCCGGACAATTCGCCCCGCCCGAGGAACCGCGGCCCCCCGACGATCAGGCGAACCTTGGCGCCGGCGGCACCGGGATAGTCGCACTGGAACAGGGCGGGCATGCGGCGAATGAGGTCGACGGCGCGTTCTGACGGCAGCGGCACCGTTCCCGCCCCCGGACATTCGCAACCCGGCACGAGTGGGTGCCGCGAGAGTTTCCAACGGAGCGCGTCCCTCCAGGTTGGATTCGGCACCCCACCGGTCTGGAACGGACCGCCGCCGGTTCCGGCGTCGATGCGGTATCTCCACTTTCCTGGGTCCGGCTCTTTCGCCGCTGCCCCCGCGTACGCCCCGAGAAGCGCCCTGCCCAACGGGCCGGTGGTGTGTTCGTAGTGCGCTTGCGACCGGGCCCCGCCTTCCCGGTCAGCGATCTCGAAGAGGGCCGCCGCCCCGCCGCCGGCCATGCTGGTCACGAGTGATCGGCAGGTGCCGTTGTTCGCGTCGCCGAGCGTGCTGAGCACCAGGTGTGGGGTCAGCGCGCGCTGCGCCGAGAACATCCCGCCGCCGCCGAACGCGGATGCCGAGACGCGCCTGGGTTCCGCCGCCGCGAGTTGTTGCGCAAGGCTCCCTCCAGCCGAGTCGCCGGTCGCCACGATCGGAGCCACGCCGCTGCCAACAGCCTGCGCGATTCGGCGTTGGGCGTCGAAGATGGCCTCGAACCACCCGGACTCGCGGTACGGGTAGAACTTGGCCTTGTCCTGCGTGTCGTAAGGCCCCGGGATGCGGACCGTGAACACGGTGACGCCCTCAATATCGCAGAGGTCCTTCAACCAGGGTATGGTCGAGATGCAGTCGAGGCCCTGGCCGATCCAGGGCCCGTAAAAAACCATCCTGCCGGCGGACAGGGACGGCGCCCCGTCGTCCCCGACCGGAATCCGGTAAGCGAATTCGATGCCGCCGTTCTCGGCGAACGCGGCCTTGGACGGGACGGTCACAACGCCGCTTTTCGACCCGAACCTCGCCCTTCTCCCGGCCGGTTCGGCCGCCGTTCTCCATTTTCCCTCCGCCGGCCAGACCCGCAATTCGGCCCCGGCCGGCCTCACGACCGCATAGGCCAGAGGAGAAACCTCGGCCGGGGAATCCGGCACCACCATTACCGGAGCCGCGCGGGGGTCCGGCGTTCGCGACCTCACGTTCGCGGCCTCCTGCCGCGCCGGCGTGCTCGGCGGGCGCGAAACTGCGGCGGTGGCCGGTTCCGGCCGGCGGGCCGGCGACTCGCCTTCTTGCGTCGCAGGAGGTCGGTCGGAAGCCGTTGCCGCCCCTCGTTCGGCCGTGGCGTTAGCGAACCATACCCCAAACAGCAACCCCGCAAAGGCAGCGCCGGCTACAGTCAGGACGACGGGGAGCGGCGACGACTGACGGGCGTAGCGCCCCGGCCGCCGAAACATCCTCCTGGTGGTAACGGGCCGCGCCGTTCTCCGCGTGGTATGGCGCACGCGCGGCAGCATCGGACCGCCGCGTGGATTCCAAGCGGCCAAGGGCGGCGGCCCCGCCTTTCCGGTCGGCCGCGCCGCTTGAACGCTTCCGGCGGCGCCGATAATGTGCCGGCACAAGGGACCGGCACCATGGGCTTAGCTATTCCCCCGTCCGCCGGGTCCGCCCTGATAGGCGCGTTGCTCCTGGCCGCGGCCATGTACGGCGGCGAGGTTCAATCTTCCGTCCCGCCTACCCCCGACGCCGTCCTGGCCGTCTACGACAGGGCTCTCGTAAGGGGCGAGGTGCTGCATGAGACCGTCGTCTCGACGGCCATTTGGACCGACTCGGCGACCACGCTTGAGACATGGGACGTGTTGAACGACAAGGGCGTGCACCAGCGCCGTTCCCAAGCGAGCGCCGGCGCCAAGGGGGCGGATTCTATCACCCTGATAACGGCGACGGGCATGTGGCAGGTTTTACCGAAGTCCAAGCGTGCGGTACTCACCCCCACGCCGAAAGGCGACCTGGACGCGGCGTCCACTGGCCCCGAGGTCAAGTTGTACGCGTTCGCTTCGTGGAAGAGCCTCGGGGTGGCTGCGTCCAAGGTCGAAGGAAAGCCCTGCTGGGCCTTGTCCCAGGCCGTACCCGACGATGTCCGCGAGAGTTACAGGAAGCAGGCCGAAGACCTCAAGACGCTCGCCGGAGTGGAGGACGTCGGCCCCTTCATTCCCAAGGTCCACAAGATCGTGGTCGACGACCGGTGCAGCGCAGTGGTCGCGACGGAATACATAGCCGATAACGGGGTCGTGGTCGCGTCGGACAAGATCAAGTCGGAGACGGTGCCCCTCGACCCTTCGTTTTTCGAGATCCCCGCGGGGTACGAATTGGCGAGGCCCGCCACGTTTGACGAATTTTTCCGGATGGTTAAAGAATAAACCCAGACAGGCAAGCCGCCCGAAGGGGCCCAAAGATGAACCTCAGAAACCGTTCGCCCCTTTATGCATCCGCCGTGGTCCTCGCGGTCGTTGTCGCAGCCTTCTGCGTCTCGGCGTGTGGACCGCGCGCGAATACGCCCTGCCGGCGCCCGGACGTCCTGGCAAGGTACGAGAGAAACTATATAAATGCCTATGCTAATTCTGTTCGCATCTGCGCGACCCAAGCCGGTTCGAGGGCGTGCCGCGACGCCCTGGCACGCACGGATGTGCAGTTGAAGATTTTGCGGGCTTACCAGGCGCTCCCTCCCTGCGAGTCCTGATTGACGCTACCCCGACCGGCGGAGATCTTCCGGTATTGCGCCGTCTTCCTCTTAGTCGCTGCGCATACGGGGTACGCGTTGGGGGCGCGGGCTGAAAAGGCCGAATTCCCGTTCGTCGAGTTGGGAGAGATGCTGCCTTCGTATTATGCCGGGCGAGTCTTGGTCGTGGACGTCAGGCCCGAAGACGCCTATAGGGCCAGCCACATACGCGGAGCCCTGCCGTTCAGCGGCGACATCGACGTGGCGGGCAGGTCCGTCGTGATTTGCTGCGCGAGCAGGCAATGCGGAGTGCCCCTATCGACGAAAGCGGCCTTGAAGAAGGCCGGCGCCCGGACCGTCGAGGTGCTCGACGGCGGCTATGCGCTTTGGACTGCCTCCAGGTTGCCGACCGAGTGACCCCGTGAAGCGCGCCTTGATCCCCTTCGCTGCCGTCACCGTCGGCTTCCTGCTGCACGTCGCGGGGGCCTCGAAGATATTCGCTCCGGACGACGCCATCCGTTGGCTCTCCAACATCCCCGTCGCCAGCCGTTGGCCGCAGGGATTTTTGGGCCTGTCCGTCGCCGCGGAGTTCGCCATAGGCTGGATGTTGATGCTCGGGGTCCGGCAAAAAACCTCGGCGGGCGCGGCGATGGTCATGTTTGCGTGTTTCGGAGCGCTCCTGTTGGCTTGGCCGCCCGACGGGGCCGGATGCGGCTGCTTCGGCGGGTTGGAACAATGGATAGGGACGGTCAGCCCCGTAGCCAGGAACGCAGGTTTGGCGGTGGCGGCGTACCTGCTATGGCGCTTCTCTCCGGAAGACGTCTTGGCGACAAGGGGTATCATTCCGTGCCAGTGACTGGGATCAGAGATGCCGACGAGGCGCAAGTCTTGCCGCTGATGAATGATGAATGTGGAAACGGGTGGTTATTGTCGCAAATTCAGCGACCCCCAGTGGACAGTGGACAGACCCTGCGTATGGATCATCATAGACCAAATCGGTTGGCATCGGGCCGCCCTTTCCCGGGTCAAATCTGCCAACAAGTACTCTATTGCCCCAACGGCAAGACATATCCGAGAATCCACAAGAACGTCCAGTCGCAGCACCAGGTCATGCCGGACGGAACCAAGCAATACTACATCCATGGCATGAACGACCACACCAACCGGGCATGTCGAGCTTTGGGCACTAGGTTGTCCGTTTTCCAACCCGCCGCGAACGTGGTCTGAATATCACGTCGATCGAGATCGTCAAAGCATCCGTACGTACGCGGCCTGCGGCGAAGGGGTGTCGAACCCAGAGTCTAGCTACTCCTCCAATGAGTTGATGCGAAATACGAGCGGCGAATTCGTTAACGTCGCATGCGCTCCGAGACATGCGTACTAAGAACCAATATAGTCAACCGAATGAATACCCCCATCACGAATATTGGCACGACAAAAAGAAATATATTGGTCCAAAGCATCTCTCCATTAATAGCCATGTACTTTGCATACAGCGCGCCCTGCTCCGCTTTTGAGGCGGTAGAATATGCGGTGTAAGCCTGTTCTCGCCACTGATGCCATAGCGTCAAATAAATCAGTGAAGATAACGCAGGAACGACTGTCCACAATACAAACCAACGAACCAACGATCGGTCAAACCAATGAGTGGCCTCTTCACGAAGTCGATTGTAGTATCTAGCGTACCACGAAGCCACGAAAATAATTACAATGCCAGCAATTATGGCCCTTAAGGAACGACGCTGAGCTGTAGCTAGGCCCCAAACACCCAGTCCAAGTGAGGCTAAGCCTATCAGCCATATTACAACAACAGTTACAATCTTATTCATTCCGATGGCCCAGCGCTCATGAGAAACAACGAAATGCGAAATCTGCTGTTTGCTTCGACGTGGCCAACGGAATGACTAATTCGCGCCATTGGAACTACTTGGGCTTTATCAACAAGCGAATCCGAGTCAGACAAGCGTTGTGATCTGCGTTCTTCGGATCCGCAATTTTCTCCAGGGCGGTGATCATTTCCTGGGAAATGGCGGGCTCCTTTATTTGTGCTACGCGGGTCAAAAGAATTAATGTGTACGACTCACTGCCTGCCTCATTGGCCACCGAATTGGCCGCAACCAGCTTAGGAAGCGCATAAAGTAGGCACTCATCGCTCTTGCTGGCTATCCGCTGAACAAATGCAGATCCTATCCGTGGTGTCTTCGATAACTCGCTGATTTGTTCGTCAGCAAACGCCTTGCCCTCATCGCTGAGCGCCCAACCCGAGATCGGGACAACAAGCATGGCCAGTAGGGCAAAATGGGGGAAAAGAGACCGCTTCATGGTGTATCCTTTGGGATGGGCAGACTTGCAGATGTTGCTTCTGTGCCAAGGCCGGCAAATCCAGCGGCGCGGAGAGAGCCGAGGTGCTTATCTAACTGAGACTTCATAGCTCGACGGTTTGACTTTACCCGTTTTTGCTCACCGCGAACCATTTCTTGATAGCTCGACCACGGTTCTGGAGTCTGCCTGCGTTCGTACTCATAAACATAAGTCGTGATGCCAGCGCAAATGGACGAGCAAATAAGAAGCACGATGACATTGAGTCGAGTGAATAGCGGTCTCGTCATGGGAATAGCTTGCGTAGCAGTTTTTCCAGATCGCTGCTAACAATCCAGTCCTCGCAGAAGTCTAAGCCGATGTCGACAAGGCTAACGCCAAGCTTAATTAGTCCAATAACCACAGCCCCAAGACCAGTCCAGACAACAAAGAGCCCGACGGCCGTCAGCAGGATGTCAAAATACGATAGCATGTCGTTGAATATCTGCAGACGAGTTGCATTGGGAGCCTTCTCGGCATCGATAACCGGCTTCACCTGGTCTATCGCTTCTTGCTCGGACCAATTACCGGTCTCAATCCGCATGGTGCTAATATCTTTGTCCAACCCGATGCTTTCATAACCCAAGTTGCCCTGAGCGCCGATTTCGAAGGTTACGGAGCCTGATGAGTCCGTCGTTTGCTCTGCGTCCCATTTCGCAACATCTCCATCCAAAGAAACCAGATGAGACCAACTGCTGTCGGCATATCCCGGATCATACGTGCGCCAAGATGCAGCGCCCGTGAATTTAAACTTAATTCCCGGCGGATCGCTCTTTACCGTAAAGTTGTCCTTCAATATGGGGTCCTTGCGACCGGCCCTCAGCGCGTTCAGCAAATCATTGTATTCCTGCTGGATGGCCTCCGCGTTCGTCCACGATTCTATCAGAGCATCATACTTGGAACCTGACTCAATAAGAGAACTCACATTTCCAGCCACACCAATCACGTCGATGACTCCAGGAAGCACTCCCGCAGCCAAGATTCCCTTTAGCGCCGTGCCGGCTCCAGAGAGGGATCCAGTAGATGTTCGCAAACTTATTGCCGTGTCCTTCAGGGTGGTCGACACCGTCTTGACTGCTGTGGAAAAATCCAAGTTTTTCGTCGCCGTCAGCAGACTCTGTGTTAGTGATTGAGCTTGGCCGACTTCCTCGTTGTAGATAAATGTGGCCTTCGAGAGATCATTGATAAGACCAGGCAGCTTAGCTGGATCCGTCTCAGTTTGAATTAGCAGATTAATGGATTTGATAATTTCTTGACTGAGGAGAATCTTGTTGTTCAGCGCCGTTTGCGCCGCCTTGATGCCCTCAATCTCAGAACTTATGGTTGCAATGTCCTCGGTTGCCTTTGCTGCAGCGGCAGTCGACTTGGCAATCACCTCTTCATAGTCGGAGGCGAAATCATGGCCATCGCCAGCAAGCGTGGTCAATTTGACGAACGTTTCCAACGCCTTGTCAACGGCCTCCCCCTTATCTTTTACTTTTTCAATTCCCTCGAGGAGTTTGTCTTTTTCCCAGACAAACTTCTTGCTCGTGTCCGAAAAAGTTAAAGTGTAGAAAGTGTAATCTGCCTTTTTAAATGTTTCACTCGAGTGTGGCACGTTGGTGACTTGAAACGTATATTTACCGGGCTTAGGGATTTTTACGAGTTGCGAATTGGAGGTGGAAACCGAGGAAAAAGCGACCGCGCCATCCTGATCTATTGCCTCGTATTTAATTTGCGGCCTAACTCCGGGAGACTTTTCCAGCAGGGTCACGGTGACGAAGTTTGCCCCCGTGAATCGCTGCTCAGTTGTAGCTCCAGAGACAGCCAAGCCAGTCAGTTCATAGATGTATACAAGCCGCGAATCGCTATATGTTGGCGCAGAAAAATCGGGGAAGTATTTTCCATCATCCTTGATTTTAAGTGTAATTGTGTCTTCGATCGCCTCTCCAGGAGCCACATAGTTGCATGTGGTCTGTTCAGCGCGAGTTGCAGTGCCATGGGCGGCGGACCAGTTAAACGCTGAATAGGCATCGAATGTGTCATTAAGGTAGTCGCCAGCAACCTTATCAAGATCGGATGCCGTGGCTGCAAGCACGGCCTTGCCACTGGGTGGAATCCAAGTGTTGCCAGAGTCGTCATACATATCCCCAGTAAATGACGAGATGCGGCCCCACGCTAGCAAGCCAATCCCAATGACTTTGATGTCCTTGTTTCCCGTAGGAGAGTCGAACCCACTGGCCGTCCACTGAACAGTCGCCTTGGCAAGTTCTGAGATTACACCTTGTATAGTAATCGAAGCAGTCCCTTGCCCCGCTGTTATCTTGATGCCATCAGTGACCGTCCATGCATAATTTCCTGCGGGTTTGGAATAATCACCTGGCGGCCATTGAAGGGTTGCCGTTACGGTGCCTGATTTACCTACAAGAACAGAGTCTGATCCACCAAGATCCACAGCCACCGAGATGTCGGGATTCGTCGCGCCATAGGCGAGTTGACAAAGGAGTATCAGGACAAGAAGCGGCCCAAAGCGCACGGCATATCTCCAACGGCTTACAGAAACGCTTCCCTGCGACGCACAGCGATCTAGTAAGACGGTATTCCGAACGTGATTCATGATTGAAGTTTCCATGGGGGTCAGCGATCGGAAATTTGGACGGTGGCCTGGAATGCATCGATCGAATGGCAGGCAGCAGACCCAGGACTACGAATTATGCGGTACACATAATCCCCTTCATCAAGGCCCATCGTGAACTCGTTTGTATTCACCCACTTTTCTAAGGACGAGTCTTCAAAAGTGATTCCTCCCGTATACATTGACAGTTTGACGTCGAGATTTGGGACAAGCGGGCTCATGATAAGTTTTGCCTCAAGAATTTGCTTCCCATTTGGGAGCGCTCCCACTAAAGCGATATATTTTTCGGCCGTCGTCCTGAGCGTAAACTCATCAATCGGGCACTGAGTGACGATAGGTCCACCGTTTCCCAGGCGCGCCCTCAACGCCAGCGCTCCGCCATTTAAGGGCCGCAAGGCCAACCGCCTCACGCCGTCGCCCTGAATCACACCGGGTTCTACGTCCATGAGGCCGGCATCATTCGCCGTCAATTCAACACTGGCGCCGTTCTCAACGAGTCCGATGTCCTTGATACGCCGATAGTTGATGTGGCAGGCGATCGGCCCACGCAGATCAACCGAAGGAACTCGGATCGTGATCGAGCCCGCCGGCCGTCCATCAATACGGGCGACTATCTTGTAGATGCCGGGCTTAGGGAAGGAGGCGGCAAACACCTGGCCAGGACGTCCGGTGAACTTTGGCGTAAAGGCCGCCCCTTCGACGTTCTCCACATCAACGGCGACAGCCCTGCCCTTGCCGGTAGCGGTCAACCGGATGGTGTCCCCCGGCCGTACATCCAGGCTGTCCATGCCATAGGGGAGATTCGCGACGTTGAGCGTCTTCCATAGAATTGGACGCAGCATACTCTGCTTGGTCTTGCCGTTCACGGCATTGACCGACAGCAGATTCAGCGTGCCCGAGAGTGGAATGCCCGGGGACTTATCATTCGCGAGGGTGTTGAGATACCATTTTGACGCGCTTTCGGAAACCACCGGCACGGCAACGCCATTAACGGATGCCCTTACGACCGTGGTCCAGTGGCCAACCGAACCTTCAATCCAGGCCGGGCTCGTGTAGGTCGTCATCGGCGAGAGCAGAGCCAGCTTGGCCGCTTGCCTCTCGCTGGTGGGGTAGAACTGGGTCGACGGAATGACGACGGCAGCTGTCAGCGGGCACGACCACGACACGGCCAAGCGCGATGGCGAGGTCGTGGCGCGGTAAGTCGCCAGGAGTTCATAGCGCTGACCGGCCTTGAGAAAGACCTTGCCGGCAGCGGTGCGCTCTACCCCATCCGCGTGGTCATCGATGATGCTCACCCCGTTGATCGCCAACGTGAACGGATGATTGGTCAATGCAGAGATGGTGTACGTGTCGGTATATTGCGCCTGGATCTCGCCCACCCACTTCACCGACCACGCATCGGGTGCGATGGAGCGTGCAGGGGAGTGAGCGCCATCCCAGGTGAAGTTCAGGGTCTTGTCGAGTTTGGTCGCTGAGAAGCTGCCGAAGGCATCCTCATCAAAATAGGTTGCGGCAAGTCCGATGCCGCTGCCGACGACTGGAGGCGGAACCTCGGCATACAGCGCACGCTGCGGGATGATCTCCTCGGCGATGGAAGAACTCGCCCAGAGCAGGTCGAGGCATGCTCCCCCGTGGCTATTGTAATAGCGCACCTGGATCGAGTGCCGCCCGGCGGTCAGGGCTATCGAGCCGCGATCCAAGGTGCGGCCATGCCCCGTCCAGTTCTCCAGGATCGGCTTGCCATCGATCAAAAGGACGACGCCGTCATCGCTCCAGGTGGAAAAGGTGTATGTGTCCGTCGCGGGGATCTCAATCGAGCCGACCCAGATCGCCGACCACCAATCCGCAGCGATGCCGGCGGCGGGCACTGCACCCGGCCACTCGACCGTCCCGAACGAGATATTGGGGTCGACGCGACTAACGGAAAAACCCGTGAAATCTTGGTTATCGTAGTAGGTGGCAGCCAGTCCGGTGCCGTCTGCGGCGAAGCCGGAGGCAGCACAGAAAGCAAGGGCAACGAGGCGGGGACACGTCATGCTGGGCTCCCAGGGTAGTTCAGGCGGGCCGTGTGTAGGAGCTAGCTCGGTGACAGCAAGGGCCCATTTTGCACCCCGTAGGGCTTGCAGGCCTTGCGAGGGACCGAAATGAAACGATTGGAACACTTTTCACTTGGTTAGGCTGATACGACGTTCGCTTAGGCGCTTGATTGCCGCCTTCTTGGCCATCTCCACGGAAGGGTCTCCAGCGACCTCGACTGCCTCAATAGCCGGAATGTCCTCATCCGTGCCGAGAAGGCCGAGAGCTGCAACAGCGGATCGACGCACGTCGGCATCGCCATACTGCAGGTACTGGCGTGGGATCGCGGCATCAGCCGGGTCGCCACGCATGCCGAGAATGCCAAACGCCGTCACCTTTGCCCCCACATCGACATCTCCACCTTGAAGCACCTGAAGGATAAGGGCATGAAGCTGAACACGGTCGATGGAGACGTTGTGCTCCCGACTCAGCCGATCGAGATGCAGGAGCGCGGTGCCGGCCACTGTCAGCTTGCTGGTGGCTACCGAGGTGAGCACCGTGATGTAGCGCTGCCGATCCAAGCCACTGTCCGAGCTACCGATGAAGTCCCCGCTGGATGATGTGGCTGCGCCGCGTGGGACAAGTTGATCAGCCAGGTGCTGAAGCGCATAATCCCGCCAGGTTGGCGTCTCTGCCGGGTCGAGGGCTTGATCAGCGAGCGCGCCTAGCCAGCCAGGAACTGGTGGGTCCTGGATGCCAAGGGCGTTTGCGGCGTTGTTTCGCAGCACGGCGCGGCGACTCGGGTCTGAAGCAAGATCGACCAGGAAGTCCCGCATTGCGGGTGAAACGTGGGCGTTCCGCTGGATGTCAGTGACGGCATTGAGTTGCCGTTCCGGGGGCCAGTTCTCGAAGTCGGCGAACTCCGGTGGAACTCGCAGGGTCTTAGGCTGGGGTTGCGGTGACGCCGGTTGCGCGATGGCTGCCTTCTCGGGCTCAGGCGTCAATAGTGGTTTAACAGCAGGCTTCGGTGCCTTCGCTTTCGGGTCGCCGCTGAGGGCCGGCCCTTGCACAGACGAAGTCGGCCTTGCCCAGCCGAGGAAGGCGACAGCGCCCACGACGCCAAGAACAACGATGACGATGATCAAGCCCAGCTTCCACATGCCAGATCTCCAGGGGTGCTTGCGGTCCTACGGTGCACGGGAGGATCGACAAGGCCAAGCCAGCCCTTACAAAGACCATCGCAAAGTTCTATCAACCACATACGTTGACCACAGCCGATCAGGCAGGCTCGGCCACGACCTGGTGTTGCGCTGCCCACGCCGTAGGCCGAAGACTTGCATAGTCTGTCCGGCCTTTGTTCAGCTCCGCAAAGACGTCTTGCATGTAGACATATGGATCCATGCCGACGAGCCGACAACTCTGGCAAATGGTGATGTGCGTGGCGGCCCAGTCGCCGCCCCGCGCAGATCCAGCAAAAAGCCAATTCTTCCGTCCTCGCCCTACGGTCTTCCAACACCGTTCGACCGCGTTGTTATCGATCGGGACGCGCCCATCTCGCGTAAATTCGCGCAGTTGGTGGTAGATCTTGATCGTGTAATTGGCCGCGATCCAGGTGGCGCTGCTCGGCCGCTCGACGGCAACCCAGCCCAGCAACAGCGTCTCCAACTTATCCATGACGCCGGCCGACACGGCCTTGCGGGCGGCAAGCACCTCATCGGGAGGCCGGCCGGCGACGGACCACTCGACCTCGTACAGTGCAGTGAAGTGATCGAGCGCCTTCTTGGCGATGGTCTCGCCCAAGCGGTCGGCCTCGACGAATTTCCTGCGGGCGTGGCTGATGCATCCAGCCGGCGTGCGATCGCCATCCGCGAAAAGCCCCTTGTGGCCACTGTACGCATCGCCCAGCAGGGTACCGTGGTATTCGGCTAGAAATGCAGCCGGCCACTTCCCCTCGCGGGTCGCCTTGTATTCGCAGAAGAACTCCTCGCCGGCCTGGTAGCCCCACAGCCGACCCTGATGGCACCGCTTCAGTCCGGGTTCGAGCACCGGGAGGTAGGTGTCGTCGAGGCCGATGACCGGTTGTTCGAGGATGCTGAGGCCAATGGCCTTCTGGATCGGCGCCATGGCCTTGGCCGCGTGGACACACCAGTTCATGAGCGTGGACCGGCTCAGCGGCAAGCCCAGGCGTTCGATGCAGGTCTCCTGCCGATAGAGCGGCAGATGCTTGGCAGCCCCTTGCTGACGATGCTGGGCAGCGGCTCCGCCGCGACCCGGGTCTCGTTCTGGAACGGGATCCCATAGATGAGTTGGATGACGGTGACTTGCTCGAAGTGCGGCTCGACGAAATCGAGTCGCTTGGAACGCCGCTCGTCGATGACCTCCATGGGCCGACCATCCGGTCCCAGGCGCGCTGACTCGGGTAAATCCAACGTGATTTCGCGCTGGGTCATCCATACCGGCAACTTGGTCCGCCCGCCCGGCTTCTTGCCGGGCTTCCGTAGCTTCTTGGGTTTCACCGGCGGCGACGGCGGCCCAGCACTCGCTGAACCGCCCGCAGTACCAGGCGTAGTTCTATGGTCCGAGGCCGATGCTGCGTCTGGTTCATCTCCTGGTTCATCCGATGTGACTGGATGACCGGTGCCCGGCTTCTTCAGGTCGTCCACATGTTCCCGGTCGGCGTGATGGGACTCATCGGTGGTGCCGTACACCTGCCGAGCAAGTTGGCTGACCCGCCGGCGCAGAGACGCCTTCTGCGCCTCGTCCTCTTCGTGCTGACGGGTGAGGGCCACGATCTGCTCATCCAGGGCGCGGATCTGGACCGTCTGCGCGGCGATGACCGCCCGAGCAGCAACCAGTTCGGCGCACTCATGCGGAGCCTCGTCGGGCATAGGCATACCGTATTGGTGTCCGTACGGACCACAATAGGGTTCGTCTGCTTTTGGAGAGCCATTCATGTTGCTGCACCTCCAGCCAACTGAGATGGAGGTGTCGATGGCGGCCGGTGGTAGTGCTCGTCCAAGAGCATCTGGATTTCCGCCGCTGACAGCGTGGCCGTGCCGCTGCGGTCGGGCGCCACGGTGTCCGGCGGCACGGCAAAAGTGCCACGTTCTAATCTTTTGCTCGCTAGCCAAAATCCTGATCGATCCCATACAAGGACCCGGACTCTGTTGGCGTGCTTTCCGAGGAAGACGAAGATATCGCCAGCGTATGGATCCATGCCCAGGCTGTGCTCAACGATGGTGGCGAGAGTTCCTACACCCTTGCGCATGTCGATCGGTGACCGGGCCAGGAAGATGCGGCGGTTTCCGTTGAAGTTCAGCATGCTGCCCCCAGGCGGGACAGAGCGCCGACCACGGCGACCAGGTGGGGCATGGCCGTGCCGGGGTGGATGGTCAGGCGAATGCCATTGGGAAGCACAGCCTCGATCGTCTGTGCCGAGATCGCTGTTTCGGGCACCGCCGCGCCGGGGCCAGCGTCGGGGATCTGGATGAAGGCCGTGGGCTGGGCGAGAGTCGACGACTGGTCGACCAGCGCCAAGCGGCGCTTCCAGAACGTAATCCGATTCGGATGGACGCCGGTCTGGCGAGCAAAGGCGGCGGCAGATAGGCCGCTCTGCCGCCAGGATCGAATTAGGGCGCGGCCCTGGCGGAGCGTGCGTTTCCGCGGATGGGTGGGGTTAGACATCGGGGTCTCCAACCGCGATTATACCAACCGGGATCAGGCGGCTCTAGTCACGTTGCTTTGACGGTCTCCGTCGATCCCAGGAATGTGCGCTACATCACCAACTTCCGGCAGGTATTCACCTGCAAGACCAAGGGACTCACCGTCCAGGAGACCGCCCACGCCACCAAGCTCAGTCAGCGCCTCGTCGAGGAGTATCACCGACTCTTCGATGAGTACGCCGTCACCAATGCCTCGTTCGATGCCCTGTTGAAGGGCTTGTCGAAGAACTGATAATCCACCCGCCCGAGATAGGAAAACCGTCCGGAAGGCGGACAGGTGTCCTCATTTGTAGTCTCACCAACTGTAGAAGATGGAAGATGGGACTGACTGCGATAGCGTCCTGGACCTCGATAACTGACTCAGATGCCCAGCAATCGAACGAGAACAGCAATAGGCGGACAATACGCATGGTCATCCACCGTCGGCTATTCCACAACCTCCATGCGCATGTAAACGAGCGATTTGTCAACAGGAAGCACAAATTGAATCGGATTGCGTTTGGATATCGCGTTGATGGTGCCGCCAGACACCGTTGTGAATTTGACGACGTCGGCTTCCTTCACTGCAACGGCACCCTCACTCAGATAAAGCATGTCGGTTTGCTTCGGGAAGAGCGATGCCGACAAGGTGAATTGCACTTCCCACCGTGGCACGGGGATTGGCCCCTTTGGCGGAATCACTGTGATATGATCAAAGTCAGCGCTGGCCCCCCACTTGAGCCCCTGCAGCGTGGGGTTCTTCAAGTCTGGGATAAGCAGACGATGGGTGAGATCAGCGCGCTTGGCGTCCTCTTTGATGGTGGCTTCGCCAATGAAGACCAGCGTTGCCTTCTTCTTGGCTACCAGATCAATGATAGCTGACGTCTCCGTGTAAATGAAGTTGGTGTTCTCAAAGCCTTCGCCAGGCGCAAAATACACCTGGAAAATTGAAATCTTGAAGTCCTGAGCGAATACCAAGGCACTCAGTCCGAAGAGTATAGCCAAGCTCCGACAGATAGACCAGCCCGTCATAGTGTAATGCTCCCTGTGCGAGACGTATCCACGTTATTTACGTTTTGCCAGCCTGGCAGAGGCGGCTGGAGGGTTATTTTAGGTGTGCTTGTGACAGGGAAACGATTGAGCTGATAGGCAAATATCTGCAAATTAACCCAGAGAATGCCACCTTCGTTGTCGTGCCCACCATCCTGAAGAGTCGTGAGTACGGAATGCGTGATGTTGGTGTTCACGTTTACCGAGCGCGTATAGGAGAGGATGCCACCTGCAGGCGTTGAATGGCAGTTGATCAGCACGCCGTAATGCGAACTGACCGAGAATTCATATCCCGGTCGTGTGTCTTGGATCGTCGGATCATAGACCATCACGTCGCCGACAAACGTCTTACCCATACTCGTAACGGAGAACGAACCATCAATGGTGACGGTCTTCAGGTCGGGATTCTGCGCGGCATCCAACGGGATGTGCGTCAGTATGGCCACGATGGTCAGGGGTATAAATCGCATAGCGAATCCTCTCTACTGCTTGGAATTGATGATGGGGTTTATCGTAAGATATAATGCGGCGCTGTCGTCAGGACTCATGACATGTCGGCGTGGTATCCCAGTTCGTCTCTGCTCCTTCATGCAACTGAGCGTGAAGGCCAGAAGGCTCTTACGCTGTGCATCGGATTCGTTGCGATACTGGCCTAATAATTCCTCAACCAACGCCTTGGTCCGCGTTGCCGCCAACGTTTTGACAATCAGATCGCGATGCTTGCGCTGAGGGTCCAATGCCTGGATCAGTCCAGGGTGGGCCAAAGACCACAGCCGATAGAGTTGATCGCGAGAATTGGAGTAGAAATCACTGTTACCCAATTTGCTGTCATCCACCAAAGTTTCAACGATGTGCAGGAGGATTGCCGCTTGATCCTTGGTTGGAACCCAGCCTTTGTTTATGGCACGATTTCCGAGTTCCCAGGCAGCACGCTTCGCTGTTTTATCAGTTGATGAAGCTGTTTGAATACTCGTCAAGAGCACTTCTGGCGACGTACCCGTGATATCTGGTCCAGACTCTTCCACGCGAACAACCCCCTCCCCGGAGTCGCTGTCCTCCACCATCGGCTTTCTAGCAGTTGGGGATTTCGGCGACTCGCCGTTGGGCCATGGCGGCGGTATAAAGACGTCCGGCTTCTTCGCCTGTGGCTTATGATCGTTGTGCGAAGGGACGGCTGGTGCTGGCGCTGGCGTAGACTGCGGCGGCAACACCGTTGACGGTTGTGCTCGTTCGCGTGGCCAATGCGCAACAGCCGTGACAGCCACTATGACCAACACCACAATGACAGCAAGCCACCTCACTTGATCATATCCCCTAGAAATCCAACATTCAATTCTTTATCTGCTTTTACGATGTCCGCAATTTTATTGCGAATTTCCCTCAATTCCTCATGCTTTCCGTCTTGGACGGATTCGGCATTCAATATGTATGCAAGGATGGCCATGCGCGCATATCGTGCGGTCACAGGCGCATCAGCCCTATAGTCATTCGCGAGTTTCTGAACAAGCGTCAGCTCGTCGACACCGGCCTTTCGGAGGTTTCGTACAAACATGTGAACGACGCCGTTGAATTCAATGGTCTTGATCTTTTCATGGGTGAACGATGTCGCTTTGTCGTCATAGAGCTTGGCGATGTCGTCAACCGTCATCTTGGAAACCCTGGCAACTTCTGTAATATTCTCTAGCTGATAGCGCTCATCACGTTTGGTGAATTCAAAATTACGGATGTATGCATATAGTTTGTCATCTGGCATGTAATCATACGCATTGAGCAGCGCGTAGTTACCTGCCCCAGCAGCAATGCAGGAACGCATGACACCCAGAGACTTTTCTATGCGAGTCGCCCGTGATTGGAAAATGCAGATAAAAACAGCAGAAAGCCATGGGCTTGATGAAACCGGAAGCTTCGGATCAAAGATGACTTTGGACTGCGCGAGAGTTTCCACGTAGTCACTTGCCACATCCTGAATTGCGTCAGCAAGTCGCGCTGCGGCGATGGGATCCCTCCATGCCATGGCTTTATGCAGGCATACCGCAATCTGCACATTTCGCTTCGCGCTGATGGTTGATTCCGAGTCCCACCCTCGTGCCACGTCTTCCCTTTGCCCCTTAATGCATTCATTGATCCGATTGGCGACGGCATCCACGTTATTCTCTTCAACCGCCTCGGACGTCGGCGTTGTTTTCCAATCCACCTCGCGGCATGTCAGAACCGCCATAACCGCGAGGAGGGCGACGATCGCCAGAAACCGTCGCGTCAGCACGTTTGTCACCACTGTGGATTCAGGACGTAAGCGGCCCAATCCCGTTCAGGATGAATTCCAGGCAGGGTGTCGCCTGTCTCCACCTGACGAGCACGTGCTTCCTGATCTTCATAACCGCCACCGCTATAGGTGGGAATGCCAAACGTATTGGCGTTGTTGGGCAGTGATGGCGGAAAATAAGGCCGATCAGTCGGATTCGCTTCTTCTGCGTCTGGGATTTGATCGGAATCACCCTGTCCATCGGTGCTTTCGCCATAATGCGACAGGAGGTAGTTATGATAGTTTTCGTGTAAAATGGTGATCGCCACGCACCTAAGGTACAGGTAGTGCGATGCGCCGACGGGTTTCGTTGTTCCATTCAGCAAATGCAGAATCATTTGATCTCCACTGTCCTTGGAAGCTTGGGGTCCAAACTTCTTAGATGTGGCCGTAGAAACACCGAACCATCCTTCGTGCTGAACGTACCCGTAGGAGTCCATGCCATCCACAACGGCACCGTCTTTCCAGAAGACATACCAGCACGGCGGTCTGCTCGTGGTCGGTTCCTCACCATTGATATTCAGATAGGCATCAAAGTACACTTTGGCCTTTTGGGGATTCCCTTCCATTTCCGTTGAATACAGCTTGTACGTATTCTCCTCTGAATCCTCGCACTGCGTGTACACTGTGCCATGAACGTCACCGAAATCGGAATTGTGCTTCGTTGGTGAAACTGCGCCGAGATTCCAATACGGGATGCTCATATCGCTTCCCAACTTAGTGTTCACCGTGGTCACCTCCCACACCTCCGAATCGTGGTCCTTCATGGCCCAATACCAGGAGTGCGCGCCAACATCCGTGCTCGCGTAACCCTTGTAGGTAATCGGCCGACCAACACACACCTTCCAATCCTTGCCAGTGCCCGCGTCCTTGAATTCTTCAATCCACAACCGCCTGGCATCAATGCTCAATGTATTTGATGTCATTTCGGTATAGTAACCCCCCTCATCCACAGCAGTCGCATATGCCTGGAGGGCATAGTCCTTGGCCCCCGTTCGCGGAACCAACGGTACGAGATATGGATCAAATGCGCACTGCTGCTCCATCGTCCAATCTTCGTCAAACTGATTATACCCGCCAGTCGGGCCTTTGACATTCAGCTTGTAGTGAATGCGGTAGGGACCGCCGTCGTGCCAGGTCACCGACGCACTGGCCGTAAACGTCAATTGACGTTTTTCCATGCAGTCGGTCAGATCATTCTCCACTTTCAATGCAACACCTATCACTTCAGGATTCTGAGCAGCGCTCAGGAGTCCGACGCTCAGGAGGCAGAGTCCAGTGATCTTGAAGGGCCTAGGAGAACACATGGCAATGGCTCCCTATCAGCGATCAGAGATCTGGACGGAGGACTGAAAGACGTCAATGTTATGACAGGCGGCCGCACCTGGATTACGAATCATGCGGTACACGCAGTTTCCATCTCCATTCTGTCCTGCAAATTCGTTTGTGGAGATCATCTTCACCAAAGATGAATCTTCAAATGTAACGCCTCCTGTGTACATTGAGAGTTTTACGTCGAGATTCTTGACAAGTGGACTCATGATGAGTTGCGCCTCCAAGATTTGCTTGCCGTTGGGCAACGTGCCAACCAAGGATATGTATTTCTCGGCGGTCGTCCGAATCGTAAACTCGTCAACCGGGCACTGAGTGACGATAGGTCCACCATTTCCAAGGCGCGCTCTCAGCGCCAGCGCTCCACCATTCAAGGGCCGCAAGGCCAACCGCCTCACGCCATCACTCTGGATCATACCGGGCTCTACATCCATGAGACCGGCATCATTCGCCGTCAATTCAACACTGGCGCCGTTCTCGACGAGTCCGATGTCTTTGATGCGCCGATAGTTGATGTGACAGGCGATCGGCCCACGCAGATCAACCGACGGGACCCGTATTGTGATCGAGCCCGCTAGCTTCCCATCAATACGGGCGACCACCTTGTAGATGCCGGGCTTGGGGAAGGAGGCGGCAAACACCTGACCGGGACGACCGGTGAACTCCGGCGTAAAGGCCGCTCCATCGACATTGTCCACATCAACTGCAACAGCCTTGCCCTTGCCAGTAGCGGTCAACCGGATGGTGTCCCCGGGACGCACATCAAGGCTATCCATGCCATACGGAAGACTCGCGACGTTGAGCGTCTTCCACAGAATGGGACGCAGCAGGCTCTGCTTGGTCTTGCCATTCACGGCATTGACCGACAGCAGATTCAGTGTGCCCGATAGTGGAATGCCTGGGGACTTATCACTTGAAAGGGTGTTGAGATACCACTGTGATGCGCTTTCGGCAACCACCGGCACGGCAACGCCATTAACGGATGCTCTTACAGAAGTGGTCCAGTGTCCCACCGAGCCTTCAATCCAGGCTGGGCTCGTGTAAGTCGTCAACGGGGAGAGCACAGCCAACTTGGCGGCTTGCCTCTCACTGGTTGGGTAGAACTGAGTTGAAGGGATGACCATGGTGGTCGTCAGCGGGCACGACCACGACACGGCCAAGCGCGATGGCGAGGTCGTGGATCGGTACGTCGCCAGGAGTTCATAGCGCTGACCGGCCTTGAGGAACACCTTGCCTACGGCGGTGCGCTCAACTCCGTCCGCGGGGTCGTCGATGACCTTCAATCCGTTGATCGCCAGCGAGAACGGATGGTTGGTCAGGGCCGAGATGGTGTACGTGTCGGTATATTGCGCCTGGACCTCGCCCACCCACTTCGCCGACCACGCATCCGGCGCGATCGAGCGCGCTGGGGAACGGGCGCCATCCCAGGTGAAGTCCAGGGTCTTGTCGATTTTAGTGGCCGAGAATCCGCCGAATCCATCTTCATCGAAGTAGGTTGCGGCGAGTCCGGTGCCACTGCCAATGACTGGAGGCGGAACCTCCGCGTATAGTGCTCGCTGCGGGATGATCTCCTCAGCGATGGTCGAACTCGCCCAGAGCAGGTCGAGGCACGCCCCACCGTGGCTATTATAGTAGCGCACCTGAATCGAATGCCGTCCGGCGGTCAGGGCGATCGAGCCACGATCCAAGGTGCGGGCGTGCCCCGTCCAGTTCTCCAGGACCGGCTTGCCGTCGATCAGGAGGACGATGCCGTCGTCACTCCAGGTCGAGAAGGTGTAGGTGTCCGTCGCGGGGATCTCGATTGAGCCAACCCAGATCGCGGACCACCAATCCGCAGCGATGCCGGCGGCGGGTACTGCACCCGGCCACTCGGTCGTTCCGAACGAGATCTTAGGATCAACGCGACTGACGGAATAACCGGTGAAATCTACATTGTCGTAGTAGGTGGCGGCCAGTCCGATGCCTTCTGCGGCGAAACCGGAGGCTGCGCAGAGGGCAAGGGCAACGATGCGGGGACACGTCATGCTGGGCTCCCAGGGTAGTTCAGGCGGGCTGGGTGTATGAGTCAGTTCGGGAACAGCAAGTCTCCCTTTTACACTCCGTAGGGCTTGCGAGGGACCGAAATGCAACGATTGAATCACTTTTGGTTGCCAATCGAACACCCGGAACCGCTTTCACTCGGTCTGGCTGGCACGACGTTCGCTTAGGCGCTTGCAGGCGGCCTTCTTCGCCATCTCAACAGAAGGGTCGCCACCGACCTCGACCGCTTCGATTGCCGCGATGTCCGCATCCGTGCCGAGAAGGCCAAGGGCTGCCACCGCGGATCGGCGCACATCCGCATCGCCATCCTTGAGGTATTGCCGTGCGATTGCAGCGTCTGTGACGTCGCCACGCATGCCGAGAATTCCGAATGCCGTCACCTTGGCACCCACATCGACATCGTTCCCCTGAAGAACTCTGAGAATGAGGGCACGAAACTCCACCCTGTCGATGGAGACACCGCGTTCCCGGCTCAACCGATCCAGGTGCAAGAGCGCTGTTCCTGCTATCGTCTTGTTGCTGGCGGCCACCGAGGCGAGTACAGCGATGTAGCGCTGCCGATCTAAGCCGCTGTCCGGGCTACCGATGAAATCGCCACGGGGCGGCCCAACCTCGCCGCGAGGCACCAACTGGTCCGCCAGATGCTGCAGCGCATAATCCCGCCAGATCGGCGTTTCCGCTGGATCGAGCGCTTGATCTGCGAGTTTTCCCAGCCAACCGGACACCGGCGGATCCTGCACGCCCAAGGCATTTGCAGCGTTATTGCGCATCACGGCTCGGCGGCTCGGGTCCGAAGCGAGATCGACAAGGAAATCACGCATGGCCGGCGACAGATGCGGATTTCGCTGGATGTCGGTGATGGCGTTGAGTTGGCGCTCCGATGGCCATGTTTCAAAGTCGGGGAATTCCGGCGGGGTCCGGAGCGTTCGGGGCGGCGGTGCGTTTGGCTGCGGAAGGGCGGTCGTCGTTGCTGGCGTTGGTTTGGCTGTAGCACTGGCGAGCACGGCCGCCGACGGCGGAGCCACAGGCACTGACGTTGATGAAGCCGTCTCAGGTCTGTCCGGTGCTGGACCGGATCCATGGGACCGCCATAGCCCAAAGGCCGCTGCAGCGCATACCAACCCCAGGACAACAACGATAATCGCCACCGATGATGAGCGCATGGAAGACCCTTTAGCTGGCAGCGCGGTCTATGGCGCATCAACTGTCCTACAAGCCGCTAACCCTCAGCGACTGTGGATTTCCTTGATTCGCCCGCGAGGCGGTCCCAGGCCCGCCGCTGCCGGTTCCAATCCAGCATCGCCATGACCGGTAGTAGGTCGCGCTCGCTGATCGCTGCCCCCGCTGGCAACTCCGACAGCGCCCATTCCTGGGGTCGACATGATATTCAGGCCCGCCGAACGTGACCTGAATATCACGTCGACCCCAGGAATGGGCGGTCCGTCACCGGCCGGGCCAGCGCGATGCGCAGTTCACGCACGGACGCGAGGTGCCGCACCTGCAGGTCGCGCCGCAGCGTTGCGCGGTCGGCGGCGATCAGGTCACGGGTTGCCGTCATCTGCTGATCGAGTGCCGAACGCACCATGGTTATCAGCGCCGTGGCGCGCTCCTGCACCTCCACATGGAGGCCGGCAATGGCGCCCTGGGCGTGATCCATCTCGCCAACAAGATAGCCGCACCGGGTTTGAACGGCATCGATCGAGGCCTTGAGGCCGTTCTGGTGCTCGGCCATGTCGCGCACGATGCAATGGAGGGCCGCGATGGCGTCAAGCAGGGGACTCTGCAGGCGAGCCATGGCGGCAACTCCCTGGGCGATGGCGTCGACCAGGCGTCGCTCCATCTGGGCGCGGTCTTCGAACTCGATTCGCAGTTGCGCCTGGGCGGCCTCGGCGTCACCCAATGAGCGATGCAGGTCCTCAACGTGCTGCTGGGCAAGCGCGAGGTCCTCCTGGGCCTTCATGATGGCTGCGCACGACTGTTTCTCGTATGCTTGGCGGATGCGGGTCGCCAGATCGGGTGAGAGTGCTGCCAGGGCTGCGATCTCGGGCGGTGGTGGCGCGGCGGCGGTGGCGGCTTGTTCGTCGCGCCAGCGCTTGAAGAGGCGGCTGATGTCGGTCTTGGAGCCACCGGTCTCCCGCAAAATGAGGCTCAAGCTGGGTCGTTGGCCGCGTTCACGGATCTGGCCGATGGCGGCGACGACGGCGTCGTAAGTCAACATGGGTTGTTTAGTATCGGTACATACTGGTATTTAAATGAAATAGTATAGTGCGAGAAGAACAATTATCGCTCATCACTCTTGATTGGCCAACCCGGCCCTTCAGCCTCTCGACAGCCCGCACATGGACCTGCCAGCGCCCATCGTCGACCCGGCCGGAGCACTCCAGGCCGCCCCCAGCCACGCCGATCTGCTGACCCTGTGGTTGGCCAGCCTCGAGCAAGACGTGGTCGCCGGACAACGGTCTGCGGCGACAGTAACTAGCTATCGCAGTTCGGTCCGTGCCTGGGTGGCATGGCTTGCCCGGGGTTCCATTTCCCGGCCGGAGCCGCGCCATGTGACGGAGTTCCTCGCTGCCGCCGGCACGCACCGCGCTCCCGCAACTCGGAATCGTCACCTGCATGCATTGCGCAGTTGCTACCGCTGGACGGAAAATCAGGGTCTCTATCCGGCCATCGCCCGCAGCGCTCGGAGCCTGGTCGTGCACCGGGATGATCCGCTCCCCTGTTTCACGCGGAGCCAGATCGAGGCGGTGCTCGCTGCGGTCGATCAGATTTCCGAGGCCGATCGCGCTCGATCACCGGCAGAAACCGACCGGGCGGGCGTCACCCGATTGCGCGACCTCGCGCTCATCCGGGTCATGTTCGGCACGGGTCTGCGCCTCATCTCACTGGTGCGCGCTGATGTCGAGCATCTCGATCTCGACAGCGATCCCCCGACGATCCGCCATCAACCCAAGGGCCATATCGCGGCCGATGCCACCGCCATGTTGGCGGCGGGAACCGTGGCATGCTTGCGCGAGTACCTCGCCGAGCGCGCTGCCATCGGACTTTCTGGAGGCCCACTCTGGATCTCGCTGCACGCACAGCCCGGCTTGCGGCTGACGGCCTGGAGCATGCGCCGGATCGTCACGCGAGCCGCCGAACGTGCCGGACTCGCCGCCCGTGGCGCCGATGGCCGGCTCCTGCAGCCGCGCCTGTGGGGACCACATGCCATCCGACGGGCGGCAGCCACCATTGTCACCGATGCGTTCGGCCTGGAGGCCGGGCAGGCCCTGCTCAACCACCAGTCGATCGACACCACCCGCCGTGCCTACGTCCGCGTGCAGCACTGGCGTCTCCTGGAGCGGGCCCGGCATACATTGGACCTTGGGACGCCGCCCACAGCGACTCCCGTGGCGAATGTCGAGTCGACATGACACAGTTGGAGTTGTAGGTGTAGCTACTAACTAACACCATGGTATGGCAATTGGGCGAGAAATCTTCGTTGTTAGTCATTGCGTGATAATGCGTTGCCTCTTATCGTACAATATTGTCCGTTTCGTGAGCCATATTGTCCGTTTCGTGAGCCGACCCCACTTTCCACTCACGGATGTGGTGTTCGCGTCCGTATTTCAGCGGGATCGCCAATCGGCAGCAGGTAGGCCAGGGGATGGCGCACCGCGTCGCGGACGACGATGGCGAGGAACGGCACGGCGCTGGC
>JAIFND010000042.1 GCA_020047915.1 bacterium | reverse complement strand
CGCGCGCCCGAGGTCGTAGGGGAAGTCGGGCTGCGCGGGATTGAAGTAGGGGTTGTCGAGATGGATCGGCCCGCGCTGCGGCCGCCCGAGTCCGAACCAGACCTCCTCCAGGATGCGGTCCTTGGGAAAGGCGTGGGCCAGGGCCTGGCGCAGACGCTTGTCAGCGAAGATCGGGCGGCGCAGGTTCCAGCCGAGATAGGAGTAGCTGTGCGCCTTGATCTTCTCCCAGCCGAGTTCGCCGCTGCGACCGGCGAGCGGAACCGTCGGATCGGGCTTGGCAAAGCGCGGCTCGCCGCCGTCGAGGATCTCGGCCTTGTACTGGGTGGGAATGAGGCCGTGGCTCTGCACCTGGCCGTTCTTGAAGGCGACGAGCTGCGGATCGGGCAGCTTCACCTCGGCATCCCACTCGATGGCCTCGAAGTGGTAGCTGGCGCCCCAGTAGGCGGGGTTGCGGCGGAATCGGATCAGCTTGTCGTTCTCGTTCAGTTCCAGCACATATCCGCCGGTGCCGACGATGCCGCCCAGGTCGTCGAACCAGTGCTTGTTGAAGGCCGTTCCCAGAGCATTGACTGCGATCGGCGAGCCATCGCGATTGCTGGCGTAGATGTGCCGCGGCAACGGGGCCAGGCCCATGCTGAAGGACATGCTGGTGAACACCTTCTTGCTCCAGCGCAGCACCAGGGTGCGCTCGTCGGGGGCCTCGGCCTTTTCGAGGTCGGCATAGTAGGTCTTCAGCGAGGTGCTCTCCACCTCCGGATGCTTGATCATGTCGATGGCGAACACGAAGTCGGACGCGGTCAGCGGCACATCGCGGTCCAGCCAGGCGAACTCGGGCTGCCGGGCCTGGACCGGGCGCTGCCACACCACGCCCGGACGCAGACGGAAGGTGTAGGTCTTCCAGTCATCGCTGATCACCACCGATTCGGCCAGGCTCTCGCTCCACAGTTCAGGGGTCGCTGGATGCCGCGTGCACAGCTCGTCGTTGACCAGCCCATGCGCCGAACTGGCGTCGGCGCTGTTGTCGAGCAGCGGATTGAAACCCTTGGGTGTCGAGTTGAACTGCCGCCAGGTGCCCCCGACCTTGTCGGCGTTGAAATGGCTGCGGTCGTAGGACTTGAGGAAGTTGCCGCCAAGACGGGGCTTGCCGTCACGCGGCCCGGCCGGCATCACCGCCTGCACGGCGGTCGGTGATTGGGCCGCGACCACCGGTCGGTTCGCCAACTCCTGGCGCATCGCCTTCAGTTCGCCCAGCACGCGCTCGTTGGCGCTGGCGGCGCGCTCGGTGGCGTCGAGCACCGCCTTGAGCTGCTGCGGCTGGCGCCAGCGGTCGAGGATCTGGACGCACAGAAGGAGGGTGACGACGGACAGCAGGACGACGGCGGCCTTGACCATGATGGGGGAGTAGGATCGGGCAGGTCTGTGACTTGGGAAGGGGCTGGATGACGCTAGCATCCGGGTGTGCATATCGCCACCCACGCCCTACTGTCCTGGCTCTGTGCCGAGGCGGCGCCCAAGGACGCCCTCGACCGGCGCAGCCGGCTCGCCATCACCCTGGCCGGCATCGCCCCCGACCTCGACGCCTTCGGCGCCCCGGTCGAATGGTGGACCGACGGCGCCCTGCCGTGGTTCAGCCTCTACCACCACAAGATCTTCCACAACGGCCTGGCCGCCCTGGCCTTCGCCACGATCGCCTGGCTCTGTTGCCGACGCGACTGGCGCGTCTTCGCCCTGGCTCTCGTCGCGCTGCATCTGCACTTCCTGTGCGACATCGTCGGCTCGCGCGGTCCTGACGGCTACGACTGGCCGATCCCCTACCTGCTGCCCTTCTCGCCCTGGGAATGGCGCTGGAGCGGCCAGTGGGCGCTCAACGCCTGGCAAAACCTGGTCACCACCTATGTCGCCCTCTTCGCCATCGCGTGGCTGGGAGCGCGGCGCGGCCGCACGCCGATGGAACTGATCCGGCCGAGCCTCGATGCGCGCATCGTCAGCCGCCTGAAGGTCTGGTTCCGTCAGCCGTAGCTGTTCAGGGGCTTCGCCCCCGCGGCCTTTGTCACAGCTCGGTTTCATCGCTGTCGCTCTGAAACCGTGGACGGATGGGCTACGCCCATTTTATCCATCCACCGCTGCTCGGCGGCCGCCCCACCGCATGCGCGGCGGGGCCCCGTGAGTAGTTACGATTCCGGATGCTCGCCTTCGAGGCGCGCAAGTTCGTCGGCATGATGGCTGGCCGGCTTGGCGTAGCGCGCCACGAGGATGTAGAGCACCGGGATGATGTAGAGCGTCAGCAGGGTGGACAAGGTCAGACCACCGATGATCACCGTGCCGATCGCCTGCCGAGCCTCGGAACCGGCACCGCCGTGGATGGCCAGGGGGATGGCGCCGGCTACCATCGCGATCGAGGTCATCAGGATCGGACGCAGGCGCACCAGGGCCGCCTCGCGCGCCGCCTGGTGGATGTCGCGCCCCATCTCACGCAACTGGTTGGCGAATTCCACCAGCAGGATGCCGTTCTTGGCCACCAGACCGATCAGCATGACGGCGCCGATCTGGCTGTAGATGTTGTTGGTCTGACCGGTGACGGCGAGGGCGGCCAGCGCCCCGGTCGTCGCCAGCGGCACGGTGACGATGATGATCGCGGGATGGATCCAGCTCTCGAACTGCGCCGCCAGGGCGAGGAAGACGATCAGCAGCGCGGCGGCGAACATCAGCGTCTGACCGCCCGAGGTGTCGACGAATTCCTTGGCCGCGCCGGCCCAGCTGAGCGCGGCGCTGGGTGGCAGATCGCGGGCCGCCAGGGCCGACACCGTGGCGACACCGTCGCCAATCGTCGAGCCGGGTGGCAGGCTGGTGCCGATGGTCACGGCGGCACGGCGATCGACGCGCTTCAGCTCCTTGGGTACCCCCTCCTCCCGGCTGGCCACGACTGCCGACACCGGGATCAGTTGACCGGTCGTCCGGCTGCGCACCTGGATGCGGTCGAGATCGCCGGGCACTTGGCGACGATCAGCCTCGACCTGCAGGATGACATCGTACTGCTGACCCCGGTCCTCGATGGTCGAGGCCTTGCGTTCACCGAAGGCGATGGCCAGAGCATCACCGACATCCGAGGCTGTCAGGCCGAGCGCCGCCATGCGGTCGCGATCGACCTCGACCGACAACTGCGGCTTGGTCAGCTCGACCTCTTCGCGCACCGGACCGAAGCGCCCGGAGGAGCGCATCACCGCCGCCAACTGGGCGGCGTAGGCGCGGGCCCGCTCGTGGTCCTCGGCCCCGACCACCGCCTGCAGGCTCTGGCCGAAGTCGCGGATGCCGAAGCTCGGCCGGTTGATGGCGAAGGCGAAGCAGCCGTTGAGGCCGCGCAGCTTGCCACCCAGCTCGCGCACCACCTGCATCTGACTGGTGCTGCGCTCGCTCCAGTCCTTGAAGCGCAGGATGATGAAGGCGGTGTTGACCGCCCCGGGGCTGGAGAAGCCGGGCACGATGGACAGGACGCGTTCGACCGGGCCATCAGGGCCGCTGTACGGCTCGGCGATGGCGATGATGCGGCGCATCTGCACCAGGGTCTCGTCCATCGTCGCACCCTGCGGCAGTTCGACGACGACGATCGCCGCCCCCTGGTCCTCGACCGGGGCGAGCTCGCTGCGCACCATGCCGAAGAGCAGGATGGCGGCACTGCAGAAGGCGAGGAACACGACGATGACCGCAAGCTTCCAGCGCAAGGCGAGGTCGAGGGTGGTCCGGTAGGCGTTTTCCAGACCGCTGAGGACGGCACCGACGCCGCGAGACACGACACCATCATGATCGTGCCGGTGGAGCAGGCTGCGGCACAGCACCGGGGTGAGGGTCAGGGCGACGAAGGAGGACCCGATCACCGCAGCTGCGAGGGTGATGCCGAACTCCATGAACAGGCGTCCGACGCGACCAGTCTGGAAGCTGATCGGCACGAACACGGCGACCAGCACGACGGTGGTGGCGATGACCGCGAAGGCGACCTGGCGGGTGCCGCGGGCAGCGGCGAGGGCGCGTGGTTCGCCGCCTTCCAGACGGCGATAGCCGTTCTCCAGCACGACGATGGCGTCATCGACGACCAGGCCGATGGCGAGCACGAAGGCGAGCAGGGTCAGGACGTTGACCGAGAATCCGAGGGCGGCCATCACCGGCAGGGCAGCAGCCAGCGAGACCGGCACAGCCAGCATCGGGATCAGGGTCGCGCCCCAGGCGCGCAGGAACACCAGGATGACGATGCCGACCAGCACGACCGCCTCGACCAGGGTCTGCAGCACGGAATCGATCGAGGCCTGGATGAACACCGACTCGTCATAGGGGACCGCCGTGGTGATGTCGGCCGGCAGGCTGGGGGCGAGGCGCTGCAGCGCCGCCCGCACCCCCTGCGCGACTTCGAGGGTGTTGGCGGTGGACTGGCGGACGACACCCATGCCAACCGCCGGCTGGCCGGCGATGTACAGGCCGGTGCGATAGCTGGCGGCACCGAGTTCGACGCGTGCCACATCCCCCAGGCGCACCTCGCCGCCGGCACCGACGCGCAGGATCAATCCGGTGAACTGCTCTGGTCTGGCGAGGCGGGCATCGGCCCGCACCGTCATCTCGCGCGTGCTGCTCTCCAGGCGGCCACCCGGCAGTTCGAGGTTTTCGGCTTCGAGCCGGGCGGCGATCTCGCTGGCCGTCACGCCATGCGCCGCCATGCGCTCGGGGTCGAGCCACACGCGCATGGCGTAACGGCGCTCGCCACCGATCTGGATGCGCGCCACGCCCGGCACCACCGACAGCGCATCGATCATTTCGCGCCGGGCGAAGTCGGTCAGTTCGAGGGCGTTGCGCGCGTCGCTGCGCAGCGCGATCCACATCATCGGGGCACTCGACGAACTGGCCTTCTCGATCACCGGGTCAAGGGCGTCCTCGGGCAGCGAGCGCTGCACGCGGGCGATCTGGTCGCGCACATCGGCGCTCGCGAACTCGATGTCGCGCCCGATCTCGAACTCGATGTCCACCGCGCTGTTGCCGTCGCGCGAGGTCGAGGAGATCGAGCGCACCCCCTGCACCCCGGCCACCGCCTCCTCGATGCGCTTGGTGATCTCGCTCTCGACCACCGCCGACGAGGCGCCGACGTATTCCGTGCGCACCGACACGACGGGCGGATCGATGTCGGGGTACTGGCGCACCGGCAGCCGGGTCAGCGACCAGACGCCGACCACCAGGATCAGCAGATTCGCCACCCAGGCGAAGACGGGACGGCGCAGGGCGAGGTCGGACAGGTGCATGTCAGGGCCTGCCCTGCGGCTTGCCTGCCGCAGCCGGGGCGCGGATCTGGGCAGGCGCGCCATCACGCAAGGCCTGCAGGCCCTGGACCACCACCGGCGTGCCGGCGCTCAGGCCGCTTGCGACCTGCACCGAGCCGGGCATGCGCACACCCAGGGTGATGTCGAGCCGCTTGGCCTTGCCGTCCGCCACCGTCCACACCGACGCCTTGCCGCCCTGCAGCACCACCGCCGCCTCCGGCACGGTCACCGCCTCGCTGATGGATTCCAAGACCAGCTCGACCGTCAGGGCCATGCCTGGCTTGAGCGCGCGATCAGGATTGGGCAGCACGGCGACGGTACCGATCGAACGGCTCGCCTCGTCGGCACCCGGGTCGATGGCGCTGACCACGCCGCTGAAGACGCGACCCGGCCAGGCTGGGGTGGTCGCCCGCACGCTCAGGCCGGTGCGCAGCTTGGACAGGTAGAGCTCGGGTACGGCGAAGCTCACCTGCAGCGGGTCGATCCTGGCCAGCGGAGCGATGATCGCGCCGGGGGTCAGATGCGCGCCCACCGACACCCGACGGATGCCGATCGAACCGGCGAACGGAGCGGTGACCGTACGGTCGGCCAGGGCAGCCTCGGCCACCGCCAGCGCGCCCTCCTTGGCTGCCAGCTCGGCGGCCAGGCGGTCGATCTCGTCCTGGCTGACCAGGCCGCGTTCGAGCAGCGGCTTGCGGTTGTCGAGCTCCTTGGCCGCCTTGTCGCGCTCACCGACCGCCTCGCGCACCAGGGCCTGTTCGCGCGCCGAGTCGAGGCGCAGCAGGACCTGGCCGGCCTGAACCTCAGAACCGCTGGCGAAGCTGATCTCGGCGACGATGCCGGCCGACTTCGAACTGAGCGTCACACCATCGACCGGAGCGCTCTGCCCGAGCAGGCGGACGACACGATCGACCGGCGCCGACGCGGCGGGGACAACATCGACCGTGGCCGGCGGCGGAGCCGGAGGAGGAGGCGCCGCCGTACCGCAGGCCGACAGGACGACGAGGACCGCGAGGAATGCCGTGCTGCGCATGGGCGGCACCATGCGCTGCGGCCTCACCCCGGCAATTGTTTAGGCAGCTAACTGTTCAGTGTTGCGGCAGCGCGGTGGGCACGCCGATCGGATAAACATCCAGGCCGAATTCCCGGCAACGGGCATCGTCGTATTGGTTGCGGCCATCAAAGATCGCCTTGCCGGCGAGTTGGCTGGCGAGCTTGCGGAAATCGGGCCGGCGGAAGGGGCGCCACTCGGTCATCAGACACAGCACGTCGGCCCCGGCGGTCGCGGCATAGGGATCGTCGCAGTAGGTCACGCGCGGCAGGTCGCCGAGGGCGCGCTGCGCCTCGTGGGTCGCCTTCGGATCGTGCGCCCGCACCAGGCCGCCGGCCGCCACCAGATCGCGGATCAGGCCGATGGCTGGAGCTTCACGCACATCATCCGTGTTGGGCTTGAAGGCCAGGCCCCACACCGCGACGGTGAGGTCGCCCAGGCGGCGACCCTTCAGTTCGCACCATGCCGCCAGCTTACGCTGCACCACGCCGAGCTGCGCCTTGTTGACCGCATCGACCGCTTCGAGGATGCGCGGGGTGTAGCCGTGCTCCTCGGCGGTGCGCGCCAGGGCGCGTACATCCTTGGGGAAGCACGAACCGCCGTAGCCGCAGCCGGGATGCAGGAACTGCAGGCCGATGCGGCTATCGGCGCCGACGCCAAGGCGCACCTGGCGCACATCGGCGCCGACCCGCTCGCAGATCGTCGAGATCTCGTTGATGAAGCTGATCTTGGTCGCCAGCATCGAATTGGCAGCGTACTTGGTCATCTCGGCGCTGCGGATATCCATGGTGTAGAAGCGCAGGCCGTTACGGATGAACGGGGCGTACAGTTCATGCAGCAGGGCGGCGGACTTGGCGCTGTCCACGCCCACCACCACGCGGTCCGGCTTCATGAAGTCCTCGACCGCGCTGCCTTCCTTGAGGAATTCCGGATTGCTGGCGACATGGAAGTCGGTCTGCACCCCACGCTTGGCCAGTTCGTCGGCGATCCAGGCGCGCACCTTGTCGGCGGTGCCGACCGGCACGGTGCTCTTGTCCACCACCAGGACATGCTCGCGCAGATTGCGGCCGATGTCGCGCGCCGCGCTCTCGACGTAGCGCAGATCGGCGCGGCCGTCGTCGCTCATCGGCGTACCGACACAGATGAAGGCGACCTCGGCGTCGGTCAGCCCCTCGGCTGCCTGGGTGGTGAAGCGCAGCCGCCCATGGTGGATGTTGTCGAGCAGCAGTTCGTTGAGACCAGGCTCGTAGATCGGCGACTCGCCCCGGCGCAGGCGATCGACCTTGGCTCGATCGACGTCGATGCACCAGACGTCATTGCCCATTTCGGCGAAGCAGGTTCCGGTGACCAGACCGACGTAGCCGGTCCCAAAGATGGCGATGCGCATGTCCGGCCATGATGGGCCGGTACTCACAGGATCAACGTGGCATCCCCATACGAGAAGAACCGGTAGTGCTCGCGCACCGCTTCGCCATAGGCGGCCAGCAAGCGTTCACGGCCAAGCAGGCAGGACACCAGCATGAGCAGGGTCGAACGCGGCAGGTGGAAGTTGGTCATCAGCCCATCGCAGGCCAGCAGGCGCTGCGGGGGGTGCAGGAAGATGCGCGTCCAGCCCTGCCACGGCGCCAGCCCGCCATCCTGGCGTGCCGCGGTCTCCAGGGTGCGCACCACGGTGGTGCCGACCGCCACCACCCGCCCACCCCGCGCCCGGCAAGCAGCGATGGCCGCGATGGTGGCGGCTGGACAGTCGGCCCATTCGGGATGGATGCGGAAGTCCTCGATCCGTTCGGTATCGACCGGCTTGAAGGTTCCGGGCCCGACGCGCAGTTCGACGAAGGCGCTCTCAACCCCCTGCGCGGCCAGCCTGGCCAGCAACTCAGCCGTGAAGTGCAGGGATGCGGTCGGCGCAGCGACCGAGCCGGGGCGGTCGCCAAACACCGTCTGGTAACGCTCGCGGTCGTGGGCGTCGGCGGCCCGCCGGATGTAGGGCGGCAGCGGCATCGCGCCGTGCGCCTCGGCCACGGCGAGGACATCGCAGCCAGCGGGGAAGGCGAGGATGCGTGTGCCGTCCTCGTGCAAGGACTCGACGCGCACGGTGATATCGGCGATGGTCAACTCCTGGCCGGTGCGCACCCGTCCGCGCACCATCGCCTGCCAGCGCGTCCCCTCGCCCTGCTCGGGATGGATCAGCAGCACCTCACGTCCGCCATCCTGGGCGGTGCGCGCCTGCAACCGGGCCGGGATCACCCGGGTGCGATTGAACACCAGCAGATCGCCCGAGCGCAGCAGGCTCGGCAGGTCGCGCACGATGCGGTGCTGCAGTGCGCCGCCAGCCAACGGGATGTGCAGCAGCCGAGCGGCATCGCGCGGCTCGATCGCTTCCTGGGCGATGAGTTCGGGCGGCAGTTGGAAATCGTAGTCCGCGACCTCCACGGCTAACAGGCTCCGCGCCGGGCCGCCCCCGGGATGGCCAGGGCCTGCAGCGCCAGCACCACGGCCGAGATCAGCACCATCCAGATGCCCAGCGCGGCCAGGGCCCCATCCGCAGCCAGACTCATGAAGGCACCGCACAGCAGCGGGCCGGCGGTCGAGCCGATGCCGAGCGCGGTCTCGTGCAGGGCAGCGGCATGCGCGGCGCCTTCGGGCAGACGCATGCTGTAGTAGATCGAACCGGTATAGGTCGCAGCGAAGCCGACCCCGAGCAGCAGGGCGGCGGCCGAGAGCGCCAGCGGCTGCACCGCCGGCCCCAGCCCAAGCCACAACACCGCCAACGCGGCCAGCGCCACCGGGGCCTGGAGCAGGAGTAATCGCCAGGGCCGCAGCACCCAGCCCGACCACAGGCCAAGCACCAGGAAGGTGGCGAAGTAGCCGATCGCATAGGCGAACAGGGCTGCGGTGGAGGCCACCTGCGCCGCCGTCGCATCCATGCCTTCGCCCTTGAGGGCGCGGGTCAGCAGACTGATGAAGGCCATGCCGAGGAGGCAATAGACCAGCAGGGCGCCCCGCCCCATCCAGATCAGCCGGTTGAGGGCCGGGTGCGGACTGCGATCGCCATCGGGGCGCGGCGGCTGGGCCGGCAGGCGGCGCCAGCGCCACAGTGTCGTCCCGGCAACCACGGCGGCGAGCAGGACCAGCGACCAGCCGATCCGGGGCGGCAGGCTGGATAGCGCCCAGGCCAGCCCGAAGCCGACGATGTTGCCCCCCGACCAGCCGAGGTTGTAGCGGCTGACCTTGACGTGCAGCGGCAGGCTGCCGGCCCCATCGGCGGAGCGCGCATCACTGAACAGGCCGACATTGCCGGGGAAGAAGAACGCCGACCCGGCGCAGCCGAGGATAGCGGCGGCAAGGGCCGACCACGCCGCGTCCACGACCAGGGCAAGGGCGGCCCCGCAGGCGCAGATGCACGCCCCGAGGATCGCGGTGCGCGCCCGGCCCCACGCATCGCTCAGCCGGCCGCCCTGCGCGACCAGGGCGGCATAGGCCAGGTTGGCCGCCGTCATCGCCAGACCGACCTGCCACGGCGTCCAGCCGTCGGCCGTCCACATGCCGGTGGCGGTGGCGAAGCCGAGGTACTGACCGGCGCCGATGCAGGCGTTGAGCAGCTGCAGGGTAAGGATGGCCGGGGGCTGCATCGCGGGGCGCACGGTGGCAGTCGCAGCAGAATTGGAAGCGCCGGTGGCACGGCCACCAGCAGCCATATCGTGACCGGACATGGGCACGATCCTGGTCGTTGATGATGAGGCGGGCATCCGCGAGATGCTGCGCATCGTGCTGGGGCGCGATGGCCACACCGTGCTGACCGCGGCAGGCGCCGAGGAGGCGCTGGCGACCCTCGCCAGCCAGCCGATCGAACTGATCCTTACCGATCTGCGCATGGCCCCGCTCGATGGCCTCGAACTGCTGACCCGGGCCCGCAAGGCCAAGGCGGACTGCTTCGTGGTGGTGATGACCGCCTTCGCGGAGTGGGACACCGCGGTACGGGCGATGCGCGCCGGGGCCTTCACCTTCGTACGCAAGCCCTTCGACAACGCCCATCTCAAGGCGACGGTAGCGCGCGCCCTGGCGGCCCGCGACCGCCACCTCGCGGCCAAGGGCGTCGGGACCGGTGAGGCGGCCGTCCATCTGGTCGGCGCCTCGACCTCGATCCATGCCATCCATCTGCTGATCGACCAGATCGCGACCACTGATTCCACCGTGCTGGTCACCGGCGAAAGCGGCACCGGCAAGGAACTGGTCGCCCGCGCCCTGCACTACGCCAGCCTGCGCGCTGATGGCCCGCTGATGCGGGTCAATAGCGGGGCGCTTGCCCCCTCGCTGCTTGAGTCCGAACTGTTCGGCCACCTCAAGGGCTCGTTCACCGGCGCGGTCGATGACCGCCCCGGCCTGATCGCCCTGGCCGACCACGGCACGCTGTTCCTCGATGAAGTCGGCGACCTGGCGCCCGAGACCCAGGTCAAGCTGCTGCGCGTGCTGGAAAACGGCGAGTACCTGCCGGTCGGTGGCCGCGAGATCCGCACCTGCGACGTGCGCATCGTGGCGGCCACCAACCGCGACCTGAAGGCGATGGTGGCTGCCGGCACCTTCCGTGAAGACCTCTACTACCGCTTGGCGGTGATCACCGTCCAACTGCCGGCGCTGCGCGAACGGCGCGAGGACATCCCGCTGCTCGCCGGCCATCTGCTGGCGCGGCATGCGGTGAAGCTGCGGCGCGGCGTGACCGGCTTCACCGCCACGGCGCTGGCCGCGCTGACCCGCCACGAATGGCCGGGCAATGTGCGTGAGCTCGACAACCGCATCCAGCGCGGCGTCGCCCTGACGCCCGAGGGCGACATCGATGACCTGGCGTTGTTCGGTGATCTGGGCGGTGATCCGGTGCCGACGCCGCCTTCCGGCACCCGGGCCATGTCGGACGAGGCCGCCCGCCGCCTGAAGGCCGGAGAGACCATCGATCTGGAACGCGAAGTGACCGCCCTGGAGCGCCGTCTGATCGAGGCGGCGCTGGAGCGGACGAAGGACAACCTGACCGAAGCGGCCCAGTTGCTGGGCATCAGCTTCCGCCAGATCCGCTACAAAGTCAGGCAGCTCGGGCTGCGCTGACCTTCAGCCACGGATGTTGAGGACGGCCCCGCGCTGGGCGATCGGGGCGCCGATCATGCCGCGACGATCGTAGGCGTTTGCCGTGCGCGTGCCCATGGCATCGCCCAGCACCTCGCGGATCAGCGACAGGCCCTGGCGGGCGACCACCAGATTGCGTTCCGCCTGACGGCCGAGCCGCTGGCAGACCTGGGCGACCTCGCGGCGCAGCCGGTCGAGTTCCAGGCGCAGGGCGTCCGGAGCCTTGGAGAGGATGCGGCTGACCGTGATCTCGCCCTCGATCTGGAACACCGTGGCGATGGCCTGGGTCAGGCGCGAACGGATGGTCGCCAGGCGGGCCGCTTCGCGGCTGGGCTCCTCCTGGCTGGCGACCATCGCCGCGACCGCCTTGGCGTCGCCCACCATCAGTTTCGGCCCCATCTGCTCAGCGATCACCAACAGCTTCTTCTGCACCGCGAGTTCGTTCTCAAGGTGCTTGCGCAACTGATCGAGCAGGGTGGCAGCCGCGGCCGGACTCGGCTGAGCAGCGGTAGCAGGAGGCGGGCTCATACCCGTCCCAACGCATACCCCGTGCCATACTTAGCTTTGAGCTTTGAGCTTTGAGCTTTGAGCCCGCAGGGCCGTAGGGGCGGGGTCCAGGGCCCCCTGGCCGCAGCCGCAGGCGAGGATCGGGCGCCGAGCAGCGGTGGCGGCATATAATCGGCGCAGCCGATGCCGCCACGGTTTCGGAGCGAAGCGACGAAACCGAGCTGCGACAAAGCCCGCGGGGGCAGGCCCGTAGGGCCGCGGGGGCAAGGCCCCCGAACTACTGCTGCACGCCGGCTTCCAGTATCTGCTTCAGCGCGTCCAGATCTTCCAGCAGCGCCGCGCAGCCGCGCGCCACGCAGGTCATCGGGTCGTTGGCGACATAGACCGGCAGGCGGGTCTCACGCGCGATCAGGTCGGCGAGGCCGCGCAGCTGGCTGGTGCCGCCGGCCATGGTGATGCCGCGCTCGATCAGGTCGGAGGCGAGTTCGGGGGCGGTGCGTTCAAGCACCATCTTGATCGCCCCGACGATGGTCTGGACCTGCGGCCGGATCGCCTCGGCGATCTCGGTCGAACTGACCTCAAGCTGATGCGGCAGGCCGGTGCGCAGGTCGCGGCCCTTGATCGGCATGCGCAGCTCGTCGGCGGGCGCGACCGCGGCGCCAATGGTCAGCTTGACCTGCTCGGCGGTGTTCTCGCCGATGACCACGGAATACTGGCTCTTCAGGTACTTGATGATCGCCTGGTCGATCTCGTCGCCGGCACAGCGCACGCTTTCGCTGTTGACGATGCCGACCATCGAGATGACCGCGACCTCGGTGGTGCCGCCGCCGATGTCGACGATCATCGAGCCGACCGGATCCGCCACCGGCAGCCCGGCGCCGATCGCCGCCGCCATCGGCTCTTGCAGCAGGAACACCTCGCGCGCGCCGGCCTTGCGCGTGCTGTTGGTCACCGCGCCCTTCTCGACCTCGTTGATGCCGCTGGGCACCGCCACGACCACGCGCGGCGGCACGATGCGCCGTCCGCCCGAAGCCTTGCGGATGAAGTAGCGCAGCATGTGCTCGGTGATCTCGAGGTCGGCGATCACGCCATCCTTCAGCGGCTTGATCACATCGATGTTGCCGGGGTTCTTGCCCAGCATGACCTTGGCCTGGTCGCCCACTGCCAGCCCGGTCGGACCGTCGATGACCTGCTTGGTGCCCTTCTTGACCGCGACCACCGACGGCTCGCTGATCACCACGCCACGTCCTTTGACCGCCACCAGGGTGTTGGCGGTGCCCAGGTCGATCCCGAGATCGAGACTGAGCAAACCGACGACGCGATCGAGCCAGGACATTCCAGGCAGGATCGCGCTCCACGCCTCCGACGCAACCCCTTGCCGGTGCAAGGGCTGGCGAACGCCGCTTCTCCGCTGCTCCGGACCATGCTAGCCTGAGACATGCCCGCTGGGATCGGACCGCTGACCAGCCCTGCCGCCGCCCCCCTGGAGCGCGGGCTGCAGGGCAAACAGGGCGAGGAACGGACCCAGGCGCGGCGCCGGCAGGCCGGCGAGCTGACCCCCGATCAGCGCCGGGTCGTGGCTGAACTGCAGGCCCGGGATGCCGAGGTCCGCGCCCACGAGGCGGCGCACAAGGCGGCGGGCGGATCGCTGGCTGGCGGCATGTCCTTCTCCTACCAGAGCGGCCCGGACGGGCGGCGCTATGCGGTGGGTGGCGAGGTCGCGATCGACACCGGGGCGGAACGCGACCCGCAGGCGACCATCGCCAAGATGCAGCGGGTCATCGCGGCTGCGCTCGCCCCGGCCCAGCCCTCGTCCCAGGACCGGGCAGTCGCGGCCCAGGCCCGGGCGACCATGACCGAGGCGCAACGTCAGCAGATGGAGCAATCGCGTGGAGCCGGCAGCGTGCGCGCGGCCTACACGCCCACGGATGATCGCCAGGGTGGGCTCGTCGATCTGACCGCCTGATGAGCATTCGCCCGGTCTGCTGACCGACAGATCGCCAAACCGGCCCCATGGACTCGCGCGCAGGCCAGCCACAGTCGGCAATGTCCCAGGAGACCTGCCATGCTCTGCCGCGCCCTCACCGTCACCCTGCTTGCCGCCGCGACCGCCGTCGCCGCCGATCCGCTCCCGCCCACAGTCGCCGAGGTGGACAAGCTGATCGACCAGGCCCAGGCCTTCCTGCTCTCCCAGGCCGAGCCGGGCGGCAAGTTCATGAAGGGTGAGAAGTTCGTCCTCGGGATCAGTGGCCTCGCCGCCGAGGCCCTGGCCACCGCCCCCAAGGCCATTCCGGCGGACGATCCGCGCATCGCCGCGACCCTCTCCTACATGGGCGGTTTCCAGCAGCCCGACGGCGGCGTGTACGATCCCGCCGAAGGCATCGGCAACTACAATACCTGCATCGCGCTGATGCTGTGGACCGCGACCGGCAAGGGCACCACCGCGCAGATCAGCAAGGCGCAGGAGTACATCTTCAGCCTGCAGAACAAGGACGCCAAGAACCCCTCACTGGGTGGCATGGGCTACGGCTCGAAGGGCCCAGGCTGGGAGGACCTGTCGAACACCAGCTGGGCGATCGCGGCGCTGCGTGGCAGCGGCGTACCGTCGAGCGATCCGCGCATGCAGGAGGCGCTCAAGTTCCTTGAGCGCTGCCAGGACCTGTCGTCGGTCAACAAGCTGCCGTGGGCACGCGACTCCGGCGGTGCCGTGTACAGCCCGGACGAGAGCAAGGCCGAGGGCAGTTGGAACCGCGAGGCGCTGAAGCCCGGCGAGGCGCCGCCCAAGCTGGAACCCTACGCTTCGATGACCTATGCGCTGATCTCGTCCTACGTCGTCCTCGACCTCAAGCCCGAGGATCCGCGGGTCGCGGCGGCGCTGGGCTGGGTCAAGGCGCACTGGACCTTCGACCGCAATCCCGGGATGGTCAACACTGCGAAGAAGCCGACCGCCGACCAGCAGGGCCTCTACTACTATTTCCGCGTCGCGTCGAAGACCTTCGAGAAGGTCAAGCCGGGCGTGATCGAACTGAAGGACGGGACCAAGGTGGACTGGCGCCGCGACCTGTTCGACGCGATCGCCAAGCGCGCCAAGATCGAGGGCGACAAGGCTATCTGGTCCAACGAGCAGGACCGCTGGGCCGAAGGCATGCCGACCCTGACCACGAGTTACGTGCTGCGTTCGCTGAAGGGCATCCGCGCAAGTCTGTAGTTTCAGGGGCTTCGCCCGCCTTCCGGCGCAACGCTGCTGCGTTGCGTCTCGTCGGGCCGCAGGCCCCACTGGGGCCTGCTCTCGCTGCGCTCGACCCGCCTCGCCCCCGGGCTTTGTCGCAACTCGAAGCCCGGCTCGCTTGCTCCTCGGCCTATGGCCTCCGGGGCAGCGCTCGCGCTGCGCGGGCACGCAGGCCCCGCCCGGGGCCTGCTGCCGCCTGCGGCGGCACCCGCTCGCCCGTCGGCAAGCCTCCGGAATCGTGGCGGCATCGGCTTCGCCGATTATATGCCGCCAGCGTTGCTCGGCGCCCGCCCCATCGCGCGCGATGGGGCCCCATTGTTATCCAGAATGCGGATTCCAGCATTTCCCGTCACTCCTCGCCGCGCACCTCACGGGTGACCTCGGCGACCTCGCGGGCGAAGTCGGCATCGGCAAGCACGCGCTCCTCGGCCTGGCGGATCGCATACATCACCGTCGAGTGATCGCGGCCGCCGACCATGCCGCCGAGGGCGACCAGGCTGTGGCTGGTCAAACGCCGGCCAAGCAGCAGGGCGAGTTGGCGTGATCTGACCACCTGGCGCAACCGGCTGGCCCCGGTGACGTCGCCCTGGCGGACGCCGTGCCGTTCTGCGACGGCCTGCAGGATGCGGTCGAAGCTGACTTCCTCCGCCATGTTGCCGGGGCGTTCGCCCAGTTCGAGGCGGGCGGCGAGATCGACCACGCCGTGCATGTCCCCGCCCCAGGTCTCGACCAGTTGGGTGAGTTCGCCCGGATCGAGTTCGGCCGCCGTCGAACTGAGCCGCCGGAGGACGGCCAGGCGGGTCTCCAGGGCCGGCGCCTCGATGCCGACCGCCAGGCCCCAGCCCAGACGGGTGGCGAGGCGCTCCTCCATGTCGCGCAGCCGATGCGGCGGCTCGCGTCCGCAGACCACGACCTGCTGGCCCCGTTCCAGCGCCTCGTTGACCAGGAGGAAGAACTGCTCCTGGGCAAGCTGCCTGCCGCACAACGCATCGATGCCGTCGCAGGCGATCAGGGCCGCACCCTGGACCAGGCGCTTGAGCGGATGGTCGTCCCGTCCGGCCAGAGCCTGGGCCCAACGGGTGACGAACTCGTCACCGGTGCAGAGTGCGGCGCCGTCCTGGCCGGCGGTGGCGGCGAACTCGGCGGCGACCGCCTCGATCAGGTGCGTCTTGCCGGTTCCCGGGGGCCCGGCGAGGTAGAGCGGATTATGCGCCAGCCCCGGCTCGCGCACGATGCGCCGGCAGGCGGCCAGGGCGAGCTGGTTGCCGGGATCCTCGGCAAAGGAATCGAAGGTGCGCTCGATGCTGGCCACCGCGTCCTCGCGCGCCGCGACGGTCAGGCTGCTGCCCGCCTCCAGCGCGGCGCGTTCGGCGAGTTCCAGGGCTCCGCTGCGGAAGGCATCCACCCAGATGCGGTTGGGCAGCACCGCGACCAGGCGCGGACCCGCCCGACGCAGGCGCAGCATCGGCAGCAGCACCTCGGCAAGCTCGGGAGCCAGCTCGCGCTCCAGGCGGAGGCGGACCAGCTCGGCCGGCGTGCTCACGGCTTGCGGTCGGGCAGCGACAGGACGAGGTGGAAGCGCTGGCGGTCGCGGTCGATCGGCTGCGGCCGTTCTTCGATCGCGGTGATCGGCGGATAGGCGGATCGCAGACCCTGCTCGAAGGTCTGCAGAACGTCGCTGGTGCGCAACCGGCCGGCGCTCTGGGCCCAGCCTTCCAGTTCGACCTGGGCTCCACCTGCCTGGCGCTTGACCCGGTAGGTGGTGATCGCGACCGGGCACTTCTCGGGGTGCTGGATGCCGGCGATGGCGGCCAGCACCTCGGCGGCGATGCGGCTGGTGCGATGCTCGCCGTCGAGCCAGGCGATGCGCGCAGCGTCCCGGCCGAGCTGGGCCTCGAGCCGGGTGATCTCGGCAAGATCCTTCTCGGCCGTGGTGACCAGCCCGGTGCTGCCGCCCAGGCGTTCGACATCGGCGGCGGCGCGATGGATCGCCATCTCGTTCAGGCTCACGGCGGCCACCACGAGCAGGGTCGCCAGGGCGACGGCGGTGCGCAGGATGCCATCGGTGGCCCAGAATCGCGCTGCCGCCCGGCGTTCGTCGGCCAGGGCATCAAGCAGCAGGCGCTGGGCCTGCACCGCACCCAAGGCGGCGGCCCACGGCGTCGGCAGGCCGGCCTGGCGATCCATCTCCTCGGACGGCAGGGCGCTGCCCAGCTTGGCGAAGGGATTGAAGGGCTTGGCCGGGATGCCGCTGCGCTCGGCAATGGCTTCGACGAAGCCGTGGATCTGCGCACCGGCCCCGGCCAGGGCGATGGCGGCCGGCTGCCAATCATCGACCTGCAGCTGGGCCTTGGCGAACTTCACCGCGCCAGTGAGGGCGACAGCGATCTGGCCGGCCTGCCGCTTCACCAGGTGCTGGAGCTCGTCGGGGGACGAACCGCGCAGTTGCGAGACCAGCCGCGTCGCCTCGGTCGGCACCAGGCTGCGCATCTCAGCCACCTGGGAGACCAGCGTATCCATGCCGACCGGCAGGGTGCGGACCAGGGCCAGTTCGTCCTGACGCACCACGGCGAGATGGGTGGACGTGCCGCCGACATCGGCCAGCAGGGCATCGCCCATGCCGCCGGCTGACCGCCAGGCGTGATACAGGCCGACGGCCGGATGGCTGACTGCCTCAAGGCGGGCACCGGCCAGATGCAGCGACTGGCGCAGACGCTGGATCAGCGGGCGTTTGACGGCGACCGCCAGGACGCGGAAGTCGCCGGCGCCGAAGCCTGGCACCACCATCCAGTCCGCGAGCGGCGACTCACCGTCGCCCCCGCCGGTCATCTCGAAGCCGATGACGCGGTCGAGCCGCTCGCGCGGGCAAGGCGGCTGGATGAGCATGCGCACCAGCACGTCCTCGTTGGCCACCAGGATGCGGACGCCGCCGCACTTGGCCGGCAGGGCCCCGGCAAGCACCTGGACGGGATCGGCGCCAGCATCGAGCGGGATGCTGCGCAGATGGGTGATGCTGCCATCCTCGGTCACCACGAGGCGCAAGGCGCGGGAGGTGATCTCGACGGCGGCGGTCATGGCAGACGATGGTATCCGGCCGGGCCGACGGCGGGATTGAGCGGATCACGGTGCGCGCATCCCATGGCACACAGGACGAGCAACAAGATGGCAGCAGCGACCCAGGGCATGCTCATGATACGGATGCTAGGCCCTGGCCGTTGGCCGCAACCACAGCTGGTGGGATCAGGCGTTGAGCGGCTGGTCAGCGCGCGGGTAGCTGCCCAGGATCTCGCAGACCGCGGTGCTGCGGCCGAGTTCGGCCAGGGCGGCGGCGATCTTCTCGTCCCGCTGGTGGCCAAGCAGGTCGATGAAGAACAGGTATTCCCAGGCCCGGCGGCGGCTCGGCCGGCTCTCGATCTTGCACAGGTTGATGCCGGCGCGATGGAACGGCGTCAGACAGTCGTAGAGGGCGCCGGGGCGGTCGCTGACCGCGAACATCAGGGTGGTCTTGTCGTCGCCACTGGGCTGGGCCGCGTGCTGCGGCTTGGCCACCACGACGAAGCGGGTCATGTTGTTCGGGTTGTCCTGCAGGTCGCTGGCCAGGACGGGCAGGCCGAGGGCCTTCGCCGCCTCGTCCGAACCGATCGCCGCAGCGCCATCGGCCGACTCGGCGGCGGCGCGCTCGGCGGCCTTGGTCGTGGACACCACCTCGACCAGTTCGGCCTTGGCCATGTTGGCGGCCAGCCAGCCGCGGCACTGGCCGAACACGGTCGAGCGTGAGTAGATCCGGCGGATGTCCTGGCGCGGCACCGCGCTCATCAGGTGGTGCCGGACACGCAGGTGCAGTTCGGAGACGATGCGCACGGTCGAGCCGTGGAAGGCGTCGATGGTGTCGGTGATCGAGCCGTCGGTCGAGTTCTCGATCGGCACCACGCCGTAGTCGGCGCGACCCTTCTCGACCTCGGAGAAGACGGCGGTGATCGCATCGGCCGGGGCGTACTCGACGCTGCTGCCGAACTTGAGCCGCGCCGCCAGGTGGGTGAAGGCGCCGGCCTGCCCGAAGTGACAGATGGTCAGGGGGCGTTCGAGGGCGAACGAGGCACTCATCACCTCGCGCCAGATGCCGCGCAGCGCGGCGTCCGGCAGCGGCCCCTGGTTGAGCGAGGCGAGGCGCTTGAACACCTCCTGCTCGCGGTGCGGCACGAAGATCGCCCCGCCGGTCAGGGCCTTGGCGCGCCCGACCTCGCGGGCCAGCTCGGCCCGGGCGTTGAGCAGTTCGACCAGACGCTCGTCGATCGCGTCGATGCGGGTGCGGATGGAGGAGAGGTCGGTCATGGGAGATGGCTGGAGGCTGAAGGCTGGAAGCTGGAGGCTGAGGCAGGACAGATGGAAACGGACGCCTCGAATACCGCAGCGTCCAGCGTCCAGCGTCCAGCCTCCAGCCTGCGATCCATCAGTACACTATCTTCTTGATCGTGAACTTGATCGTCCCCATCGGCGCCTTGACCTCGACGACGTCGCCCAGCTTCTTGCCGAGCAGGGCCGAACCCATCGGACTGGAGGTCAGGATGCGGTTCTCGAGCGGGTCGTCCTCGCCCTCGCCGACCAGGTACCAGGTCTCGGCCTTGCCGCGCCCCTCCTGGAGGTCGATCTTGGCGCCGAAGGCCACCCGCGAGGTATCGATCTGGCTCTCATCGACGACCTGGCTGTTGGCCAGCTTGCTCTTCAACTCGGAGAGCCGCGCGTTGGTCATCGACATGTCTTCGCGGGCGGCGTGATACTCGGCATTCTCGCGCAGGTCGCCCTTCTCGCGCGCCTCCTCGATCTGCTTGGCGATCACGGGGATGCGGGCGAGGAGGACATCCAGTTCCTCCTGCATCTTGCGCTTGCCCTCGGCAGTCACGGGAATGGCCATGGATCGTCTCTCCAACAGTGCGCGCAGGTCCACGGGACCTGCGCGCGGTGATCAGGCAGCGGCGGTCCGACGCGCGGTGGCGACGGACCCGGCCAAGACGACCAGCATCGACTCGGTGGCAGGAAAATCAACGCAGGCGTCGGTTATGCTTTGACCATGCACCAGACGGCTGCGGTCCTTGGGCAGATCCTGCCGGCCGGCGACCAGATTGCTTTCGATCATCACGCCCAGCACATGCCGCCCCCCCTTGGCGACCTGGTCGGCGACGGTGGCGCAGACCTCGCCCTGGCGGCGGTAGTCCTTCTGTGAATTGTCGTGCGAACAGTCGATCATCACCCGGGTCGCGACCCCGGCCTTGGCCAACTCGCCCGCCGCCATCTCGACAGACAGGTGGTCGAAGTTCGGCCCCTGGCGGCCGCCGCGCAGCACGAGATGCCCGTCGGGATTGCCCGTGGTGGTGACGATCGAGGCATGGCCATGCGGATCGATACCCAGGAAATGGTGCGCGTGGCTGGCCGCCAGCATGGCATTGATCGCCACCCCCAGGCTGCCGTCGGTGCCGTTCTTGAAGCCCACCGGCATGGACAGGCCACTGGCCATCTCGCGGTGCGTCTGGCTCTCGGTGGTGCGCGCCCCGATCGCGGTCCAGGCGACCAGGTCGGCGAGGTACTGCGGGGTCACCGGATCAAGCAGTTCGGTGGCAGCGGGCATGCCCAGCGCGGCCAGATCGGCCAACAGACGACGCGCGGTGGTCAGTCCGGCATTGATGTCATAGCTGCCGTCAAGGTGCGGATCGTTGATCAGACCCTTCCAACCCACCGTGGTGCGCGGCTTCTCGAAATAGACCCGCATGACCACCTCGATCCGGTCCTTCATCCGCTCGCGCAGCGGCAACAGCAGCTTGCCGTATTCCATCGCCGCGGCGGGGTCGTGGATCGAGCATGGCCCGACCACGGCCAGCAGGCGCTGGTCGCGCCCGGTGAGGATGTCGCGCACCCGCTCGCGGGTCAGTGCGACCAGGCTGGCGGCCTGTTCGGTCAGCGGCACCTCGGCCTTCACCGCATGCGGCGGACGCAGCGGCTTGTTCGAGACGATGTGCAGATTGTCGGTACGATGCATGCCACGGTGGTATCGAGAGTCCCGGTTTGGCCTAGGATGAAGGCGGCGAGAGCAGGGCACTGCCCGCAGAGCAATGGCGTTGCGTTAAGGACTCTTGGGGACGCAAGGCGGAAGGCGGAAGGCGGAAGGCGGAAGGCGGAAGGCGGAAGAGTTGCTGAATCG
>JAIFND010000111.1 GCA_020047915.1 bacterium | reverse complement strand
ACGGTGACGGTCATCGGCAATACGACCGTGGGGCAAACCTTCCTGGCGACAGCCGTTGCCGGAACTGGCAGCCAAAGCATAACCGTCAGTGGCGGAAACAGTGGTGGCTGTGGCGCTGGCGCGCTCGGCATCCTGCTGGTGTCGTTGGGTCTGTTGCCATTCCTCCGGCGGGCGGGCAGACCCTGAGGCTCCGAGTCGACGACCAGTTGGTGCTGACGGCGCAGGTCTGGACCTTCGCCGACCCGGACCGGCTCCGCTCGTTCTGCGTCAACGCTGATCCGGAGTCAGCGACGGATCGCGGCCGCTTTGCGCAGGCGCAGCGCGGCGCGCACGCCTTGCTTGGCGGGCAGGCGCACCGCGTGGCGGACCATCCAGCGGCGCACCTCGCCGCGCGGGCCGTCGTCGTTGGCCACCTCGTCGGTCCAACGCGCGCAGATGGCGAAAGCGGTGGCGGGGTGGTCCTTGGCGATGTCGCCGAGGTGGTTGGCGACCGAGCGGCGCACGTACAGCTCGGGATCGTCCTTGAGCGCTTCGAGCAGCGGCAGCACCGGCGCGGGATCGCGCTGGAAGGCGGGCAGGCGCATCGCCCAGGGCAGGCGCGGGCGCGTGCCCTCGCTGACCAGGCGGCGGACATGGACATCGCGATCGGCGGTCCAGGTGGCGAGCGTCGCGAGGCAGGCGTCCTGGTGACGGATCAGCAACGGTCGGATGCAGTACTCGGCGGTGAAGCGCCGCGTCACCTCGCGGCAGGCACGCAGGCCGTCATCGATGTGATCGCCGGCGTTGGCGGCGATGAAGCAGGCGTGCGGTAGATAGAAGAACGGTGCCAATCCGAAACCGGCGCTGACCGGCAACGGCGGGCCGAGAGCACGCAGCAGCACCGCCACCGCGGCCGGGAATTCGCGTGGCAGTTCACCTGCCAGCGCCGTGGCGATGTGCGCGCCGCGATCGAGGATGCCGAGCCGTCCGAGGCCGCGCTGCGCTGCTGCGGCGAAGCGTTCATGATCGAAGGACGAATGTACGGCGGAAAACGACTCGCCGATGAGTTCGACCGCGGTTGGCCCGAGCAGCCGCTTGAGCGGCACGCCGGCCTCGATCGATCCGGGGGCGCGGAAGCGCTGGGCGGGATGGGTCATGGCGTGGCCTCGCTGAGCAGCCGGCGGCAGGCGCCGTCGATCTGCGTGTAGATGGCGGCGAAGGCCTCGGCGCCGTCGTAGTAGGGATCCGGCACCTCGGTGCTGTCGAGCAGGCGCAGCGTGGCGGTCGCGTCGCGGGGACGGAGGCGCTCCAGGTCGCGCAGGTTCTGGCGGTCCATCGCCAGGATCAGGTCGAAGCGCGTGAAGTCGGCAACCTCGACCTGGCGGGCGCGATGGCTGGTGGCGATGCCGTGCCGGCGCAACTCGGCCAGGGTGCGGCGGTCGGGGGATTCGCCGGCATGCCAGCCACCGGTACCGGCCGAATCGACCTCCCAGGCCGGGGCGAGATGGGCGAGCACCGCTTCGGCCATCGGCGAGCGGCAGATGTTGCCCAGGCAGACCATGAGGACGCGCATGACGGGCATCAGAGCCGTGCGCAGCGCTAGGCAATCGGGCGGCATTGACCTGCGGCTGATGGCCCGCAGCATACCCGCCATGCAGCCGACCACCGCGTTCCACGCCTGGATTCTTCCGCTCTGGACCACCTGAGCGGACGCTGCATCACGTGACCCGATGCCAACGGCCCGCTCATCCGAGCGGGCCGTTCGCGTTGACGGCCCCTGGCGACCGCCGGGCCGTCAGGGGCGTTCCATCCGTCCCGGCAGGAGATCACGGCCATGTCGCCGGATCGTCGTTCCTGGCTGGTCGGCTGCGCCATCGCCGCCGTCGCTGCCATCCTGTTCGCCACCAAGGGCGTGCTGATCAAGCTCGCGCTCAATGCCGGGGCCGATGCCACCGCGCTGCTGGGGGTGCGCATGGGTCTCAGTCTGCCGTGCTTCGCCGTCGCCGCATGGTGGTATGGGCGCGGCAGGACAGGGTTGTCGCGTCGCGAAGCCGGGCAGGTCATCGTCCTTGGCCTGGTCGGCTTCCATCTCGCCAGTTGGCTCGATGTGCAGGGCCTGCGCTTCATCGGCGTCGCGCTGGAGCGGGTCGTCCTGTACATCTATCCGCCGGTCGTCGTGCTGCTCGGCTGGATGCTCGGTCGGGGCCGGCCGGGAGCGGTGCTGACCGCCGCCTGCCTGGTCACCTGGCTGGGTGTGGCCGTGTCGTGTCTCGACCAGCCGGTGCAGGGCGACCATCTGGCGCTGGGCGTCGCGCTGGTCGCCGGATCGGCGTTGGCCTACGCCGTGCATCTGGTCGGCATCGAGCCGCTGATGCGCGCGCATGGCGGGGCCCGGGTCGCCGCGCTTGGCTTCTGCGCCGCCGGCGTTGGCGTCCTGATCCATGCGGCCGTGGCCGTGCCCACCGGCATCTGGGCCGTCCAGCCACGCGAGCTGTGGACCCTGGGGGCCTTGCTGGCGATCGTCGGCACGGTGATCCCGGGCCTGCTCGCCGGGGCGGCGATCAGCCGCCTGGGCGCCGGCCCCTCGGCGGTGATCGGCACCCTCGGCCCCGGTGTCACCGTGCTGCTGGCGTGGGCGGTCCTGGGCGAGCAGCCGAGTGCCGCGGCGTGGATCGGCTTCGCGCTGACCGTGGTCGGCGGAGCGCTGATCAGCGTGTGGCCGGCACGACGATGACCTCGCGGTCGAGGTCGCCGGCGCGCACCTCGGGGTGCTGCTGATCGCTGGTCAGTTGCGGGACGCGCACGGCGGCCCAGGCGCCGAGTTCGGCGAGGTCGATGGCGCCGTCGCCGTCCGCGTCGGCCTTCCGGCCGGAGAAGCCTTCCAGCAAGGCGGCGGTGAAGGCGCCGTGGCCCCAGGCCGGGCTCTCCCACGAGGCCTCGTCGCCACGGCAGGCGGCGAGGATGGTGATGCCGTCGTCCCGGCCGGCGTCCTGGAAGAGGATGCGCGCCGCTTGGCCCGGGGTCGGTCCAGGCGCTGCCGGCGTCGGCGTCTGGACAGGCGGTCGCGCCGCCGCAGTCCGGGCTGGACGCAGGCCGCGCGCCGCAGCGCCGGCGACGGCGCCGAGGCGGGCCAGGCTGGCCTGCATTTCGGCGGGTTCGACTTCACCGGCATGGCAGGTATCGATCAGGACCAACCGGCGCCGGGCCGGGCTGGCACGCAGGGCGTCGAGCAGTTCATCGAGAACGATGCCGCGGCCGGCCGGATCGGCGAAGTCGGTGTCATGCGTGGCGATGCGGTACTGCATGCTGCGGTCGAGCAGGCCGTGGCCGGCGACGACGATGATGGCGAGGTCGTCGATGCCGGCCTGTCCGAGATGGCGGCGCACCTCGGGCAGGCGTTCGCGCGCGACCTCGGCGTCGGTCAGCACCAGCGAACGGCCGCCCAGGGCGGCGGCGAGATCGCGCGCGTCGGCGGCGGCGAACTGCAGGTCGCGGCCGGACTCGCGGTAGCGCGACACGCCCAGGGCGGCGACGACCGTGCGTCCGGGCGGACCTTCGCGCCGCAGCACCAGGCGGTCGGGGATGCCGAGGCCGCCGGTCGAGAACGGAACCAACTCGATCCGGTTGATGCCGCGCCCGAGTTGGATGCCGCGGAACTCGCCAGTGCGCTCGCCCTTCTTGGCGGCGATGCTGGTTTCTGCGATGGTGATGCCGCCGATGCGGGCCTGTACGCGCACCGCACGATCGTCCGCCCCGTCGATGGCGAAGCGCAAGTCCAGCCGGTCGCGCGTCGTGGCCAGGCCGGTCGGCCGGTCGAGGATCCTCACCGTGGGCAGCCCAGCGGCCGTGGTGGGAGGCTTCATGTCCGCAGGGTTGAGCCCGAGTCGGACGATCCGGCGCCGCCAAGCCTCGCGTAGCAATGCGATCATGGCTGGGTCGGCCAGGCCGATGCGTTCAAGGATGATGTCGGGGCGGTTCAGCAGCAGGTCAAAGGCACTGATTGGTGCGCGGCGACCCTCGAAGACCACGGTGGCGGCCTGGGTCAGATGACGCGGAATGGCGACCAGGCCATCCGATCCGACGACGAAGGCCCCGTTGGCATCGGCCTTGAGTCGCAGCACATGATTGCCGTCCACGCGCCAGAGCAGCATGCCGTCCGGATCAGAGGCGGTGACCAAGCCAGGCACAGGCTCGTCGAAGCCAGACATGGCGCGGCAGGCATCCGTACGGACGGCGGGCAGCCTGCCATCCGGGTCGACGGCGACGACCCATGCCGCCTCCTCTTTGGCGGGCCAATTATTGCAGGTGATCACCACTCGGCCGTCGCTCAGCGTGCCAGCCAGGGAGGCCTGCCCGTCACCTGGCTTTGCATGGTCCACGGTGGCGAGGCTGCTCAGCTTCCAGCGGCGCGTGGTGCCGCGCTGGAGGTCGACGCGGACGAGTTCTTTGCCGATCTGGAGATCCGCTATCGGCCAGCGGCGGGCGCTTGGCGCCAGCGCCAGATCGTTGTCCGGACGCGGCAGGTCGGCGGGGGCGATGGGTTGATCGAGGGGGATCTGGTTCGTGGAGCCGGAGGCCAGATCCAGATGGAGTATGCGCTTGGGCTGGACAACGGCGACCGTCCTGCCGTCGGGAGGGGACACCAGCATTGCGGGTCCGTTCTCGCCGAGGTCGAAGGAACGCAGGGTGGCCTGCGCATCTGCGAGCACATGCATGTCGCGTCCATCTCGGCACCAGGCGGCGCGTTCACTGGGCAGCATGCCAGATGACACCTTGCCGGCGGAGCGACCGGGGTGGAGAGGGATGCGACGCCGCTCATCGCTGCTGGCGATCAGGACCGGTATCGCCCCGTCCTGGTTGACTCGAGGGCGCCACCATGCGATCGGTGGGTTGGCATCAGCGCAGACCAGAGTCGCGAAATCGCACCATATCGCCCGGCCTTCGATGCGCAGACAGAGGCGGGTTCCATCCACGGCTAACGGACGATGGGTTCCAAAACTGAGGGTGTCGACCCACCCGATCCGATGCCAGTCGCTGGTCCACTGCGTGAAGCGATCGGGCTGCATCGTGATCGCCGTGTGCGCGTCATCGCTCCAGCGGCAACTCAGCGTCGCCCCTTGGATCAGTGGCTCCCGTATGCGTTGCAGGCGTCCGTCGGGCAGCAGATCGGTACGCCAGTACGCATTCTGCACAGACGCGCCGACCGCTTGGCGGAAGCCGCCGCATGCGATAACATGATCGAGTGGGCAACGGGCGATGCAGGTCGGGTCACGAACCAGGGTGTGCAGTACCTGATCCAAATTGATACCGCTTTGACCGCCGTTCCCATTCGGTCGTGGGCCCACGAATGCAGCGAGCACCGTTAGGTTCGTCGGATCCACGGCGACCGCAGCATAGCGCCATCCTGGCACCCCTGGAACGATCATGTCGATTAGGCACACATCATAACCAGGCGTCGGAAACCATTCACGGACGATGGCGGTCTGTCCAGCCGGCGCTTCGATGCGGTAATAGCGGCTGCGACCGCGACCCTGTTGACCGCTCCAGAACCCTGAGGCCTGTTGTACACCATTCGGTGTTGCGGCATGCGTCCGGGCCCAGCCGGGTCGGGCGGCATCGACGACACCGTTATCAAAGACGACGCGGCTTCCATCCCAGAACTGGGGTGTGCCGAGCGTGCTGTTGCGGAACACCAGCGTCTGGCTCTGGAGATCGTACACCTCGCCACGGATGATGGCGAGGAAACGCCCATCAGGAGACGGCAGGAGGCGCTCGCCGCGGGCGGGCATCTTATGCAGGAGCACATGCAGGCCCCGCTCGCCGGCAGCATCGGGAACCGCGCGCTCGCTGGGTGCGCTGCTGCCCAAGCCTGGTCGCGTGAACTCGACGGCCTGGACAACAATCGGTTCGACCTGCCCAGGCGCCACCGGCTGGCCGGGGTCCCAGGCGGGCAGGTTCGCCAACAGTAGCGCAAGGAACGCGAGGCGCTTCACCGCGCGCTCGCCAGATCCTTGTTCATCGCATCCAGCGCTGCGCGCGCGGCGCCGGCCCAGTCGGTGGCTTTGGGCTTCTCCCAGGCGCCGATGATCGCGCGGCTGCTGTTGACCACGCAGCCGCGTCCGTCGGGGCGCCGGCCGGCCAGGGCGTCGGCGGCGCTGCCGCCTTGGGCGCCGTAGCCGGGGACGAGGAAGATGGTGTTGGGCATCAGCGCGCGCAGGCGCTTCGCCTCGGCCGGCCAGGTCGCGCCGACCACGGCGCCGACGTCGTTGAGGCCGCAGGCGCCAGTGCGGCCCTCGCCCCACTGGCGCACCAGCTTGGCCATCGCCTCCATGTTGGCGTCGCCGTCGGCGAGCTTCAGTCCCTGGAACTCGCCGCTGCCCGGGTTGCTGGTCTTGACCAGCACGAACACCGCGCCGTGCGCGAGGAAGGGCTTCACCCCGTCGCTGCCGAGGTAGGCGTTGACGGTCAGCCAGTCGCCCTTCGGGCCGGCCGGCAGCGCGCCGGTGAAGCCGGGCGCTGCGCCCAGCCAGGCCTGCGCGTAGTGCTCGGCGGTCGAGCCGATGTCGTTGCGCTTGCCGTCGACGATCACCGGGATGGAGAGGCGGTTGGCCTCGCTGATCGTCTCTTCCAGGGCCTGCAGGCCGGGGGCGCCGTAGGCCTCGTAGCAGGCGACCTGCGGCTTCACCGCGCAGCACGCGCCCTGCACCGCGGCGAGCAGGCCGCGGTTGAACTGGGCGAAGGCCCAGGCGACGGCGAGGCGGGTGTCGCCGTGCCGGGCCAGAGCCTGGGTGCGCAGGGCGGGCGGGATGAGGGCGGGGCGCGGATCGAGTCCGACCACGGCGAGGGAGCCGGTGCGGTCGATCGAGGCCTGGAGGGTGTCGGCGGCGTGCATGAGAAATTGCCCCTGCTGGAGGCTGGAAGCTGGAAGCTGGAAGCTTGGTGGCGTTGAGCCTCCAGCCTCAAGCCCTCAGCCTCCAGCCGTGGCAATGAGATCTATCGCTCGGCGCGGGCCTGCGCGGCGATCTCGTCGTTGCCGCCGGCGAGGCGGTCGAAGACGCGGCGGGCGTCGGTGGCGCGGCCGTCGGCCTTCAGGGCGCGGCCGAGGACCAGCAGGGCTTCGCGCGCCTCGTCGGCGCTGGCGCGCACCTTGGCGGCCCAGGCGGCAGCGCCGGCGTTGTCGCCGCGCGCCAGGCTGGCGCGGGCGGCGTGCAGGCGGGCGTCATCGGTGCGCAGTTCGGGCGGCAGGGCATTGACGATGCCGACGATGGTGGCGTGGTCGCCGAGGCGGCGCAGCAGCGCCAGCTCTTCGCTGATCGCGGTCTTGGCCACGCTCGAACGGTGCAGGCGCAGGTACTGGCCGAGGGCGCCATCGACGTCACCGCCGCTGTCGGCCTGGCGGGCGGCGTCGAGCGCGCTGTCCGCTGCGGCACCGGTCAGGTAGGGGGCCGAGGCGTCGGCCGTGGTCGGGCGGTTGCTGGCCGGCTGGTTGGCGGGGGCCGCGGTCTCGGTCTCGCCACCGGGCTGACGGCCACGCTGCTGGGCGACCGGGGCGCCGGCCTCGCGGGCGTAGCGCGCCTCGACGTCGCGGTTGGCGACGACGTCGGGTTCGTTGCCGGCGGCGGCAGGAGTGCCGGCGGGCGTGCCCGGCGCGGCGCTTGGTCCGGCCTGGGGCTGCGGCGCGGGCTCGGCGCTGGCGAGGGGGCTGCCGCCCGAGGTGACCATGGCCGAGCTGCTGCGGCCGGCGACGCCGAGTTCGGCCGGGGCGGGCAGGGCGGCGACGGCGGCGGCGAGCTGGGCCTCCGCATCGGCGGGCTTGGCTGCGACCGGCAGGGCGACGGCCTTGGCCGGCGAGGTCAGGACATTGCCGGCGAGGTCGTGGGCGACGATGCGCACCTGCAGTTCGGCGTTGGCGGCGGACACGGTGATCGCCGAGGTGCCTTCGGCGGCGCCGGTCTGCTTGGCGGCGAAGCTCTTGCCCTGGTCGGTCGAGACCTCGATCGACACCGGTTCGGCGCCGAGGTTGGCATCAGCGATCTTCCAGCTGACCGCCAGGGTGGCCAGGCCGTCGGCGACGCCACCCAGGGTGGTCTCGAGGCGCTCCAGCGTCGGGCTGGCGCGATCGACGACCAGGTTCAGCTTGGGCGCGGCGCCGGAGACCGGCTCGGGCTCGGCGCGGCCGTCGCGCATCGTCGCGACCGTCCACAGGCCGAAGGCGCCGTCCTTGGGCGCGGTGAAGGTGAAGACGGGCAGCGCGGTGGCGTTCTCGGCCACGACCTGCTCCTGGTCCTTGCGCCAGCTGCTGCCGCCGTCGTCGCTGACGTACAGCGCCGCCTTGGCGACCAGCTTGGCGTCGCCGAGGTTGGCCAGCGACACGGTGCGCGTCGGCTGGGTGGTGTATTCGCGCACCGGCTGGGGGGCCGGCTGGGCGGTCGGCGTCGGCACGGCATCGACGGCCGTGACGGCGGCGATGGCGAGGAGGGTGGCGCTGGCGACGCGGACTTGGCGCATGGGCTGGGCTCCGGAAGGCGGAAATCTAGCTTATCGGCGGCCGGGCGCCAGAGCGGCGGCGACGGCGGCGGCGAGCACCGGCCGGTCGGCCGCTTCCAGGCTGGTGCTGGCGTGCAGCACCAGGCAGGGCGGCGCCTGCGGCGGCCACAGCGCCGCCAGCTTGACCGCGTCCTTGGCGGTGACGACCACGGGTCGGTCGGCGCAGCGGGCGAGCATCCGCGCGACATCTGTGACGCTATAGTGGTGATGATCGGGGAAGCGCAGGCTGGCGGCGACCTGCAGGCCCATCTGCTGCGCGTCGAGCTCGAAGCCGAGCGGGTTGCCCAGGCCCGAGGCGAGCAGCACCGGGCCGTTCGCGCTTTCCGGCTGACCGCTGAGCAGCCCGACCAGCCGGCGTTCCGGCGCCGCCTCGCGCACCACCTGCAGGCCTCGCCGGCGCAGCGCCTCGGCGATCGCCGCGACCCGCTCGGGCAGCAGATGGCCGCGCGAGATCCAGGCGATCTGGCAGCGCTCCAGGGCGGCCAGGGTGTCGCGCCGCCAACCGAGCGGCAGCAGGGCGCCCGGCCCGCCCGCCGGATCGCCCCACGGCCGGGTCGCATCGATCACCACCAGGTCGAGGTCGCGGTGCAGGCGGCGGTGCTGCAGTCCATCGTCGAGAACCACGCAGTCGGCACCCTCGGCCAGCGCGCGCCGCGCGCCGCGCACGCGGTCGGGATCGCAGATCGTCGGCAGATCGGGAGCGAGGCGGGCCTCGTCGTTCACCCCATCGACGCCGCGGTAGCCGCGTGCGACCACCGCTGGGCGGCGGCCCTGGTCGCGCAGCAGGCGGGCGAGGGCGAGGGCGGCCGGCGTCTTGCCGGCGCCGCCGGCGACGAGGTTGCCGACCGAGAGTACCGGGGCCGCGACGCGTTCGACGCGCCGCCAGCCGCGATCGTAGGCCAGGTTGCGCAGCTGCACCCCGCTGGCGTAGGCGGCCCAGGCCGGGACCAGCAGCCAGCGCCATGGCGAACCGGGCAGCTCTTCCGGCCAGCGGCCGGGCATGCGGACGACGGGGATGCGGCCAGCGCCCGGCGTGGTCACAACGACGCGCTGCCCATGCCCTGGGCCGAACCGCCACGCAGGAGGTGGATGGTCTTCTGCGCCGGGTCGCAGATCATCAGCACGGTGCTGTCGGCGGTGATGCCATCGACCTTGGCGGTGCCGGGATCGCGCGATCCTTCGCTGCCCTTGCCCAGGCGGAACCAGCCGGCGAGCTCGTGCGGGGCGCAGGCGCGCGCCTCGACCGCCAGGGCGGCGACGCGCTCGAGGCGGCCCTTGCTGGTTGTATCGCCCGGCTTGCCCGCCATCAGCAGGACCTCTTCGGACAACGGCTGGTTGCAGTGCACGCGCGGCGACTGCGGCCAGGGGTCGGGCAGGCGCACGGCGTGCTGGCCGGACAGCTCGACCGAGACACGCTCGCCATCCTTGTCGAGCAGGTGGACGCAGGCGCCGCCGTGGCGCGGCCCGGCGCGCAGCCGTCGTTCGGCGTCCTCGCGCCCCGGCGCGGTCAGGCTGGCGGCGACCAGGTTGGGCGTGAGGTGGCCGGGCGCGCCATCGACCACGCGCAGCTCGTTGGTCGCCACCGCCAGTCCGGCCTCGGACAGCCCGGCGACCGGCTGCAGACCCGCCAGGGTCAGGGTCAGGTTGGCCGGCCCGTGCGCCGGGATGCGGCGCACCAGGGTGACGTAGGGCAGCAACGCCGGATCGAGGTGCCAGGCTAGCGCCATGCGCGGCAGGCCGTGGTCGGTGTGCACGGCGTTGAGCGAGACGTAGGTCGAGCGGCAGCCGACCTGGCCGCTGCGGAAGAAGCCGATCAGGTCGCCATAACCGTGGATCAGCAGCAGGTCCTCGGGCGGCAGCCCGGCGGCGTGCGCCATCGATTCCAGCTCCATCCACACGGCCGGTTCCAGCCGGGTGGCGGCATCCAGGCTGGGCTTCAGGGCCTTGCGCACATCGTCGCGGCCCATGCGCTGGCGGCCCTCGCCGGACAGGCCGGCGGCGAGTTGTTCAAGCAGGTACTGGGCGAGGACCTGCAGGCGCGGCTTGAGGCGCGAACCCATGGTCTCGCCGATGGTACGGGGGGTGCCCATCACCGAGATCACCGGTACGCCGCCGAGCACATCTGCTATGGTCACGCGACAGGTGGTAGCGTCGGAGCGTGGCGAGTCCACGGGTGGTCCAGGGAAAGTGGGGTATTCTCCCGTGTGCGGACCATCCAGTTGCTCCTTGCAATCCAAAGCGTGATCTTGACCCTCCGCCCGCCCTGTGGGCCGCTACGTGGTTGCGAGTGCGACCCCGGCTCGGCATAATCGGGTGGATCGGCACCGAGGAGGCAGCCATGGCCAGCAAAACCAGCTCATCAGCCAAGAAGCCGGCGGCGAAGGCCGCCGCAAAGGCCCCGGCGAAACCGGTGGCCAAGCCAACCAAGCCAGCCACCGCCAAGGTGGTCAAGGCCGCCCGCCCATCCCGCCCCGAAAAGCACGACAAGCCGGGTACCGGCCGGACCAACCGTCCCGTGTCGGCCGAGCGCATCCGCCCCGAATCGGGCAGCCAGCGGCCCGAGCGCCGCATCGCCGAGCCCGCCGCCCTGTCCGGCAAGGTCGCCAGCCCCTTCGACCGCAGCGAACTGGCCGAATGGCGCCGCACCCTGCTTGAGCACCGCAACGAGATTTCGCAGGACATCCAGCATCTCGAACAGGGTGCGATGGAGGCCGAGGACGGCCACACCACCCCCAACCACATCGCCGAGCGCGGCTCCGACGCCGAGATGCAGGACATGAGCCTGGGCCTGGCTGGTGAAGAGCAGATCGTGCTGTGGCAGATCGACCGCGCCCTGCGCAAGATCGACAGCGCCATACCGCTGCCCTTCGGCCTGTGCGAGCACAGCAAGCAGCCGATCCCCAAGACCCGTCTCCAGCTCATCCCGTGGACCCCGGTGTCCATCGAAGGCATGAACTATGTCGAGGAGAATGGGCTGAGCCTGGAAGACGTCTTGATCGACGGCTGATGGCATCGGGGGCTTTGCCCCCGGGCCCCCCGGCCTTTGTCGCGGCTCGGTTTTCTCGCTCCGCTCGAAAACCGTGGGCGGATGGGCTGCGCCCATTGTATCCGCCCACCGCCGCTCGGCGGCCGATCCTCGCGGCGCTGCGGCCATGGCCTCGCCGGCCCTGGACCCGCACCCCGCGGGGCCGTCGTCGGTCACGACGGTCGGGTAATCCGTTACTAGGCTGATGGCCCATGACGACTTGATTCTGCCCACGGCTGGTTTGCGCCGGCCGGTAGCCCTGTCCGCGACCCTCCACGGGCTGGTGATGACGGCGGTGGTCTTCGGTGCGACCAGCGGCGCGCAACGCGTCGAGCATGACGAACGGGCGGTGGCCGAGCGGACGGCGGCGGCGCAGACTGCAGCCGCGGTCGCCGAACGCGGTGCCGCGCAGGTTGCCGCTGCCGCCGCCGCTGCGGGCGGGGTGCGCGCCGAACTGGACGCGGCCCTGGCTGGCGCGCTGACCGCCGACCCCGGCCTGGCCGAAGAGGTCGGGGCCGACCTCGCGACCTTCTTCAATGCCCAGGATCTCGCGGCTCTCGACAGCCAGGCGGCGGCGCAACTGCAGGCCCAGGCCCGCCAGCAGGCGATGCGCGAGCTCGACGGCATGCTCGAGCAGCGCCTACGCGCCGCGCTGGTGGCCGAGGTGCGTGCCCACATCCGCAACGAGGTGGCGCCAGAGCTGTCGGCGCGGGTCGCTGACGAACTGGAGCGTCGTCTGGATGGCCCTGCCAAGCAGGCGGCGCGGGCCGGCGGCCTGGCCGCACTTGCTGCCGCCGAACCCCAGCTGGTCGAGGTCGTGGCGAAGGCCGTGGCGGACGAGGCCGTGCCGCGCGCCGCGCAGCGCGTGACCGAGGGCGTCAGAGACGGCCTCAAGCGTCTGGGCGAGGATCCGGCGCGTTTCGCCGAACTGGTGGCCGGCGACATCCGCAGCGCCCTGGACGAGTCGTTGGCCGGTGCCGCCACGCCGATCGCCGGCGCGGCGCTGGTCGAGGCGCGCCGTGATCTCGGCGAGGTTGCCTCCGGCGTGGAGGCCGCCCAGCTGGCCGCGCAGGCGGCGGCCGAGCGCCTGACGAGCCTGGCCGGCCGCGAGCGCGCCCTGCGCAGCAACGCTGGCGATCCCGCTCCGGGCGACGCCCTGGCCGAGCAGAAGGCCCTGGCCGGCGAGATCGCGACGGCCGAGCGCGCGGCGCGCCAGGCCGGACGCACCGCCCGCCTCGTCGCCAGCCAGGCGGACGGCGCCGCCGATCGTGTGGCCGAGGCCCTGCGCGCCTCGCAGGCGGCCCGCCATGCCGCCGCCGCAGCGGATAGCTGGCAGGCCGGGGCGATCGAGGAGACGCGTCAGGCGATGGGTCATGCCGCTGACGATCTCGAGCGCACGGCGCGCGCCCTGGGCGAGGTCGCGCAGGGGCTGGCGGCGGCCGCCAAGCCCGGTTCGCGCAACGGCGGAGCGGCGGCGGATGCGGCGCAGCAGGTACAGGCAGCCGCCACGGGCGCTGCGGCCGAGGCGGCCCGCCGGGCCGGCGAGCGGGTCGAGACGGGCGACACGTTCGCGAGTGATGGCGAGACCGCGCGACTCGTCGCGGCACGCGAGCGCCTGCGCCAGCTGATGGCCAACGCGCAGAGCGGCCGCGTGCCGTCTGCCACCGATCTCGCCGGCGTCGGCCTTGGCCTTGGCGGGGCCAGCGGAGCCAGCGGGGCCACGGGTGCCGGCAGCGCCGCCCGGTCGCGCTGGAACCGCGAAGCCTACGAGGCCTTCGTCAAGGACCTGCGTGCGCGCGCCGCCCCCGGCAACCAGTACGCTACCACCGCCTTCCCCGCCGGGCTCGAGGCGCGGGCCGAGCTTCCCGCCACCGCCCCGCCGCGCCTGTGGTTCCCGGCCCCGCGCAGCGATGCCAGCGCAGTTGCGCCGCCCGTGCGCACCCTCGCACAGCCGACCTTTGCGCATGCCGCCTTCGGCGCCGCCGCCTTCCAGTCCACGCCGATCACCCTGGACGGCGACCTGTCCGAGTGGGGCGAACTGGCGCATCCGATGGCCATGCGCTACCGCTTCGACGGCTCGCCGCTCGCGGATGGCACGGCGGTCCACCTGCGCTGGAACGCCGACGGCCTGTACCTCGCCTGGCGGGTGCGCAAATCCGGCCCGATCGTGACCGGCTCGCAGCCCTACCAGGGCGACGGCCTCGAAGTGTGGATCGACTGCGACAACAGCCGGCGTTCCGAGATGACGGCAACCCCGTCGAGCCACCAGTTCATCCTCTGCCCCTTCGGCACGCGTGGCCAGGCGGCTGCGACCTTCGCCGAGATCGGTCGCGACCAACGTGGCATGCGCCGCCATCAGGCCTATCTCGATGCGCATGGCGCGCGTGGCGCCGCCGTTGCGGTGCGCACGCCCGACGGCTACCAGGGCGAGGCGCTCATCCGGGTCGGCACGCTGGCGCGGCCGGCACTGGTGCCCGGCCAGTGGCTGGCTGTGAACTTCTCGGTCAACACCACCGAACGGGTCGAGGACGGCACGCAGTGGTCGGCCCCCAAGTCGATCATGACCTGGGACAAGCCCGACACCTGGGGCGACGTCCTGATGCTCGGCGCCGACGCGCAGGTGACGTTCCGCGATCCCGCCGATCCGGCGCGTGCTACGCCCTGCGCCGCGGTGGGCTGGCCGCTGTGTATCGAGGTCGCCGATGGCGACATGGACCTCGATCGCACGCAGCCCGACCGCGTCGCCGTCGAACTGACCGGCGAGGGCGGCGGACCGGTGCTGGCGGTCCTCGCCGAGACCGGCCCGTCCACGGGCCTCTTCCGCGGCACCATCGCCACCCAGCACCATCTCGCCGCCGCCCAGGCCGGCGCGGTGCCGCTGCGCGCCGGATCCATCGTCACCCTGACCTACCGCGATCCGCGCGCCGCCTTCGGCGAGCACGACCGCCTGGTCACCGCCACGCTGCCGGTCGGCGTGCCGGTGTCCGACACCCCCGGAACACAGCCATGAACCGCATCGCCATCCTCCTGTCCTGCGCCGCCCTCGGCCTGGCCGCCGAGGCGGGCGACGCCGCCGCGCGCGCCGCCCAGCACCACTCGTGGATCATCGCCCTGGTGCGCTGGGAGATGTGGCCGCTGTGGATCCTGTCGATCGTGCTGCTCGGCATGATCATCGAGCGGCGCCGCGCCCTGCGCCGCGACCGCGTCCTCGATGACGCGATGATGCGCGAGGTCGCCGAGCTGTGCGGCCAGGGCAAGGTCGCCGAGGCCGAGACGCGCGCCCGTACCAGCGACACCGTGGTCGGCCGGGCGTGGGCCCAGGGTCTGCATGAGTACCAGCTCGGCGGCGCCGAGCTGAAGGATGCGCTCACCGCGTGCAGCCTGCTCGCCTTCAAGCCGCTGAAGCGCAACCTCCAGGGCATGGCCGCGATCGGCCTGGTCGGGCCGCTGTTCGGCCTGCTCGGCACGGTGATGGGCATGATCATCACCTTCGGCAACCTCTCGGCGACGGGCGGGGCCGAGAAGGCCGCGTTGGCCGGCGGCATCGCCATGGCCCTGTACGCCACGGCTGGCGGTCTGGTCGTCGCCATCCCGGCGATCCTCTGTGGCCGCGCCTTCCAGGGCCGCCTGCTGGCGCTCAGCGAGGAGGCCGAGACTCGCCCACCACCAGCACGCCCAGAAGGCCGCCATCACGGCGATCGCCTGACCATGGACAGCCTCTCCGCAGCCCTCGCCGAGGCCGACGACCGGCCGGACATGACCCCGCTCATCGACTGCATGATGGTCATGCTGCTGTTCTTCATCGTCACCACGACCTTCAGCGAATCCGCTGCCTTCCCGGCCGAACTGCCGCCGGCGCAGCATGCCGCCCTGGTCGCCGGCAACGATGCGGTGGTGGTGACCATCGCCCGCGACGGTGCCTACGATGTCGGCGGATCGCCCTGTCCCGAGCCCGAGCTGGTGCAACGGGTCCAGGCCGGCCTCGCCGCCGGCGGCGGCACCGTGATCGTGCGCGGCGACAAGGCCGCGCCCTACGACAAGGTGGTGCTGGCGGTCGATGCGCTGCACGCCGCCGGCGCGCGCAGCT
>JAIFND010000124.1 GCA_020047915.1 bacterium | reverse complement strand
ACCTGCTGGGTGACTGGCGATTCCCCCTAAAAACCGTGTCGCCTCCGTTGCCTTCGTTCCTCCTTGTGAATCCAACTGCGGAATCAAGGCTGACGGCATGCTTACGGTCTATGCCTATTCCGGCTGCAGCACCTGCCGCCAGGCCCTCGCGCACCTCACCAAGCGTGGCGTCACATTCCGCGAGATCCCCATCCGCGAGCAGCCGCCCACGGTCGCCGAACTGCGCCGGCTGCTGGCCGCCTACCAGGGCGATCTGCGCCGCCTGTTCAACACCAGCGGTCAGGAGTACCGCGCCCAGGGCATGGCGCAGCGGCTACCCGGACTCGCCACCGAGGAGGCCCTGCGCCTGCTGGCTGCCAACGGCAACCTGTGCAAGCGTCCGATGGTCGTCGGTCCAGGCGTCGCCCTTGCTGGTTTCAAGCCGGCGGAGTGGACGACAGCGGGGCTATAGCGGCTGCTAAAGGCTTTCAGCTAGCCGCTGCCGCTGAAACGGAAGGACAACAGACGGCACACGGCCTGAGACGGGACCACCTCGTGTCCCTGGGGCGCGACTCCGACCATGCACACAGCGTGGAGGCCCTGGACTTCCGCTATGGGTACGGTGAGACGGCCATCAGCACCCGGCGCAGTAACGAAGTCAACCCGGGCCAGGACAGGCCCCTGGGTATGGTCGAGTCGGACTTCGAGCGAACCGCAGGGCGTGCATGCCGCATCGTGGACGAACTCCAACGTCAGGCTGCCGGTTGCGCGCGGTGGTCCGAAGTCGAGGTCATCGAAACGGACATGGCCGCCTGGAAACAGCACCACATGATGCGCCTTCAGCGGCCCCATGCCCTGCAAGACGCCCTGCGCCGCATGGTATTCCTGCGCGAAACGCTTGGCCCTCGCCGCATAGACGACCCGTCGGCACAGCGGATCGCCAAGCGCCGGTGCGCTCGCCGGATGGATGGGAAGCAGCCGTCCATCGCCATCAAGACCCGCCTCGGTGAGATGCAATCGGCGGAATTCCGAGCCCCGCCGCCATGGCAGGTGGTAGACGAGGATCCAGCGGTCGTGGAACCGCGCCATCGCATGCTGTACATTGCAGTCGTCGGCCGCATGCGGGTAGATCCAGTGCCGTGGCCGCTCAAAGGGACCGAACATGGTGTCGGCCTCGCACATCTGGATGTACGGCCCGTCCGGATCATCCGACGTGAAATTCGCGTTCTGCTTTCCCTGCCAGTTCTTGTAGGTCATGTAGCTGAAGATCCAGCGTGCGCCGATCCGGTGCAGCATCGGCCCTTCGATGTACTCGTTGGCCCCTCCACAGAAATGCGGGATCTCCAACTTGCGGATGGGCCCGCTGAAGCCGAGCATGTCAGGACGGAGCGGCGCGAGGAAGGCATGGAACTGCCCGAACAGCAGCCATAGCGAACCATCATCGGCCGTGATCACCGTCGGACTCAGGCACAACGCGCCTTCGTGGGCCGCAGCGGAGTCGTGCCCCTGGGCAATGATCTCGGCACCGGTCAGGAATGGCCGGGAGAGGGCGTCGGCATAGGGACCTTCCGGACGATCCGCCACGAGGACGGCCATCTGGAAATGCCACGTGCCCTGGACGACAGTGCGCACCGGAATGTAGGCGTAATACCGTCCGTTGGCAGGAATGCCGGCATCGCCATCCCAAACGGCGTTGGCCGTGGCCCAGGTGATATCGAAACGGCTGAGGATCGATCCGTGGTGGATCCAGGACGTGAAATCCTCGGTGCTGTAGGCCTGGTAGGAATACATGTTGTCCCAGTAGTCCGACGGAGCCTGGAACTGGCTGGAACATTGATCATGGGTGGTGAACACCCAAAAGCGCCCATCCGGCAACTGCCTGCAGGTGGGATCCGAGGCGAAGAGGTGCGTCGGTATGTCGGCCTGCATCGGAGGCGGACATTATAGCGGTTGTAGCACTACGAAACGATATCTCCGGTTCGTCCGGGGTGCGGGGCGAAGCCCTGCAGCAACGGCCGAACAGCCCGGCGTAGCCGAAAATGAACCTTTTGGTTCCGGCTATGCCGGGCTGTGATCTTATTGAAACGATTATTGAAAAGGCATCGTGATAGACAATCGCGTCGCCCGGCCGCACATGCGTTACCTATTCACGCATGTGCGTAGCCCCCACCACCAGCCTGTCCGGCACGGTGACGACCAGCGGCGGCGGCATGCAGGTGCTGGTCAACGGCCTGCCGTGCAGCGGGGTGGTGCGCGACAGCGACGGCCAGCTGCGCGCCGTGCTTCCGGCCGGGGCAACCACCCCCTTCACGGTACGGGTAGTCGATCCGCAGGGCCATGAGGCGACCTGGAGCGGACTGCCCGCGACCGGTGGCTCGTCCTCCGGACCGACAGCGGGCGGAGGGGGTGGAGGCTGTGGTGCGGGTGGCGCCGGACTGCTCGTGCTGGGACTGCTCTGCGCCGGCCGCCTACGCCTACGCCCGCACGATCACCGACAGCGCATAGAGCGCACCCAGCGTCGAGGCGAGGCCAGGCAGCACGAAGACCAGGAAGAGGCGCAGCAGGCGGTTGCTCCACCACGCCGAGAGGCGGGGCAGGTCGTCGGCGGCGCGCTCCATATCCTCGACGGTCGGCGGGCGCAGCCAGGCCTGGGCGAGCGCGGCGAGCAGCGACAGCTTGGGGCCGGGGATGGCGCGCAGCAGGGTGGCGAGCGGCGCGACCAGGGCGATCAGCAGGACCACCAGGACATGGGCGCGGGCGATCAGCGCCGCAACCACCGCCGGCCCGCTGGTGCAGATGACCCACAGCTGCAGAGCGTCCAACACCTGGAAATTGTTCTTGTCCCACTTGCTGCCGACCAGGACGGCCAGCGCCGCCACGATCAGCGCCGATACCAGCCATGGCAGGAGACGAGAGACCAGGGGACGCACCGGGTCCGCCTCCAACTCCGCGAGCGATGAGCGCCGGCCGGCCTGCAGCGCCTCGACCATGCCCGGCACATGCGCGGCGCCGACCACGGCAAGCACCCTGGTCGCTGTGTTGGCCTGGATGTGCTCGGCCATATAACGGTCGCGCTCGGCGACCAGGGTCTCGGTCAGTGCCGGCATCCCACTGCCCATCTCGGTCAGCATGGCATTGACCGAATCTGGACGGCGCAGAGCGCCGAGATCGGCCTCGCTCAGCTTCTGACGGCTGAACAGTGAACCGCCCAGCGAGGCGACCAGCTGCAGGCGGCGCCACCAGCCGAGCGAGCCCCAGATCCGCCGCATGGTGGCGCGGATCGGCCGGTCGATGAGCACCACCGGGATGCCCTCGGCCTCGGCCACTTCGACCGCGCGCAGCAGTTCGGCGCCGGGCCGCACACCAGTCTCGCCACCCATGCGCCGCTGGTACGAACTGAGCACCAGTCCGGCAATCAGCGCCGGCAGGCGCCGTTCGCGGATCACGGTGCGTATGTCGGTCTTCGCCCAGGCGCCGGCGTCGCGCAGGTTGGCCAGACGGCCAGCATCGAGCTCGACCAGCACCGCCTCGGGCCGGGTGGCGCGGATCGCGCGTTCGACCTCGGCGCAGCTCTCGGCCGAGACGTGCGCAGTGCCGAGCAGGCGCACCGTGCGCCCGCCAAGGACGATCTCCTGGCCGGGGATGACGGGGGGATCGGTAAGGGTTTCCACGCGGCGGGAGATGCTGGCCAGCTGAGCAGCCAACCCAAGCGCAAAGCGACGGCTGATGCTCCATGAGTTTCGGCTTGGATGACCATCCCGCGCCACACGCTCACCGCATCATGCATATCTCCAAGGGCACCGTCGCCGCCATCTCCTACAAAGTCTCCACCGCAGAGGGCGAGCACGTCGATGCCAGCCAGCCCGGTGAGCCGCTGACCTTCCTGTGCGGGATCGGCCAGATCGTCATCGGCCTGGAGGAGGCCCTGATCGGCAAGCAGCCCGGCGATGCGGTGGCGGTCGATGTCACGCCAGAGCGCGCCTACGGGGTCAGCGATCCCGGCCTGAACCTGTCGGTGCCCAGCAGCGCCTTCCCCGAGGATGTGCGCGAGCGCCTGCGTCCGGGCATGCAGTTCCAGGCCGAGCATCCGACCAAAGAGGGCGAGACCGTAGTCTTCACCATCCACGCCATCCAGGACGGGGATGTGCTGGTTAGCGGCAACCACCCGCTGGCCGACAAGACCCTGCACTTCGAGGTCACGATCGAAAGCGTGCGTGCGGCGACCAAGGAAGAGCTCGAACACGGCCACGCGCACGGGCCGGGCGGCCATCACCACCATTGAGCCTCAAGGCAGCACTTCACACAGAGAACCAGAGCTACCAGAGGTCAAGGCAAGGCTTTGCACGATTTCTCGGGTTCACCCGTACGGTGAAAGCCCATGCGCCGTGCAAACCATTTTCTCTCTGGTCACTCTGGTGCTCTGTGTGCCCCTAAGGTTGAGCCTCGTCAGACCCAGGCGCTGAAACGCAGAGCGTGGCTTTCCAGCAGCCGGGCCAGCTCGACGTCCCGCGCCGTGACCAGATGCGCAGCCTCGTGCGTGGTCAACCGGGCTTCGACCCGGTCATAGACGTTGCTCCACTCCGGATGATGGTCGAGCCGGTCGATGTCCGGAGCGGCGGCCGACATGAAGGCCATCGCCGAGCGGAAGGAGTCGAAGCGCCAGGCGCGATGCAGGGCGCCATCGCGATGCGCCCAGCCGGGCAGGGTGGCCAGGGCGTCGGAGATCTCGGCAGGCGTGAGGGGATGCATGCCCGGCACGCTGCCGTGCCTCGGGACACGCTCAAGCCGCACCTCAGCCGGCGGCGACGATCAGTCCGCGCACCTGGTTCTGCTGCTCGGGGGTGAGACCGGAGTCGCTGGCGACTGCATCAAGCAGCGATCTGAGATCCCCACGGAACACTTCGGTGCGCACCACGTGCAGCAGTTCGCGTTTGTAGGTCGTCTCATCGACCTTGGCGCTGAAGCGGTGGGCCCGCCCATCCGGAGCCTGGTCGAGGAAACCGCGCCGGGCGAGGTTGCGCATCACCGTCAGGATGGTGGTGTAGGCGAGCCGCTTGGCCTGCGGATCGGCCATCAACTCGTCATGCACATCGTGCACGGTCGAAGGACCGCGTGACCAGATGTGATGCATCACTTTGACCTGCAGAGGGCCGATCAGCTCCATGTGAAGACTCCGTGTGACCTACATGCTAGCAGGCTAGCAGGCTAGCGGTAGTGGCTTTTCCTAGCGGCGTAGGAGCTTGGGGGACTCCGTCCCCCAGGCCCCCTCACGGCCGCGGTCGCGGCTCGGTTTTCTCGCTCCGCTCGAAAACCGCGGCGCATGGGCTACGCCCATTCTATGCGCCGACGCCACTCGGCGGCCGGTCGCGCTGCGCGCTCCACTATTTCGCAGGGCTGCGCCCCGCACCTCCTACGCACGCGACCCGTGCGCAAAGGGGCAATGCCGCCCCCGGCCCCCCGCCCCCCGCCAGGGGCAATGAGATCACTCCGCCGCCAACCTCTCCTGGCACTTCGGGCACAGCCCGAACATCTCCAGGCGGTGGTGGCGCAGGACGAAGCCGTGCTTCTTGGCGATGGCGTTCTGGCGCTTTTCGATGCCCTCGTCTTCGAACTCGACGACCAGGCCGCAGGCCAGACAGATCAGGTGGTCGTGGTGCGCCCGGCCAAGGACGGGTTCGAACGACGCCGAGCCACCGCCCAGGCGCACACGCTGCGCCACGCCGATCTCGACCAGCAGATTAAGCGTGCGATAGACCGTCGCGGCGCCGATCGCCGGATCGACCTCCTTGCTGCGCACCAGCAGCTCGTCGGCGGTCAGGTGCTCGCCGGCGAGCAGGAACTGCTCGACGATCACCTGGCGCTGGCTGGTCCAACGCACGCCGCGACGCTTGGCTTCGTCGCGCACGCGCTCCTGGACCTGGACGACGATCTCGTTGGCGACGGGCACGCGGACAGGCTAGCTCGCACGCCCCCCCTGTCACCCGGCGATCGGCACTGGAAGCCGCCGCCGTCCCCCCATCCTACGGCGCACCACATACCGAGGTCCCCATGCCCAAGCCCATCCGTGTCGCCGTCACCGGCGCCGCCGGCCAGATCTGCTACTCCCTCCTGCCGCGCATCGCCAACGGTGCCATCTTCGGCAAGGACCAGCCGGTCATCCTGCAGTTGCTGGAAGTCCCCTTCGAGAAGGCCCAGCTCGCACTGAAGGGCGTGGCGATGGAACTGGAAGACTGCGCCTTCCCGCTGCTGCACGGCATCGTCCTGACCGACAAGGCCGAGGTGGCGTTCAAGGACGCCAACTGGTGCCTGCTGGTCGGCAGCAAGCCGCGCGGCCCGGGCATGGAGCGCGCCGACCTGCTGAAGGACAACGGCAAGATCTTCATCGGCCAGGGCGCAGCGATCGACGCCGTCGCCGCCGATGACTGCCGCGTCGCGGTGGTCGGCAATCCGTGCAACACCAACTGCATGATCGCCGCCAACCAGGCCAAGCGCCTGCCGCGCAGCCGCTTCACCGCCATGACCCGCCTCGACCAGAACCGCGCCGTGGCGCAGATCGCCAAGAAGGCCGGCGTGCCGATCACCGCCATCCACGACCTGGTGATCTACGGCAACCACTCGCCGACCATGTTCCCGGACTTCCGCAACGCGCGCATCAACGGCGTGCCGGTGCAGCAGGTGATCACCGACGAGGCGTGGCTGAAGGACACCTTCGTGCCCACGGTCGGCAAGCGCGGCGCGGCGATCATCGAGGCGCGCGGCGTCAGCAGCGCCACCTCGGCGGCCAACGCCCTGATCGACCATGTGAAGGCCCTGAACACGGTCGGCACGGCGCTGCACTCGATCGCCCTGGAGAGCGACGGCAGCTACGGCTTCGCCCCCGGCGTGTGGGCCAGCGTCCCGGTGCGCACCGTCGCCCCCGGCGAGTACCAGGTGGACAAGAGCTTCACCCACGACGATTACGCCAAGTCGAAGATCGCCGCCACCAACGCCGAACTGGTCGGCGAGCGCGATACCATCAAAGATCTGCTGAAGTAGGGCCGCAGCGCCAGCGAGGATCGCGCGCCGAGGGGCGGTGGCGGCATACAATCGGCGCAGCCGATGCCGCCACGGTTTCAGAGCGAAGCGATGAAACCGAGCCCCGACAAAGCGCGGGGGGCCGGGGGCAAGGCCCCCGAAGCTAAAGCGCCGTGAGCGACCAGTTCACGGCGTTTTTCGTTTCCACCGGCTGGGTCAGCGCCTCGATCGCCAGGGTGAAATCCAGCTTGCCCGTCAGCTTCGCCGGCAGGCCGCCATCCAGCGCCACCGTGCCGCCACCACTCAGGGCAGAGATCGTGCCGCGCACCGGGGCGGGATCCTTGGCCAGCTCGAAGGCCGGCGGGGCCTTGGCGTCGATCGCGGCCGTCCACGCCTCGCCGCTCCAACTGCGTGTCATCGTCCCGCCAGTGAAGGGCGCGGGCAGCGGCACCGCGCCCGATGGGCCGGGCAGGGCGAGGATCTGGCTCCACAGGCGGGCCAGCGCCGCAGGGCCGTAGGCCGCCCTGGCCTGCGCGTCGAGGGGCGGCGGATCACCCGGCACGGCGGCGGGAGCGCGCTGGTTGATCGCCGCGATGACCTCGTCGGCTCCGCCGACCGCCGACACCGCGCCGGTGGCGCGATCGACGGTCAGGACCAGGGTCTTGCCGGCCAGCACCAGGAGATGGCCGAGCAGCGGGTCGTCGCCGCCAGCGCCGGTCGTGCTGTCCACCGTGATCTCCGTGCCCGGTCCGCGATGCGTGGCGCGCACCTGCACGAAGGTCGCGTTCAGGGTCAGGCGCGGGCCATCGATCGCGGCGCAGCGCAGGGCCAGGTCCCAGACGATCTCGGTGTCATAGCGCAGCGTGTCACCGGCGCTGGCCCACTGCGTCGTCTGCGTGGTGGTCCAGCGGTACAACCGCAACTGGTCCACCGTCGGGGCGTATTCCAGCGCGGTCAGCGCGGTGGCCAGGAACAGCAGACAGAGGCGGCTCATCCTACAGGATGTCGTTCGGCGTTCGGCGTTCGGCGTTCGGCGTTTCGAGGCAGGCTCTTGCACGGGGTCTTGCTCCTCCCCCTGAGGGTGAGAAGCGCTCCAACCGCCCTTTCCTCTGCGGAACGTCGCACGCCGAACGTCGAACACCGAACCTATCGCCGAGTTTAGCCTCATGAGCTACGCTCCACCACGAACCGGGCAAGCTCGGCGAGCGCCGCGCCCCGCCCACCGAAGGGTACCAGGGATTCCTGGGCGAGACGGGCCTGGCGCGCACCCTCGGCCCGGGCGGCGTCGAGGCCATGCACCGCCACGTAGGTCAGCTTGCCCTGGGCCGCATCCTTGCCCGGCGTCTTGCCCAGGGTCGCGGCGGTGGCGGTGACATCGAGGACGTCGTCGGCGATCTGGAAGGCCAGGCCAAGGGCCTCGCCGTAGGCCGCCAGGGCGGCGCGCTGGGCCGGCGTGGCGCGCCCGGCGAGGGCGCCGAGTTCGCAACTGGCGCGGATCAGGGCCGCGGTCTTGCGCCGGTGGATGCGTTCCAGCAGCGCCGCGTCGGGCGGCTTGCCCTCGGCATCGAGATCGTCCTGCTGGCCACCGACCACGCCAAGCGAACCGGTATCGCGCGCCAGCACCAGCACCGCCTCGGCGCCGAGCTCGGCGGCGGCGGCGAAGGCGGCGGTCTGCAAGGCATCACCAGCGAGGATCGCGGTCGCCTCGTCGAAGGCCTTGTGGCAGGTCGGCCGGCCGCGCCGCAGATCATCGTCATCCATCGCCGGCAGGTCGTCGTGCACCAGGGTGTAGGTGTGCAGCAGCTCGACCGCGGCCAGGCCGGGGGCGGCGGCGGCGTCCGCACCGCCGACCGCGCGGCAGGCGAGCAGCACCAGGGCCGGGCGCAGGCGTTTGCCGCCCGCGAAGATCGCATAGCGCATCGCGGCGTGCAGACGCGCCGGCTCGACCGTGGCGGCGGGCAGACGGGCCTCGAGGGCGGCCTCAGCGAGGGCGGCAGCCTCGGTGAGCAGGGCGACGGCGTCAGGCATGCGCGGCAGCGTGGCGGACACCGCGCCACGGCAAGGACAAGGGATCGACACCGCGGTCCAGGCCTGCACATGACCTGGGCAAATCCACCGGTCGACAGCCGCGCTTGGCCTGTGAAGCTGCCGCCATGCGCCGCCTCCTCGCCTGCTGCCTGCTGACCGCTTCGCTGATCGCTGGCGAGGCCGACCCCCTCGCCGCCCTGCCCGCGCCGCCCCGACCGCTGCCGGCCAGCCACGCCAGCGCCCCGTGGGATCCTGCTGCCGGCACCCTGCTGGCCCCCGGCGTCCGCCTCGTCCCCGGCGAGCGCGTGGTGCTTGAGGGCGCCATCCAGGTGGACAAGGGGCCGGTCGATGGCCTCGAGGTGCTCGCCTGTCTGCGCGAAGGCAAGACGCACGAGTCGCTGATCCGCCTGATCGCCACCGACGGGGCCCTGATCAAGGCGGCCGGCCTCGCCGCCTTCGGCCTGGCTGACGGCCGCCCCGCCGAAGAGAGCCGTGGCGTGCCCGCGCGCGGCACCCCGGTGCGCCTGACCCTGCTGTGGCGCGACGAGGACGGCGGCTGGCGCAGCGCCGACGCCGCCACCCTGGTGCGCGACCGCGGCACCGACCGGCCCTTCCCGCCGCTGCCCTGGGTGTGGACGGGCAGCCGCATGGTGCTGGTCGCCGAGAACGGGCCGGACGGCAAGCCGGTGCGCCGCGAACGCTTCATGCTCGATTCGACGCGCTCGGTGGCGGTGTGCTACGACGAGCCCGATGCGCTGCTCGCCAGCCCCTTCCCGTGCGCCGACGAGGACCAGCGCTTCGAGGCCAACAGCGCGATCGCCCCACCGCCGCGCACGGTCGTGCACCTCGCGATCACCCGCGCCGAGACCGTGCTGGAGCTGCGCCTGGCCGCCGACGGCGGACTCGCCGCCGGAGCCGGCCCGCTCGATGACGCCGCCTTGACCGCAGCCCTCGCCGCCGCCTTCGCCAAGCCGGCGCACCATGCGATCACGGTGCGCACCGCCGCCGGGGTCGGCGACGATCTGGTCGTCGCCGCGCGCAAGCGCCTGCTGGGCGCCGCCGCCGCCGCCAAGGTGTGGGCCGTGCCGTTGTTCACGGTGGAGTAGCGGCATATCACATTTTGCACACTTCCGGATCACGGATTGACATGACGACTGCGTAATCGGCATGCTATCCTGCAGGCACCATCACGCCCCGCACCCGGGCAAGGAGCCTTCCCATGATCACCGTGGCCATGATCGGCGCTGGCAGCGTCGTCTTCTCGAAGAACCTGACCGGCGACATCCTCTCGGTGCCCGAGTTCAAGGACGCACGCATCGTCTACATGGACATCGACAAGGAGCGCCTCGACACCGCGGTGGCGCTGTGCCGCAAGCAGGCGGCGGCGATGGGCTGCACCCCGACCATCGTCGGGACGATGGACCGCCGCGAGGCGCTGCAGGGCGCCGACTTCGTCATCAACATGGTGCAGATCGGCGGCTTCGACTCGACCCTGGTCGATTTCGAGATCCCGCGCAAGTTCGGCCTGGAATTCACCATCGCCGACACCACCGGCCCGGGCGGCCTGTTCCGCGCCCTGCGCACCTTCCCGATGCTCTCGGGACTGGTCCGCGACATGGAGCAGCTGTGCCCGCGCGGCATCCTGCTCAACTACTCGAACCCGATGTCGATGAACATGCAGACGGTGTTCCGCACCTCGGGCATCCGCGCGGTCGGCCTGTGCCACAGCGTGCAGGGCACCTTCAACCAGTTGATGGGCTACCTCGGCGAGGATCCCGCCCAGGTCGCCTTCACCTGCGCCGGCATCAACCACATGGCCTTCTACCTGGCGATGGAGAAGGGCGGAGTCGACCTCTACCCGCGCCTGTTCGCTGCGATGGAGGACGCCAAGATCTACGGTACCAACAAGGTGCGCTTCGAGCTGATGCGCCGCCTCGGCCGCTTCATCACCGAGAGCAGCGAGCACAACGCCGAGTACAACCCGTGGTTCATCCCGCACGGCCGCGAGATGGTCGCGCGCTACGACGTGCCGATGGACGAGTACCTGCGCCGCTGCGACGGCATCGTCGATGAGTTCGAGCGGCTCAAGGTCTTCGCCGCCGGACCCGAGCCGATCAAGGATGTGTGCAAGACGCACGAGTACGCCAGCCAGATCATGCAGGCGGTGGTCACCGGCGCGCCGGCGGTCATCTACGGCAACCTGGTCAACGGCGGCACGATCTCCAACCTGCCGCGCACCGCGATCGTCGAGGCCCCGACCCTGGTCGACCGCACTGGCCTGCACCACGCCCAGGTCGGTGAGCTGCCGCCCGAGCTGATCGGCTACATCATGCCGCACGTGACGCAGCACGAGCTGTTCATCCGCGCCGCCATGGAAGGCCGCCGCGACCACGTCTACCAGGCCTGCCTGTACGACCCGCTCACCGCCGCGACGGTCAGCCCCGACCGCATCGTCGAGATGTGCGACGAGATGATCGCGGCGCACGGCGATCTGATGCCGAAGCTCGAGAAGAAGAGCCTGGTGCCGACCAGCGGCAAGCAGTTCCCGGTGGTCGATGCCAAGAAGCTGCGCGCCAGCTGGGACGCCAAGCAGCAGGCCCTCGACGACGAAGCGATCAAGACCTGGAAGGTCTGCGGCCCCTTCCCGGCCAAGCAGCAGGGCGCGGTCTCGCTCGCCGACGCCACGCCGCTCGACGCGGCGGCGGCCCGCGACGCCGCTCCGGAGGCGGCCGCGGCCCAGGCCGGCGGCTCGGGTGGCGGAGCCCGCCCGGTATGGCAGGCCGTGACCGCCAAGCCGAACGGCTATGTCGATCTCAACGCCGCGTGCGGAAAATCGGAATGGGCCCTGGCCTGGGCCTACGCCGAGATCGACTCGGTGCACGCGCGCGAGGCCGTGCTGACCTGCGGCAGCGACGACGGCATCGCGATCTGGGTGAACGGCAAGCAGGTCCACCGCAACGACGCCCAGCGCGGCTGGCGCGCCGCCTCGGACCAGACTGTGGCCCAGCTGCGTCCCGGCGTGAACCGCGTGCTGGTGAAGATCAGCCAGGCGACCGGCGGGTGGGGGTTCAGCATGGCGGTTTCCCGCCCAACGCATTGAGTTCGGGGGCTTCGCCCCCGCGGCCCTGCGGGCCTGCCCCCCGGCCTTTGTCGCGGCTCGGTTTCGTCGCTCCGCTCCGAAACCGTGGACGGATGGGCTACGCCCATTGTATCCGTCCACCGCCGCTCGGCGGCCGGTCGCGCTGACGCGCTCCACTGTAACGCAGGGCTGCGCCCCGCACCCCGGGGTGCTGGCTGGTTTCAGCCTAGCGGCTCGGGGTTCGCAGACGCTGGGTCGTCGGCGAAGCGCGCCCAGCGCCAACGGCCGCCATCGCTCCAGGCGATAGCGCCTTCAGTCCCGCCACCTGACAGCACCGGGTCGCCATCGCTGCAGCCCAGGCGCGGCAGCGCGGTGTGGCGCCAGTCGAGGCCCAGGCGCAGCAGATGCAGCGAGCCATCGCCGGCACGGAAGGCGATGTGGTGGTGTCCGGCGATGTAGGCACCGCTGGGCTGTCCGCTGATCGCCGGGCAGCCGGTGACGGCCGTCAGATCGTGGTCAAGCCAACGGCCGGCGTGGAAGCACAGCTCATGCAAATGACCATCGACGGCACGGTACAGCACATGCTCGTGGTTGCCGGGGGCGTAGCCGACCGGGTCGCCGGCTGCGGGCGGGCAGCCGGTATGACCGGTCAACGAGGCGTGGTACCAGGCGCCGTCGAGTTCCAGCAACTCATGGATGCCGCCTTGGGCGTCGCGGTAGGCGAGGTGACGACTGTCCTCCTGGGCCCACCACCAGGCGCACACCCGTCCAACCGTCGTCGGTCCGCCCAGCCGGCTGCTCAGCTCTTCGGCCAGGCCATCCGCGTCCACCACCTGCACGACGCCGCCTGGCGCAGCAACACCGACGAAGGGAACGGGCGTGCCGGTGCCGCGGACCAGTCCTGGCTGGGCGATGATCGGACCGAGTTCGTGGACGGTGCCATCCGGGCTGGCGAGGCAGCCGCTGCCATCCGCATCGCGCCACGCCGCCCAGGCCCCATCGGGCAGATGCAGCACGCTGGCGTCAGGCGCTGCGGCGACCAGTTCCTCTTCACCCCACGCGCCATGGAAGGCGGAGCGGCGCAGGATGCCATCGTCCGACCAGGTCCAGCGCCAGGAGCCATCGGCATGGCTGAGCCGATCCGTGGTCCGTTCGGCCGGCCCCTCCACGGCGGTGGTGGCCGGTACACTGCTCCGCTGAGCCAGCGAAAGTTCGACGGAGCGGCAGCTGGCCTCGGCGGCACGCCAACGCTCCTGGGCGCTCGCGAGGGCGGTGGTGGCGGCTGCGGCGCGCTCGTCGGCGGTACGGCCCAACGCTGCCAGCCGGTCGCATTCGGCGGACAGCGCCGTGGCCTCGGCGGCGGCGGCCCGGGCCGTGGACAGCTCGCGGGTCAGACGGGCAACCTCGGCTGACAGCGCCTCGGCGCGGCCGGCTGCGGCGCGGCCGGCTTCGTGCGCGGCCCCCTGGCCGGCGCGCAGGCGCTCGGCCTCGGCGGTGGCCTGGCTGCAGGCCGCTGCGGCGTCCTGGGCGCGGCGCTCGGCGGCGGCCAGACGGGTCTCGGCGCCAGCCAGGCGTTCGGCCGCCAGCTTGGACTCACTCTCGGCGCGGGAGATCCGGGCCGTGGTGTTCTGGGCCTCCTGGGGATCGGCCTGGGCGATCATCCGCGCCACCGTACGCTTGGCGGCATCGACCTGCGCGCGGGCCTCGTCGCGCTCGCGTAGTGCGGTGGCCAGGACGGCGGGATCGGCAGCGGTCGATAGGCGTGCGGCCAGGTCGGCCACACGTTGGCGGTCGCCAGCGAGGCTCTCGTCGGCGACGGCAGGCGCGGCGGTGGCCAGGGCGCCACGCAGGCCCGCGAGGTCGCGCACCAACGCCTCGGCAGTTGCACGAGCGGCATCTTCGTCGGCGTAGAAGGCCGCGGTGTCACCGGCCGCATTGCTCTGGGCCTGTTGCAGATGCAGTCCGCCGTAGCACGAACGATCGAGTTCGAGCACCGCAGCGGCCACCTCGCTGGTCGCGATCAGGCGGGCGCCAAGGGTCTTCTGCAGACCGGCGCGTTCATGCTCCGAGGCCGACAGGCGGGAGTAGGCTGTGCCCAGCTCGGCGCGCAGCGACTCGACCACCTCGATGTCGGGATCGCCGGCGGTGGCGGCAGCCATCTCGGCATCGGCAATCTGGTCGGCCGCCTGGTCGAGCCGCTGCTCCAGCTCGGCAATGCGCCGCGCCAGGACATCGCGCTCGGCAGCCAACACTGCCAGATCCGCCGTAAGCCGGGCGATCTGCGCCTGCAGCGCCTCGTGCTCGGCATTGGCGTTGCCGGCCTCGCTCATCAGGCTGTTGAGCTCGGCCCGGGTCGCAGCAAGCAGACGCTCTTGCTCGGCGTCGCTGGTGGTGGTCGAGATGACGCGGCGGAGAGCCTCTCGGATCCATTCCTTGAGCTGGCGTTCCGACAGGGTCTTGAGGTTCTTCTTGCCACGCCGTGCCAGGTCCTCGACCGTGGTGCGGGTGGCCAGGGCGTCGAGCTGGGCGTCGATCGAGGATGCGTCAGCCACCGCGACTGAGGTCACCGTGGTGGTCCGCTGCATCGCTTTCGCCGGGGCCTTGTCGTCGAGGTCGATCGCGGGCGGTTTGACCGGGACCGGCTGGGCGATGGGCCGAACGGGGGGCTTGGCCAGGGGGCGCTTGCTCTGCTGCATAGGCGCAGATTCACACCTCGGAGGCCGTGGCAACCGGTGCAACGGGATATCTCTCGACTGTGTCAAAGGCACGGCCGGCAGACAATTCGTCAATGCCCCTGACATCTGCGCATTCGCACCCTGGCGCGCACGATGCACAGAGACAGGATGGCGCGCCATGAGCAACGCCCTCGCCCTCGGCATCGACTTCGGTACGGATTCGGTGCGCGCCCTCCTCGTCGATGTGAAGACCGGACAGGAGATCTCGTCCGCCGTCTCCAACTACCGCCGCTGGGCCAAGGGCGACTTCTGCGATGCGGCGCGACAGCAGTTCCGCCAGCATCCGCAGGACCACCTCGACAGCATGCAGCAGGCGGTGCAGGGCGCCCTGGTCAAGGCGCCGAAGGGCTCGGCCCTGCGCGTGTGCGGACTCGGCGTGGACACCACCGGCTCCAGCCCGCTGCCGGTCGGTGCCGACGGCCGTGCGCTGGCCCTGACCAAGGCCTTCGCCAGCGATCCCGACGCCCTGTGCGTGCTGTGGAAGGACCACACCGGCGCCGACGAGGCCGACGAGATCAACGCCCTGGCGCACGGCGGGAAGCACACCGACTACACCCGCTGGTCGGGCGGCATCTACAGCAGCGAGTGGTTCTGGTCGAAGATCCTGCACGTCACCCGCGCCAACGCACGCGTGGCGAAAGCGGCCCACACCTGGGTCGAGCACTGCGACTGGGTGCCGGCCGTGCTGTGCGGCATCAGCGACCCCGCCCTGATCAAGCGCAGCCGCTGCGCCGCCGGACACAAGGCGATGTGGCATGCCGGCTGGGACGGCCTGCCCGACACGCGCTTTCTCAACGCTCTCGACAAGCGCCTCGGCGCGCTGCGTGGCCGGCTCTACCAGGACACCTACACGGCTGACGTCGAAGCCGGTCGCCTGTGCCCCGAATGGGCTGGCCGCTTCGGTCTGCCGGTCGGCGTGCCGGTGGCGGTCGGCGCCTTCGACGCCCACCTCGGCGCGGTCGGTGCCGGAGCCGGAGCCTTCGAACTCGCCAAGGTCATGGGCACCTCGACCTGCGACATGCTGGTCGCCCCGCCGAAGGCGGTCGGCCGGAAGTCGGTGCCCGGCATCTGCGGTCAGGTCGATGGCTCGATCCTGCCCGGCCTGGTCGGCCTGGAGGCCGGCCAAAGCGCCTTCGGCGACGTGTACGCCTGGTGGCGCAAGACCCTACTGGCCGGCGTCGCGCTCAGCGGCGCCAAGGGCGGCGATGCCGACCGCATCCTGCCGGCGCTGACCGCGCAGGCGGCGCTGCTGGAACCCGGTGCCGGCGGCCTGGTCGCCCTCGACTGGTTCAACGGCCGGCGCACCCCCGACGCCAGCGCACGCGCGCGCGCCGCGATCAGCGGTCTGCACCTCGGGCACGGCCCGGCGCACATCTTCCGCGCCCTGGTCGAGGCGACCGCGTTCGGCGCCCGCGCCATCTCCGAGCGCTTCGCCGAGCACGGCGTGCCGGTGAAGCGGGTGATCGCCCTGGGCGGCATCGCACGCAAGAGCCCCCTCGCCATGCAGATCTGCGCCGATGTCATGCAGACGCCCATCGCCATCGTCGCCAGCGACCAGTGCTGCGCGCTGGGCAGCGCGATCTGCGGCGCCGTGGTCGGCGGCGCCTATCGCGACATGGCCACGGCACAGAAGAAGATGGCCAGCCGCATCGAGCGCACGGTCAAGCCGGACAAGCGCAAGCGCAAGACCTACGACGCGCTGTATGCGCGCTACCAGGCGCTGGGCAAGGCCGGCTGATCAGCGCGGCAGCACGGCATCGACGCTGCGGTTGAGCGAACGCAGGGCCGGGTTCTGCGCGCCGCCGGTCAGCGCCTGCACGCGGCGGCCGACGTAGGCGGCGAGTTCACCGACCCGCACCGTCTTGTCGTCGTTGCCGTCCGCCGCCCCGCGCGCCCAGCCTTCGAGCACCGCCAGGGTGAAGACGCCGTTGGCCCACTCGGCCGACTCCAGCGCGAATTCGAGGCCAGCCGACGATGCCAGCACCGCCGCGCCGACTCCGCTGCGCAGGTCGAGGAAGTCGAAGCCGCGCGGTGCCGCCGAGGTCTTCCACGCGCGCAGGCCGCGCGCCCGCACCCCCGGCGCGGTGCCGGGCGCAGCCACCGCTACCAACCCCTCGCCATCGACCTCGCCAGCATGACAGGTGTCGAGCAGCACCAGGCGACGACGCGCCGGCACAGCCTCCAGCAGATCCTCGATCGCCGCGTAGGACAGCGCCCGCGCCGACGGCGCGCGCGGATCGGCATCGTGGGTCAGGAACCAGTAGCCGCCCGCCTCGTCGAGCACGCCGTGGCCGGCCAGGAACACCACCACGACATCCTGCGGAGCGGCACCGCGCAAACGCGCTGCCGCCGCCGCGATGCCCTCGCGCGTCGCCTCCTGGTCGAGCACCACGGCCGCTGTCGCCGGCTTCAGCGCCGCCGCCAGATCGCGCGCGTCCTTGGCCGCGAAGTCGAGGTCGAGACCGGCCTGGCGGTAGCGCCCGCAACCCACCGCCAGCACATGCACGCGCGGCGGCGCGGCGGCAGCCCGGCAAACCACCCAGGCGCTGTCGCGCAGGCCTTCGCGTCCGTCCGCCAGGCGCACCGAGACGGCGATGCGGTT